>JAQCEL010000015.1 GCA_027618655.1 Pseudomonadota bacterium | reverse complement strand
CCGCCGTTGCGCGCACCAAAGTCCTACTAGCAGCCGCCCGAAAACACGATTTACCCATTGCATTTACGCGGATCGTGTACGCCGCAGACGGATCGGACGCTGGCGCGTTCTGTTTAAAACTTCCCGGACTCGAAAAGTTCAACGAAGACACGCCGATGGGTCAGGTGGTCGACGATCTCGCGCCACGCGCCGGGGAAGCCATTATTCGCAAAACCCAACCGTCAGCGTTCTTCGGTACTGGGTTTTCCGCGTGGCTTACTGGCCGCGGCGCTGATTCGCTTATCGTGACGGGCGCGACGACCTCAGGCTGCGTGCGCGCATCCGTGGTTGATGCGATGAGCCACAATTTCAGAACGATCGTCGCCACTGATTGCGTCGGTGATCGCGCAATCGGACCTCATGAGGCAAACCTTTTCGACATGCGCCAGAAATATGCCGACTTATTAAGTTGCGATGAAATCGTCGCGCATCTCGAGAAAACACACCAACCTTAATTTGCAATCAACAACGCTTATCGGCGCCGAATCAGGTAAACGCTTGCCCGATGTGGGTCTGGACGAACTCATTTGTTCAAAACTGAATGAGCGACGACCGTTCCGCTCATTTCCATTTCGCACGACATCTTGCACAGCGTGAACTGCGCGCAATAGGTGTAGTGCTTTATTCCGGGCTTATCGATCAGATCAAACGGACCTTTAAGCTGCACACCGAAGCTATTCGCTAGTTGTTCGGAATCTTCGACAACCGATCCGATCGGGAACGAATCACAAATAATTTGCACTCCGGTTGTTTGTGTCCAATACAGCATGACGCACAGAGCGACCCCCGCAATGGTTAAAGTCGTAACAAGGTGGCGTGGAATTTTCATTAGCGCTATTTGTCACCGAAGCGGCAGACTCGTTTGTGTTCTTTGGTCGCACCGAATCGTTGCACTTGTATTTTGAATCACGGCACTCGTGCCATCGTAAGCCCCTGTAAGCCGTCGTTGACTGCCCAGCTGCAGTGACAATGCAACGAGGATGCCTTCAACAGTCAAAATGCGCAACGGGTTAGAGGAATTTTTGCGTTGTTGTGGATCGCAGAGTTCCGGAGAACGCTTTTGATACATCAAAGTCGTTCGCCGGACATAGATTTTCCAGTCCGGCGGAACCCACTCGCAAATGCAGTTTCCTTGAAAAAACATCAGTGAAATCCACGTCCAAGATCAGCCGCATCGACATCGACTTGTGTAAAGCAGAGAGTTCCGTGGATCGATTACCCCACGTTTTAGGCAATGAGCTAACCGAGTGAAATAAGTTAACTGTCCCCGGATCTACCGGATCCCTGTTAGTATTTGGCCGTGATGCTTAATTCCTCAAACTGCGGCGATGGGTTTATTAAACAACTTATCATTCTGATTACGGTCACCGTATTTTTCGCGCCAGCTTTGTCATTCGGCGACCCTGAAAAACCACATGGTGCGGGTTTTCGCGCCTTGTTCGGCGATAAGCTCGAACGGGAATTCAACATTGGAGTACTCGGCTACGCGCATGTCTCGGCCGCGAAATCGAATCACGATATTGCGAAAACATTACTGCCTCAGGGTCGCGGCCGCGGACTGCAGCCGCAAGGCGGTCTAGTTCAAGACGAAGGGCTCAACCTGCAACACATTGGCCTCATTGTGTGCAAGGGCAGCGCCTGTCCGCCGGGCCACATGTTCGAACCGAACCGCAATGTACTGAGCCGGGTAACTCCGCTACCTGGGCCGCGCGGCGAGGAAGTAATTGTCGACTGGGCGGTGACTGCGCACTATGGTGAGGACGGCGTATTCTGGTCGACGAAAGGCTTCGACGATTGGGAGTGGAACGCACGCGACAAAAATCGTCTCGCACTGACGGAATTTTTCCTCGACATATATCTGCCGATTGGCGCTGGCGCGTCCGTGCTGGTCGGCAGTTGGCATAGTTCGCTCGGCCTCGAAATCGGCAAAGCCTTGGTGCCACCGAACATGTTTTCGAGCCGCACGTATGCGTTTACTGCGAGCCCCGCGAAACATGTCGGCATACTGACGCAATTCAAGCTGCCACTCGACCCGGCGCTTGGGCATGCGAGTTTAGGTTTTGGTATCACGAGTGATTGGAACAGTATCGATTTCGGATCAGGTGCGGGTGGCCCGTCGTTCATGTTCGCGGGTCGCTGGCGCAGTCCCGATATGCGCACTTGGCTCGACATTGAAACGATTTACGGCAACGGCGAAGACGACTTCGGTGACGCCAAACTGATTAACGGCATCGCTTACCCACTCGGTGGGGGCTCGCAATTTCTCGCCTTGAGTTCAAGCAACGAGTATCTCGATCGCTTCGTCGGTTTTTTCACTGCGACACACGCGGCGACCGAGCGACTGTTGCTGGTCTTTGAATCCGTCTATGGCTATCAGGAAGGCGGTGATCTGCGTCCGCTACCGTTTGCTATCACGCGTGATTCGGCGTTCTATGGAGCGAATGGCGGATTCCGCTATCGGCTGATCGAGAACGTCCATGTCGGTACGCGCTTTGAGTGGTTCACAGACGAGAACGCCGCCAATGTGCTATGGAGCGGGGTCGGCGCACGAGGCGGTGACGTCTATGCCCTGACCGCCAGCCTCGGTTGGGACGTGAGCAAGCACTTACTCATTCGCCCGGAACTAAAATATGACGTCTACGACGGCAACGGTCATTTGTTTGCGGCTGGTGAGAATGGCTTGGCCGCGCGCGACTCGCAACTTCTCGGTGTATTAAATTTTGAATTTAGCTTTTGACTATATTCACTGACGATCTATTTCAATGATCGCGATAGATCGAAAAAACGAACTGTCAGCAGAACTAAATGAACGGCCCCAGATCCGCGATTCCGTAATCTGCCCCGCATGGGATCAAATTCCCTCAGCCAGCCGGGGCCAGTGCTTCGAGTAGCGGCCAGTTCCAGTTTTTGGACACGGCGCTATCCGCGCTATACGTTTCATCCGGGTTGCACGGATAGAGTACGACGTGAGTCGCACCTGCTGCATAGTAAGCAGTGAACTTGTCGCGCAACGTAGGGACATCGCCCCAGGCACAGATCGCGTCAATTAAGCGATCGCTGCCGCCCGTATTCCAGTCGCTTTCGACAAAGCCGAGATCGCTCCAGCGGTCGTGATAGGCCGGGAGACCAATGTAGCAAGCGCACGCGCGCCGCGCCAAATCACGCGCGGACTCAGGATCGGGATCGAGGACACAGCGAACCGCTACGTGGATCTCTTTATCCGGACCCAGGATTTCGCGCGCGATCCGAACAGTCTCAATGGGTTGCAAGAAGACGAACGCTCCGTCGGCATGGCTTCCTGCCACGCCAAGTAAGCCTTTGCCGTGGCCCGCAACGATCACTGGCGCTGGCCTCTTGGCGTGCGGACTATCTATGCGTGCGGCTTTGACATGCTCGATGTAGCTCCGCATTTTCTTCACCGGAGGGATCCAAGTGTGACCGCGTGGCTCAACGAAGACGGGATGCGAGACACCTAGACCGAGGCGAAACCGTCCACCGGAAAGTTCGGACAACCCGTTTGCTGCTTGCGCTGCGTTGTCTGCGTCTCGGGCGTAAACGTTCGCTATGCCACTCGAAACGTAGATCTTCTCGGTGCTAGCGAGGAGATAGCCGGCGGTAGAAAACGGATCGCGCCCATAAATCTCTGGCAACCACAACTCGTAATAACCGAGTCGCTCAAGACGTTTCGTGGCGGCGACCAGATCGACTCCGGTCGTGCCCTCGGTCCATTGAAGTAGGCTCAAGTGCTTGGGCATAGTTCTTATCCTGTGCTAATAATTAGGAGGTGGGTTGCGCTGTGATGGCGACTAGCATTTACCGACGTTTCGCCCAGTGTAAAAAAATCAAACCGTGCGGTGCAAGGACATATCTCGACCGTTTCGCCGAGCGATCTCCACAATGGCTAGCTCAATGATCGAATCAATCCAATAGGCGCCCGGCGTTAATTCGCGCGCGTGACGACCATCTGTTGGCCAAAAAAGGGGCCGCGTTGGGAAGCGAGTCCGTTTAGCCTAAAGGTTAATAACCTTTTTACCGATTATTAACTTCGTTAAACGCCGAGTGTGAGATATCTCACGTAACATTTTTTATTATCATCGTAGGGTTACACACTAGGCACTTCGCGAAGGCACTTTTCGGCCGCCGACTCGTCCGGACTCTGGAAGTAAGTACGAATGAATGAACTCACCAAAACAGTTATCGTCGCAACTCCGGCCGCGCTATTACTCCTGAGCGCGTTGCTCATTGGAGGATGCGCCTCCTTGAGCAATGCTGACGCTAACAACGTAGACCCCGTCCGCGACGTGCACGACGCGCCGAGAGCCCAGCGCGTTTTCCTCTATCAGAGCCGGGTCGCAAATGCGCTGATGGATCGTTATCCGTTAATGGAAATACTTGAAAACGCCGATCCGGCAGTAGTCGATGCCGAAGCTCAAATGACTGCATACTGCGGTCCGTTGACCCAGACTGTACTAGCTGAGTTGCAAGGCGAGAAGCCATCCTTCGCCTTGCGCTGGCGCGTGATGTCCACGATCGGTAAATGCGAACGGGCTGCTCGAAAAATAGAAGATCTGTTGAACCGCGTCGAGTTTGCAGGGGCTATTTAATAGGCAACCGGATCGCGGCCCACCTTCGACCACGCTCATTACCGCTTAACTGGCCGCTACGCTTTCGCACTCGCGAGGGTTGCCGATTCCTTCCCCAATACAAACCCTTCGTAATTTTTCTCCGCAACGTCCGTTAGGTGCTTAAAATATTCGGGTCCACCGAGATGCACGATAAATTGACGATGCTTGCCCTCAATGTTCGCACCGGAATACCAGGAATCCGTGCCATGGAATAAGGTTTGCTTGGCGGCTTCCTCGACGTTCTCCGCCCAAGGTTCGTCAACACCCGGGGCAGGCTCTATCGTCGCGATGTTGTTGTCGCGAAGGTAGGCAATGCAATCCCTGATCCAGTCGCCTTCCATCTCGCCGCCATAAGGCATGTTGTACAAGACGGACGGCGACTGCGGACCATGCACCATGAACAGGTTCGGAAAACCAGGGATGGCGACGCCAAGGTAGGTGAAGAATCGTTTATCCCAGGCCGTGGCTAAATCTAGGCCGCCGCGACCCTTGGGATTTAAGCGCAGTAATTTACCCGTGATCGCGTCATACCCCGTCGCGAGTACCAGCATGTCGAGTGGATGCTCGCCGTTTTTCGTCGTGATGCCGTCGGCCGTGATCTTCACGATCGGATCGTCGCGCAAATCCACGAGGTCTACGTGGTCTTCGTTATAGGTTTCAAAATAGCCGTCGTCGATCGCCTGGCGTTTCGTTGCCAAAATATAATCGGGCAGTAATTTTTTAACTGTTTCGGGATCTTTAACGATTGAGCGGATTTTTTCTCTGATAAATTCACAAAGTGTGTCGTTCGCTGCTTTGTTGGTCAGCAGGTCGTTGTAACTGTTGAACAACATATGCAGACCACCGTCTTGCCACAGCGTTTCATACAAGGCGTTGCGCACTTCGGGTGAGTCATCCAAGGCAGATCGCTCAGACATCGGATAAGGCATGCCAAGGGGCGAGACCTTCATAAATTCACGGCGTTTATCGAAGTTCGCCCGTGCGTCGGCAATTTCCTCAGGTTTCACCGGGCGGTTGCCGGCCGGAATACTGTATTGCGGCGTGCGTTGGAACACAGTTAAATGTTCGGCCTGGCGCGCGATCATCGGGATTGACTGAATGCCGGATGAACCCGTGCCGATCACACCGACTCGCTTCCCGGCAAACTTTACTTCTTCTGCAGGCCAACGCCCGGTGTGAATAATCTCGCCAGCAAAATCATCGATGCCGGGAATGTTTGGTTTGTTCGCTTCCGATAGCGTACCCATCGCCGAAATCAGAAATTGCGTTGAGATATGTTCACCGAGATGCGTCTCGATGTTCCAACGTTGCGCGATTTCATCGAACACGGCGTCCTGGATCCAGGTTTCGAGCTGAATATGCGTGCGTAGTTTGAGTTTGTCCGCGACAAAATCCAGATACGACAACACTTCAGCTTGCGACGGTTGTCGTTCCTTCCATTCAAATTCGTTGAGTAATTCTTCGGAGAATGAATAGGAGTAATACGGCGCGCTCGGGAAATCAACGCGCGCGCCCGGATAGCGATTCCACCACCACGTGCCGCCGACGCCACCTGCGCCTTCGTAGAGACGCACGGCCAAGCCCATTTCGCGTAGACGGTACAGTGCATACAGGCCCGCGAAGCCGGCGCCGATAACGACGGCGTCAAACAATTGAACGTCGGATCCACTGGGTTTGGTCCGCAATTTAAGATCATTCATTGAATTAGCTCCTCATAGTCGCGTCTTCACGGGTAGGAAAACGACTCACGAATTTTTTAACGTTCGCCAGATTAGCATTAACCGCTAGGTTTCCGTTAGTGGGGATATTCTCCGCTGGGCACGCATCTTGATGTCGGAATGTAATCCGACAGCGCCTTATGCTTTGTTACCGCGCGTTCCGCTGCTGCGTTAGCGATTATATTGCGATCATCACGAAATCTGTCCAACCGTCTCGCAGTTTATATTCGTGAATTTTCACGCGACTCATGGTCAATAGTGTGAGAAAAAATCGCCTGTCATCGAACAGCTCGATCGCGTCTTTGCAAGAGCAATCGTCATCATAGGAACGGGTCGTGGACTAGCTTACCGAACGTCAACTGATTGCGTACATCAATGTCTTCACCGCGTTTTGCCCACGCCTGCAACAATCGGATGAACACACGGCTACGAATAGCCAGTAGATTTATTTCGAATGCTCGCGTCTAAGGAGACAGACATATTGTCGCTAATTACCTATCCTAATTACCGTGACGTCGCCCGTTCGGATTGAGGAAAAATACGTTTTTTCGTCCTATACTCATAACGCGTACAAGGAAGTACTAGTCTTCAGACTAACTAAGGAGGGTTTAATCATGAGAAACTTACTGCAGCGCGTCATTCTGACCCTGAGCCTTACCCTACTCGCGCACGGTGCCTACGCGGTACCCGAGATGCGGGTGTCCGGTCGGGTTGATGCGAACGGCGATTTCGCTTTCGAATCGAACATGTCGGACATCGAAAACGCGGAGCCATTTTCCCGCCCCAGCATCTCGGTCGCCGACCAGGATCCGGGCGAGTGGGAATACTTGTCACTAGTCGACAGCACAGTTCCCAAGCTTCAGGTCTTCGGAACCATTACGAATACCAGCGGATCGCAACAGAGCAGTATCGAACTAGGACTAATGAACGTGTTCGCGAGCCTGCGCGATACGATCACAATTACACCGACCGATCTGGAAAGTCCCTATCAAGCCACCGTCACGATGGTCGTCGATGGGATACTCGATATTGACGGGAGCAACTCGCGCGTCTCGGCTAATCTGAACGTTGCACCACAAGGGCTGCTCAGCACAAATGATTTTCGTCGCTACGACACATCGCAGACGGTCACCAACGATGTTTTGACGACCGATACCTACCAGCTGGTCGGCGAAAGCACCATCAACATCACGTCCCTGTTGTCATTTTTCGTTCTTTCGCTTGATGCGGGTGCCACGGCGACCGCTGATTTCAGCAACACCGCCATCGTGATGCTCTCCATCACGAATTTAAACGGCGATCCGCTTGCCCCAGAAGAGATAACGGTAACCAGCGAATCGGGAAATTTTGGGACCGCGCCAGTGCCGTTGCCGGCCACGCTACCCTTGCTGTTGTCGGCACTGCTTGCACTCAGCTGGCGAGCTCGCGTACGCGCCGGGTAACCAATCCGATGGGCCGCGACTAGGAAGCGCGAATAGAGGGACGGACTAATTATTTCGACCACAGGTACTCGGAAGAATTTAAATAGTTCGTCCCTAATGACGTCGCGCGCTACTTCCCGACCTTAGAGGCTTTCGCGCTCGCCACGTAGCGCGCTGCGTCTTCGTTTAACAGAAATCGTTGATCATAAAGTTCGCTCGCCGCCGTACGAACGGCGTCGACGTAGTCGGCGTGCGTCGGATAGCGCTCTTCGAGTGAGGGACGCGGGTCGCCGGTCTTTTTGCGTTCGGCAGCGGTGCTAGCAAACGGCATAAATGATCCAACGACCATTAACGCACCTTCTGCGTAATTCTCGCCGCGTAAATTCCATCCCGTATAAGTGCCAAGTGGTGCGCCGATGTCCGGCGAGCGGATCCCAGAGATCTCATTGCCGTCGCTATCAACCGTTGGGACGAGGACGGTGTAGTCGCGCCCCGCGATGGCGCGCGGTGGTTGCGTCGCGTAATCGCGATCGCTGAGACCATTGAGTCTTCCGGTATAGGTCGCGCCAGGTATTGCTGGAAAATCCAAGTCTTCTAGCGGCACTAGGGTGCCGTCAGCGACACTCGGATAGCAACTCGGCGGTGGATCGATACCCTCCGTGACCCATGCGTCGAGTGCAGTAATCAGCGCCCTTACGAGCGCACAGTAGTTCAGCTCATTGACGGGATTTAACGACGGGCTCCAGTACATTGCCGCATGCGCTAGCATTTGCGGTCCAGCGTGACCGCTACCGGTGAGCAGATAGGTACGAACTTCATCAGGTAATTCGATTGCTGAACCGTCTTGGTTGGTCACAATTAATGAACTGCGGCCTTGCCAAAATTCAGTGCTCGAATCGACGTGCATAATCTTTGGACACGTGTTGCTTGCCACGCAGCGCGAGAGAATGCCGTCCGTCTTGCCGCTGATGGGATCCGTCAACGTCGGATAGGTAAACGGAAACTGATCCCCGGGAAACAAATGGTCCTCGTGTTGACGCGGAAAGCGGCCAGGTTGCGAAAACGGCTCGTTCAAAAACATGCGCCGCGATCCCGTCAACGTGGTATAGACACCATCGAAGACGGGTCGGCCAGAGGGGTCTTCGTTGAACCCGAGACGCAGAAATTCACGTAGAAAGCGTCCCGGTTGCGAACGACCGTGGGCGATGGCGTAGTTCACACCAGGGTTGCCGTTGAGGTTCAGCGGATTAGGTGTTCCAGCAGAATCGACATTCGCATACCGCAAGAAGCCCAAGAGATCGCGTACGCCAACAAATCCAAGGCCCATGATCACCGGATCGCAAGCAGCATAAATCAATTCGTAGAGCGCGCCTGCATCGAAACCTTCAACCAAGTCGACTTCAATTTCTCGGTTCGTTACGAAGTGCCATCGATCGTTCGGAACTAAGACCCGGGGGTCCGGCTCTTGCTGACGAACGGTTAATGTTGCCGTGCCTTTGTCGGGCTCGTGGACGGAATAAGCGAGCGGTGCGCGCGCCGGACTTTGCGTGTGTGCAAAAATAATCTCTTCACGACTTAACCCGACGATCGGCGCACCGTTATTTGTCGCGACTGGGAAATCCGCGATCATGTGTCCCTTCGCGTCCTCTACATAACCAACCCCGGGCGCGACCCCGCCGTCCCAAGCACTAAACGCAATCACATAACCTTGACGCATAAGAAAGCCGTTGCCTGCGTCTGCGGCACCAGTCAGTTCGTTCGAGCCCACGCCTTTTACCGATTCGTTGAGATCAACGAGCGCGAGTTTGTCGCCGCGGTTCGGCGCGTCGTACAAAAGCCGGCGATTCGCTTTCGACATATCGACCGGTTTGAGAACACAAAAATCAACGGAATATTCGACCAGGCCGGCCGCATTGCGTGGGGCTTTGTCGAGGTTAATGACGTCAGTGTTGAGGCGATGGCGTGGGTCTGCTTCGCCGTGGGCGCGGCCGACTACTTTTTCGTAGGGCCCGAATTCACCAAACGACAGTCCGTCGAACGCGCTTTCGACGCTGCGGATTTCGAGTTTCATGCTGACATCTCCCGGTCGTTCTTTATTATCGAAATCGTAAAAATCGACATCAGTTCGTGAGTCACGTGGTCGCTTATCGATCCCGATCGACCCTGCTGCCAATACCTAGTCGTTATACAACAGTTAAGACATGGCCAGTCCTTGGATAATCACGCCGTCAGAGGACGGTGCGTCCAGCTCTGGCAGCACTTCATTCATGAACACACCGAGCTCTTCTAACATCACTTCCTTAGGACACTGAGCGTAGTGCCAAATTAATGTGATGTACTCGACCGGTAATTCTTCGTAGATTTTGTGCCATTGATCTTTCAATTCAGCGACCGTGCCGCCCATGAAGATGCCGCTGTCAAGCATGCAATCGACGTTTTCTTCGACTGTTTCAGGACGTGGCATGCCTTCGAAAAATGTCGAGTAATGGTGGTAATACATCTCTTGATCGTAGTCTCTCACTCGCTGGCGAAATTGTTTCTTATCGCCAAGGTGGATCCAACGCGCGATAACCTGACGTTCGCCGAGTGCGTAGTCGATGCCGGCTTTTTTGCCTTCTTCGATGTACAGATGCGCGAACCCGACCAGCGCTTTTAGCGGCGTGAAGTACACAGGACGAAAACCGTTTTTTGCCATGAAGGGAATCGATGCCGCGCTACCGCTCATGGGCATAAAGATTGGCGGGTGGGGTCTAGTGTAAGGGCTTGGCACCACGCACAAACGTCGCAGGCTACCGTCAGCATCGATTTCGCCATGCGCACCGGCTTTGTAAATGCTGTCGCGCGCTGGGTAGCCGACGACTCCCGTATCGTGCGGATAGGGTATCTGGTAATGCGGTTGATCGATCGACACAGATTCCTGTGTCCAGCAATCGATGAGCATTTTTACGCGCTCTTCGAATATTTTGCGATTCTTGAGATCGTTGTCACTGCCGTCAGATACGGTCGCAACTGCATCGACATGCTGGCCTAGCGTGCTCATCCAACGCGATTGATAGCCTCGGGTGAGGCCGACGAACAAACGGCCTTGGGTCATGTGATCGAGAATGGCGGTTTCTTCCGCAACGCGGATCGGATCGCGGGTTGCCATCACATAACCCAACGCACCGACGTAGGCGTTCTTCACCTGGCTCGCCCACCAAGCGTTCAAAACACCCGGATCGGGCCCTACTTCGTAACCCTCCGAATGCATGTGATGTTCGATCGTACTGATCCCCCACACCCCCATTTGATCGAGTTCGCGCACGATGTCTAATGTTTCATGCAGGACTTGCTGGTAAACCTCGCGATTCCGACCGAGCGGACGTTTCCGTTCTCGGTCCGCGCGATCTTTGGCCGGCAGCATCGGGTAAATCTGAACAATGACTTTAGGCTTTGCCACGGGTTGATCCTCCGTATCGTAATTTGGGCTAAACCGTTATGCACCAAGCGAACGGTGAATCAATTGCCTGCTCAAATTGGTTAAGGTTAATGACGTATCACTCTCGCTAGTGTCACCTGGGCGAATAGTGGGACAGTATATTTAATTCGAACGCAGGTGTTGGGAGGGTAAATCAATATACTGCCCCCATGAAATTAGACAACAAGCATGTTCAATGGGGTCAGACTCGATTGAAAAACCATCTGGGTGCAGTCCCTCCGTTCAATCGAGTCTGGCCCTTTTGACCCGTTCAATAGCGCGGGACGCGCCGCTTCTGTTGAAGCGGTTTGCTAAGTTGACCATCAAGGCGAATTTCTAATTCGCGCAGGCCGCTCGACCAGTCGATTAAAATCTACCCGTGGAACAAGCAGCCACGAATCCTTGGATCCCCAATTTAGAAAAGGGTTTTCCGAAGTTGATCGAGTTCGGCCTTTAGTTGATCTTTTTTCGCACCCGGGGTGAGCATCACAATAACTCGGTTGGCACCTGCCTTCCCGAGCGCCTCAATGTCGCGTTTCGTTTTCCATTGATCACCGATCCCGAAAACCGAGTAATCCATACGCGATGCATCGCGACCGCTTGCGGCACAAAAACCTTTAATTTGTTTTATCCCGGCGGCAAGTTCGTCCGCACTCTGGATAACTGGCATCCAGCCGTCGCCCCAATCGGCAACCCGCTTCAACGACAGCGCGTTATTAATCGCGCCTAATAGAATCGGCGGATGCGGATCTTGGCGTGGTTTCGGGTAGCAGCGGATCGGTGGGAAGTCGTTATATTTTCCATGAAATTCCGGCGCGTGTTCCGTCCACAGCGCCTTCATAACCGCGATGTTCTCTTTCGTATGTGTCCAACGGTGTTCAAAATCGCCGCCAAGAATGGTGCATTCTTCTGGATTCCAGCCAGCGCCAATCCCGAAAAGGAAACGGCCGTTGGAGCAGTCATCCAAGCTCGCAATAAGCTTCGCGCATAAAATGGCATCGCGCTCGGGAACAAGAAGTACACCGGTTGCGAGTTTAATCGTCTTCGTCACCCCTGCAACGTGCGCGAGCATGATCAGCGGATCGGCAATCTGCCAAAGGTATTCCGGCTCCGGGTCACCCGGCCTGCCGCCCGGATAATCGACGCTGTACTTGACCGGCAGGATCGTGTGGTCCGGTGCCCAATAAGATTCAAATCCCAAATCTTCGGCGTGCTTGGCTATGACGTCAGCCGGTGCGTCTTGATTCGCGACGGGTTGTGCAATTCCAATATCCATTCTAAGTTTCCTTATGTTGCTGTATTTCAGGGATCGTATTGGGCGATAGTCTCTCGAATTCGCGCTTTAAACCACCGCTATACGACTCAAGTGTGCTTCCATGAATTTACAAAAAACTAACCCCGTCATAGCTATTTTCGGCCGCGCGATTCAAGGTCTTCACGTATTTGGGGCCGCCACCGGTGTAGATGTTGTAGCGCGTTTTGCCGTATTCGTGACCTTCGAGATTTGAGTTGTAGCCAGTGATCCAGCTCTTTGCCTTGCTCATCAGCACACCCTTATACATTTCCTTTACGTGTTCGAACCAACGCTGCTCCGCATCTTCGTTGGCAACGAAACGGCTGTAGTCGTGCTCGCGCATATATTCAAGTAACGAGGTTGCCCAATCGACCGCCAGCTCTGCGCCGCGCGGGAAATTTGTCGCTGCGGTCTGTGGTCCCGCAAGCATCACCATGTTCGGGATGTCACTCACTAATAAACCGAGATAAGTGACCGGCCCATCAGCCCATTTGTCGCGCAGTTTCGCGCCACCCAGACCGCGGATATCAATGCGATCGAGTGCACCCGTGAACGCGTCGAATCCCGTCGCATAAATTATGACGTCGAACTCAAACGTTCGATCGCTCGTACATAAACCGGTTTCGGTGATCCGCGTGATCGGTGTTTCTGCCGAGTCGACGAGTTCGACGTTGTCGCGGTTATAGGTTTCGAAATACCCTGTTTCCAGTGGCACTCGTTGAATGCCGAAACCGTGATCTTTAGGAATGAGCTTCTCGGCGATTGCGGGATCATTAACACGCTGGCGGATCCGATCCGCGATGTACGCTGAGAATTCCGCGTTCGCCTTTTCGTCGACGAAAATTTCGACGAAGTTGCTAAGCCATATACCGAACCCTGGACCATCGTAAAGGCGGTCCCACAATGCGATCCGCTCTTCGCGAGTGACGTCGTTGAAAGGCCGACGATCGGGTTCGTGCTCGAAGCCACCTGGGGTACGTGAGCAAGTCGCAAAGATCTCGTCATAGCGTGCGCGGATCGCCGCCATTTCTTCGTCAGAGATGACGCTGTTGTTCAACGGCGCCGCCCAGTTCGGTCGACGTTGAAATACCGTGAGGTGACTCACTTCTTTGGCGATTTCTGGAATGAACTGGATCGCCGTCGCGCCAGTGCCGATCACAGCGACTCGTTTACTACGCAGGTCAAGATGTTCATGAGGCCAATAAAACGGATGAAACGAAATCCCTTTAAAACTATCCATGCCTTCGAACTTTGGCAGCGTGGGGGTCGAGAGCACGCCGACCGCGGTGATAACAAAGTGCGTCGTCAACTTGCGCCCATCTTGTAAGCTCAAAGTCCAGGTATCAGTGTCTTCATCAAACACCATGGCATCGACTCTGCAGCCGAACTGCATGTATTCGCGAAGCCCAAATTTTTCCGTCACATGAGTCAAGTAACGCAGGGTTTCTGGTTGCGGCGAGAACTGTTCGCTCCAATGCCACTCGTCGAGTAGCTCTTTAGAGAACGAATAACCGTAAGTAAAACTCTCGGAATCAAAACGTGCACCGGGGTAGCGATTGTTGTACCACGTGCCACCAAGATCATCGTTTGCATCAAGCACGGTGGCATTTACGCCAAGATCGATCAGCCGTTTGATCTGATAGATTCCGGCAACACCGGCACCGATTACCACAACTTCGTAATCGCGCCGTGCTAGTTGCGGATTGCCGTTGGTGGCCATTGTTGTTTGCTCGTTCATGCTAGTTATCTCTCGGTTAGCCAGTTATCTACAGGATCGGGACGGCCTAATTCTACAAAGTTTTGTCGTGGTTAGGATGAGAATCGCGTTTCGGGGATTAAACGTCCCATGAAATCCACAGTGTACCCGTAGCAATATCCAAATCGCTCAGTACCACTACAGCAACTCGTCTGAGTATTTCGCGTAATTCGTGACTATCTCATTAAGGCGACCAAACAATTCGCACGCCGCAATCTCTTGAGCCACACTGCTTGCAGCGCAGTTTTGCTGCGACCGTTTTAATCGACAGATCGCCGTGCGTTTGCAGAAGCAAGCCGCAACGAAGCTTAGTCATCCTGCGACAGTTGTTACACACCGCATAGATTGACTGTTGATTAACGAGGTCTGAAAGACGCTCTAGAGTACTGGACATAAATACAGTATAAAGAGCGAAGCCGAAAAGTAGAACCTTAGGTTCGGAGAATTTTTCTAGCCGTCTATTTCGTTAAGGTGAGTCGCCCAGGCCGGATCCTGCTCCATGCGGAAAGTAGTCAGCAGCCGAAAGACTGCTTCAGCGTGAATTAACTATCCTGTCGCAGATAAATTAACTAACTCCGATAGTCGGCGTTGATAGAAATATATCCGTGCGTGAGATCACAGGTCCACACGGTCGCCTTGCCATCGCCTAGGCCGATGTTCACAGCGATATTAATTTCGCTGCCTTTCAGATGCGCCGCGACCGGCGTCTCGTCGTAATCAGGCACGACAACGCCATCGCGCGCAACCGTGATTCCACCAAAACTAATCATTAGCTTGTCGCGATCTGCCGGTTCACCCGCTTTGCCGACAGCCATGACGACACGTCCCCAGTTCGCGTCCTCGCCAGCGATGGCCGTTTTCACTAGCGGCGAATTCGCAATACTCAAGGCGATTACTTTCGCACTCTCGTCAGTTGTCGCACCGGTGACGGCGACTTCGATGAATTTGCTCGCGCCTTCGCCGTCACGGACCACTAAGTGTGCTAACTGCTGACAAATATCGTTCAGGGCTGTTTGAAATTCATCCGCGCCGGCGTCGTCGAGTGTTCTCAGTTCACGACCGTCGCTCTGACCCGTGGCAAACGCGAGCACCGTGTCACTGGTAGAGGTGTCGCTGTCGACGGTGATGCAATTGAATGTTTTTTGCGTCGCGCGAGTGAGCATGACTTGGAGTAGGCCCGCGTCTACTTTTGCGTCCGTAAAAATATAGCCGAGCATCGTCGCCATATCGGGTGCAATCATGCCGGAACCTTTAATGAACCCGCAAAGTCGGACTGTCTTACCATCGAGCGCGGCAGTCGTTGTCGCCAGTTTCGCGAATGTGTCAGTAGTCATAATCGCGCGCGCCACCTCTTCCCATCCGCACGGTAGCGCGTTGAATGCGGCCTTGAGTCCCGCTTCAGCCTTATCTTTCGGCAATGGCACGCCGATCACACCCGTTGATGAAACGAAGATTTCATCGCGCGCGCAATGCAAATGATCACTTGTTAAGGACAATATGAGGTCAACTGCTTCCCTACCGCGCGCGCCGGTAAAGGCGTTCGAGTTGCCCGCGTTCACCACAAGTCCGCGAGCCCTACCACCGCGCAGGGCTTCACGACACCACTCCACCTCGTTAGACGGGCATTTACTTTGGGTTAGGACTCCGGCAGCAGACGTCCCAGCCGCAAATTCGATATATGTGAGATCGCAACGATCCCAATTCCTATAGCGCGCGTTGGCGACCCGTAGCGTGATACCCGCGATGTTAGGCAGTTCGGGTGTGGCTAGCGGCGCAAGCGGGGACTTCGTTGGCAAGACAATCTCTCCTTGGTTATTTCCTAATAATGCGCAGTGTAAGACCGCGCCATACTGCGCGCCAGGGTACTCATTATCCGCGCGTGCATTTCGTAGCTGCATCTTTACGAAAGCGCTCGTGCGGACTAGCCTGTAACTTAGATATCGCCAGCGAGCGGCACCTAGTCGCTAACGGAGAACACAGCCGCTATGACCACCAACGACCTGTCGTCGCTTCATCCGCGCCTTAGCCGCTTCGTCGAGGATTGTCTCAGTGCGATCGATGCTGGTGCTGCGCCAGCAGCCCAGGTCGACGCGATCGCCCCGTTAATGCTTGATTTACTTGCCGGCGATCGCCACTTCTTAAGCGAAGCCAATCGAACACCTAATCCGGATCATTACGCGCGCAACCCAATTTATTTCGCGGACCGCGGTGTCATGTCGTTGTTCGCGTTGGTCTGGCTACCCGGTCAGTGGACCCCAGTGCACGACCACGGTACCTGGGGTGTCGTTGGGATCGTCGATGGCATACTTGAGGAACGCAGCTTTATGACACAAGGCCACGCGATTATCAGTGATGCAGGTATTGAGTTACATCGCGGCGGCGTGGTGTTATTGACTGACGGCGCGGTAACGAGTTTCGTGCCCAACCCGGATCATATTCATGAAACAGGCGTCCCCGCGAAACGCAAGATGGCCGTGTCGCTGCATCTCTACGGTCGCGAATTAAATGATTATCATGCCTACGATATAGAACGCGGCACCCGGAAAATGATCAACATTCCTCAATATAGAAGTTAAACCTATGTGCCGCTGGCTCGCTTACTCAGGTCCCTCAATTGCTTTAGAAGACCTACTCGTTAAACCGATGAAATCGCTGATCCGCCAAAGCTTATCGTCGAACCAAGGCGTGGTGACGACAAACGGTGACGGCTTTGGCGTTGGCTGGTACGGCGATCGGAGTTTTCCTGGCATTTTCCGCGACACCTTGCCCGCATGGAACGATAGCAACCTTCTGAGTCTCTCGGAGCAAATTAAAGCAAAACTATTCTTCGCTCACGTTCGCGCTTCAACTGGAACGAGTACCAGCCGCGAAAATTGTCATCCGTTCCGCTACGAGAACATGTTGTTCATGCATAACGGAATGATCGGTGGCTTCCGGGAAATTCGTCGTGAATACGAACAGCTGATCGACGCAAGGTACTATCGCCATCGCTTGGGCACAACGGATACGGAGGCATTTTTCTTGTTGGCGTTATCTAATGGTCTAGCCGAAGACGTTCCTCTCGCGCTACGCAAGACGGTGCGCCAAACACTGGCACTGATGGAAGCATCCGGATCCGATGAACCATTCCATATGACTGCGGCTGTCTCAAATGGCGATGCCATGTATGTGGTGCGCTATTCAAACGACGATCGCTCGCCCTCGTTGTATTACGCAGTCAGTGGTGGGGTCGAAATCAAAGATCAAACAGTCCATTTTTCCGATGGTGATTGTGCAACCTTGGTGCTTTCTGAGCCGTTGGACGAGCGACATGGGGAGTGGGTGGCGATCGAAGAAAGACAAATACTATTTGCGCGTGGCGGTATGACGTCTGTCGAAAATTTTGCGCTTTAGCGTCATCTGCGCGCCGATCGCACACGATTGAGGATACTCATTTCGCGCGCACCGTGGCTTCGTTTGACAACCGGTATCGCGGTGCGCGTTTTACAGTTTAGGAAACACAGCGCTATGCCTTTAGCGTAATCGCCGATCGTCGTTCGATCGCCTCGTAGTGAAGTATGTAGACGCACGATGCAATAATCACACTCGCGCCGAGTATGGCGACGGCATCCGGTATTTCATCGAACAAAAAATAGCCGAATAGTCCTGCAATGATCACGCGCGTGTAATCAAACGGCGCGATCACAGTCATGTCTCCGGCCGTGTAGGCGCGCGTCATACAATACTGACCTAACGATCCTACGACCCCTAGTAGCAGCAACCAGGTCCAATCAGTCGCCGACGGCGCTTGGAATACCAGCGCCGCTGGAACACCCATCACGAAGGTGCCAACAAACAAGAAGTAGAACACGATGCGTTCGGTTGGCTCGGTGCACGTTAAACTTTTCATGGTGGTGATCGCACTGGTCGCGAGCACAGCGGATAGCACCGCAATCGCAGCTGCAGGTTCAAAACTAGCTTGCGGTTTGACCATGATCACGACGCCAACGAAACCGATTAACGTTGCGATCGAGCGATGCAGTCGAATGCGTTCGCGCAGAAACACGGCAGCAAACACCATACTCCAAAGCGGGATGGTAAACGCTAACACCGTGGCGTCTGCCAAACGCATATGGTGCACGGCGTAGATGCTTGCCGCGAGCGACGTGGCACCTAAACAGCCACGCGATAAATGCGCGATCGGCCGATCCGTCTTCAAGGCGCCAAGGCCCGAGCGGAAAACCCAAGGCAGGTAGAATAATAGACTCATCAAAAATCGAAATAACGCGACTTCGAATACGGGTAAGCTATTCATCAAGTGTTTAGCGATCGCGAACATGCTGGTTAACGCTGTGACGGCGACCAGCATCCATAAGACACCGACGACGTTAGAGGCTTTTGGGCGCGCTTGTTCGCTGACCATCTTGTTCATGGGATCGATTCGAAGAATAAAATGGTCGGATTGATTTTGTCGGTTAAACGAGCCGTTTGTTCGCGGCGCTATCCTCGCACACAAAGACTCGAATTTTCGTTCGGCATTTGTCCGCAAATTGAATCTTTACGCTGCTACGAATGGATTAACCGCGATCGCAAGCCGCTGTTTCGCGAAGGGCTAGAGAATTTCCGTCAAGTCGCGTATTGCCTTCAATTGGCGCGCGGCGTTGCGCGCACTAAGACCGACTAACATCGTGAAGTCGATGCCTAAGGCTTGCCAACGTGAAAGCTGATCGCGCATATGTTCCTTGGGTCCGACTAGCGCGAGTTCGTCAATGAGCGCCGCTGGGATCGCGGCTTCGGCTTCGGCCTTTTTCCCGGCTAGATAGAGATCCTGAATGCGACTCGCCGCTTCCCCGTAGCCATAGCGCTCGACAGTATTTTTATGAAAGTTCTCGTCCTTGGCGCCCATAACGCCGATATACAACGCGAGATAGGGACGCACTTCGTCGCGACAGGCATCGATATCATCGCCGGGTACAACCGGCTGCGAGATATAGATGGCAAAGTCATTGATCGATTTAGGCTCGAGCGCTTTCGCGAAACCGGCGTCGAGTTTCGGTCGATACACACGATCGAAATGCACGGGTGAGAGCAGCATCGATAACCAACCGTCGGCGATTTCGGCTGTTTGCTCGATGTTCCTTGGACCTTCGGCGCCGATGATAATGGGTAAGTCGGTGCGACCATGGAGGATGCTTTTCAGCGGCTTGCCGAGACCGGTCGCACCTTGCCCATTAAATGGAATTTGATACTGCGCGCCGTCGTGAACGAGCGGCGCTTTGCGCTCAAGGATATTGCGGACAATGCTGACGTATTCGCGAGTCCGTGCAATTGGCCGACGGTAAGGCGCGCCATACCAGCCTTCAACAACCTGTGGACCGGACACGCCAAGCCCGAGAATCATGCGCCCACCACTCAATTGGTCCAATGTTATCGCCGCCATGGCGGTCGCCGCGGGTGCGCGAGCGGACAATTGCATAATGCCTGTCGCGAGTTTGATTTTCGACGTCTGCCCACCGATCCAGGCGAGCGGCGTAAGCGCGTCGGATCCGTAAGCCTCCGCCGTCCAAACCGAATCGCAGCCCATCGCTTCGGCTTCTTTGATGTGCTCGATCGGCGCGTCGATGCTACGTCCGGAGTAGCCGAGAAAAATTCCGACTTTCATCGCTTGTATGTCCTTTTTCTGTTGATTACGAGATTGAGTATAAGACGCCTAATTCGGATAGTCGGTTTGCATCTGCGCCCTCGGACCTAGAACGGCGATCTGTTTAGCTCGGAAGTGAGAATGACCGACCCTTTAGGACATCCAGTTTAAACCCCGTGCGGGCCCGCGCTGTTCAGTAACCGACCGGTCTCGACTATTTCGCCACCTCGAAGAGTTTCTGTCCATCAATTGAGGATATCGAACTTCTAGAAACTTGGAATCGCGTGGTGTTCCAGGATGTACCGGCTCAAATTCCATCGGTGTCCCGGATACGCAAACATCCCAGATACGCTACGGCAAAGAGGCGACCGCGTCGCTGACCATTGGGAATCGATTCGTTTGGGACACGCGCACTCTTGCATCGGGTGCCGTTTGCAACCTAACGGGATTAAATTCTATGAGTGTCCCAACTTGGAATGCGCTCGTTCTGTAGCAAGGCTTGATCTCAGAACGCGACGGACCAAGTATTGAGACCCCTACCACAAGAGGCCTTGAACACGTCCTGCTCAATGAAGGTCTGTGCCCCAGTGGGCACAGCGCCGCATACGTGCAAGCCTCAAACGATTCTCAGGAACACGCATTTGCCGAACGGTTGCGTAAACAAACGGACCGGCGAGGTTTGTCCAATTCGTTCGCCGTGCAATTGCGGTGGCAAATTAATTTGCTTAAGCGAACCGCAATCCCCCATTACCATCAATGCGCGCCGGGCGGCCGCAAAATTCCTCTTCGACCATCGCCGAGACCGTATCGTAATCAGTCACGTTGGCCCAAGTACGTTGTCCGTCTGGGGTTAAGCACGCGCAATGCGCGATGCGTGGTTCGCCGCTCGGTCCGTACATAACGACATAAGTTTCAAGCGTCGCGTCGCCGTCGTGATCCACTAGCACCTGGCGGCGAAAACCGGCGTCAACTTCGGGCTGAAGATCCGCCCAGTCGAATGGCTTTTGCGCAGGCTCGCTGGCGTACAGGCACAGTGCGTGTTTGGTTAACAGGCCGCCGTTGGCGCTCACTAATCCACGGCTTCCGGGTCGTTCGCGGAGCAGTTCTACCGTGCGTGCGACAGCGTGCATGACATAGTTATTGAGTGGTCCACCAGCGAATGTAAGACCGCCCGTCACCGTGAGCGGGCGATCTTGGCTTAGTCCGATCTCATTGGCTGCCACTTGCACGGCAACCGGGAAGCAGCTGTAGAGATCAACCAAGTCCAGATCGGCAACACCAACGTCGGCTAGTTCGAAGAGCTTCGTCGCGGCGTATCGGATCGCGGGTGAGGAATGCAAGTTGTCGCGCTCTGAGACCGTGATGTGATCCCAAGCCTCGGTGCCGGCAATCGGGTAGACCCAGCGCTCTTCAGAGATACCTAGACGACGTGCGCGCCCGACCGAGGTCAGGATCAGCGCGGCACCTTGGTCGACGCTGTTGTTAGAATTCATCAGCTTCGTATATGGATAGGAGATGGCGCGATTCGTCGGTGATGGTGCGCTGATCTGTGCTGCGCTCATGGGTGTGCGGATCCAAGCGTGCGGATTATCGACTGCTACCTTGTTGAATCCAGCCCAGAGTTGAGATATGCGTTCGCGGTGCGCCGCGACGGATTCGCCGTTGGCGTGGCGCAGTGCAATCTCGAACATGGGATAAAACTGGATCGGCCTTTCTATACCGCGTTTGAGTTCGGCTTCGTGGCGGGTCACTTTGTCGCTGCCGAGATACAGCTCGGGAGGATCGCCACTGTCGCGTGCAACGGGTGAAGTCCCTGGGGCGGTGGCGAGCGGATTCCAATCGAGTTCGAGTCCTGCTTTGCTGGCGCGCGCTTGCGTGCGACCACACTCGGCGCCCGTCACGACAATGACTTCGCGACGACCAGATTGAATGTCGAGAAAACTGCGATTCGTTAGTGACTGAACGTAGTTGCCGCCGAGCGAGGTCAAACCCGTTTCGGCACGCGGCACACCGATTTGCTCGGCCAACGCGCGCGCTGGATTGCCATAACCCCACATACCGCGTACCACCCTGACCGAGTCGACCTCGGCGAGGATGCGCGGATTACCGCAATCCGCGGCTGCAGCGCGCACTGCGGCCAGCATCAAAGCGAGCGGCTCACGCGCTACATGTGGATCGTCCTCGCGTTGCTCAAGCTGCGCGACGCCAACGATCACTGGGGTGCGTTCATCCATCGTCATCGGCGTGCTCCTTAATATTTGGGACAGTATATTTAATTAGCGCGCTTGTGCTCCTTAGTCTATTTCGGGGACAGTATATTTAATTCGCATAAACGGCCGCAGCTTCGCTATTATCACGACAGTGAATAGCTGATCACAAGGAGGTGACGGCATGGCCAGAATGGCACGCGTGGTGATTCCAGGATCACCGCATCACGTGACGCAGCGCGGTAATCGCCGGCAGCAAACGTTTTTTTTGCGATAAGGACTATAGCGACTACATTCAATTAATGGCCAAAGCATGCCGGCAAACCGGGACGCTTGTGTGGGCATATTGCCTGATGCCGAACCATGTTCACCTGGTAATGGTTCCTATAAGCGAAGACGGGCTGCGCGGCGCCGTTGCGGATGCTCATCGTCGCTACAGTTACCTGATCAACCGACGTTTTGGTTGGCGTGGCCATTTGTGGCAAGAACGTTTTTTCTCAAACCCAATGGACGAAGCCTATTTGCAATCGACCGTACGCTATGTCGAAGCGAATCCCGTGACCGCAGGTTTATGCGATTCAGCGTCGGCGTGGCGGTGGTCGAGTGCGCAAGCTCATCTGTTGCAACAAAACGACGATTTGGTCGATGTCGCGCCGATGCTTAGTCGAATCAAGGATTGGCGCGCGTTTATTGAGACGCCCGTGGAACTGGATACTGCGCAAGCTATTTCGCAGCATCTTCGTACCGGTCGTCCGCTTGGGCATCAAGCGTTTGTTCAATCACTCGAGCAATTGGTGGAGCGTCCGTTGCAACCTGCGAAGCGAGGACCGAAACCCCACGCGGGATCTTAATTAAATATACTGTCCCCGAAATTACGCTGTCCAATACTTATATGGGCCGTTCAGGCCGGCGTAAAAAGCCGACGAGCAAGAAGGCGAGCCCGTTCGCCAGCGCGCTGAACCAGAAGGCAACGTCGTAACTGCCCGTGCGCTCGACGATATAACCTGCGAACCACGGGCCAAAGGCGGACGAGGAACCGGCGATAGCAAACACAAACCCAACGATCGACCCGACCGCAGCCGGCCCATAAAAATCTCCGACGACAGCCGCGAACAAGGTCGTGCCACCGCCATAGGCGAAGCCAAAAATGGCGCCGAGCAGGGTCAGGGCGAGCCAATGTTCGCAAAAGGGTAGCGCAGCAAACACGGCTGCCTGGCACAAAAACACGAAGGCGAGCGCGGGCAGTCGACTGACCTTATCGGACACCATGCCAACCAACGGACGACCTAAGACGCCGCCGACCCCGACACCGGCGAGAACAATCGATGCGCGGATCGGATCGATGCCTAAATCGATGGCGTATGGCGTGAGGTGGACCATGGGCAGAAACACGACTAGCCACGTCAAGAAAAACATCGCAGTGAGTAACCAGAAGGCGCCGGTACGTTGCGCCTCGGCGAGCGTCCAGGAGTCTTCCAACTTAGGCGACTCGGATGTCGCGCTCAGGCTATCGCGCGCAAGCTTGAGATCGCGCCCATCCGGCTCGAGTCCAAGGTCGGACGGCTCACGGCGGACAAATAGCGCGGCAGCGATAATGACGATGCCGCCGATCACCCCCATCCATGCATAGGTCGCACGCCAACCGAAGGCGTTGATCATATAGGCGGCGAGGATTGGTGTGACGACGTTGCCAGCGCTTGCGCCCATCATGGTGATGCCGAGCGCACGACCGCGATAGCGCACAAACCAGCGGATGACAGTGGCGCTACACGGCACGAACGCAGCACTCATGCCGCACGCGCAGATCCCGGATAGCGCCACGTAGAGCTGCAACACCGACGTCGCGCGACTCAGCATCAAATAGCCGACGAGAAGCAAGAGGCCGCCAGTCGCAATCACAGGGCGCGGGCCGAAGCGATCCGTCAGCCGTCCTGTCAGCATGCCGAGCATGCCATAGGAAAACGCGTAAATCGCGAACGCCCCAGCCAGTACTTCGCGGTTCCAACCCGTCTCCGCCTGGATGGCTGGCATCATCACGCCAAAGGTATATTGCACGCCGTAGGCCGTCATCATCACGACGAACGTGCTCGCAACAATCACCCAGCCGTAAAACATCGCAGGCCGGCTAGCGGATGTACAACTGCGCGGCGCCGCCGCTTGAGGGGGAGTTTCTTAAATGCTTGCAGACCAATTCTGATCCTGAGCAATCAAATGGTGAGTAAACGGATCCGTGTGTCCGTCGCGTGACAATATAGCCGTACTCGCCAGCGTACGCACATTGATCACACATTTTTGAATTACTGCCCATCTGCCGAGTATATGCACAACGGATTTCTGGGACAGTATATTTAATTCACTCAATCGGGAAACGTGCGGGTAAATTCAGCGAGTCTAGAGCGCTATCTGCAAGAAGGTGATGGAATGGATGGCGATTTGAGGTGACGGTGGTGGCTCGCGGTTCGGCGCATCGATCGTTTGGGTACCTGCCTGGCGGGCAGGGCCGAGAACATTTAATAATTTTTCGCGATCGGACCGGCTTAGCTAAATGAAGTGGTGTCGCGTCGACTTCGTCCGCGCGACACCACCGCACAAGCTGATTCTGGAACCTAAATCAAATCTAATACATCTCGCTAAACCAACACCTAGGTCCCCTATCGCGTCGTTCTTACGGACTCAAGCTTTGTAGATCCTTGGCCCAGTCCCGATAGTCACGTAGCGGGATCCATTTAATGTTCTGTGCCATCTCATGATGACCAGACTGCCAGATCGGCAATCCGTGTAGCGCTGCATCCATCGCATTACCGTCAGGCAAATCGAAAACTCCGATCACTTGATACTGACCAGCCGCTTTCCATAAATGATTTATCCCGCCCGCGTCGAGTCCAGCAACAGCGGCGACGGATTCGGCTTTCCATATTTTGAAGAATTCGGCATCGCTCATTCCTGAGGGTTTGACAATGTCCGCCATAAATAACATCAACATTTTAGTTCTCTCCTGGAGCAAATTAATTGTCTATTGTTCGCTTGATCACCATGTCATGCCACGATCATCTAGCGACTTTTTAACGTAACGGGGAATATAAATCTACGTGTGATTCGATACGAGTCCGTTTTTGTCGCGCACTAAGCGAGAGATCAGCGAACGTCGGTGCACAAGCGATCGCAAGCGGAATCTATTTATCGAATCCCCATGCTTCGTAAATCGTCCAAAGATAGTTCTCGGTCGATTCTTCGCGTAATCGATGAAAATCGTTCTCCTTCAAAGCAGCCATGAAGCCGTCAAAGTTTTCGATATCGGCGAACTGCACTAGAGCAAAATGATTACGCGTCTGCCCGCTGATCTCGCGGATCGGATTCCGTCCAGCGGCGGTGAGTGCCATATCGAAGTTGTTGAAAAGTGGCGCGACGCTTGCTGCATAACGGGCATAGATCGCTTCCTTACCCTGAATAATGTCGTAGACGTTTAGTGCATAGATCATAGCTAGTCCCTTTGTTCAGATACGAACCTGCGTAAGCCGGTCGTGCGCTAAGTTCATCGTTCTAAAATTTGCGTCTCAAGCTGTCAAGGCATTAGGCCGGCGGAAACCGTTCGCGTAACCATTGCGTAATGATCTTCAGTGACGCATCGCGCCCACCTTCGTTTGGTTTTCCTGGTAACGAGTAACCGAAATGATCGGCGTCAACTTGATGCAGTTGCTTATCTTGCGCTGGCGATTTTTCGAAAATCGATTCGGCATCTGCTGGATAGATAACGTGGTCGCCAGTATGGTTCACGATTAAGGTTGGAACGGTCACTTTGGGGATATTTTCCAATACGGCAGCAAACGCCGATAGCCCGGACCAATTACTTAGCCAGGCGCGTGGTGTTTGATATTTCGCGAACCCGGCTTCCAAGTAATTAAACAGATCGGGGCGTGGCGACCACAACGATCCGTAGTCGCGGGACGACGGGTTTATCGATGGATCTGTATAGGCGAGATTCGCTTCTGTTCTGTGGATTTCCATATAGCGACCAACCAGCGCACGACGGCTGATGAAGGTCCGCTCTTTTAACGGTAGGTCGTGGAAATTAGCTTCGCGTAGCAGTCCTTGGAAATAGTGTTGCTCGTCGATATAACGTTTCGCGATAGCATCTATTCGGGCAACCCTTGCCGTCTGCGCCGCCCGGTAGCGTTCGATGAATGCGTCGCTGTATTTGCTCGGCTCGGGCGGTTCGTGAAATCCATTGTCGGGGTTATACATATCAAGACTCGGATCGCAGGACAAGGGATCGTTCTCATCAGTGACCGACGGATCGATAGCCCATTGCATGAATTTCCCTTCGCCCAAATGAGCCGCGATAATTACCATTCCATCTGCCGGCGGCATATCAAATTTATTGAGATCGTAGGGATCACCAGCAGGGGTTTTGGTCAAGCGATTCGGCGGCTGGGTGACCGCTTGCGCTTGATAAAACGTATACAGCGAGCCACCACCACTGTTGCCGACGAAGATAACTTTCTGAAAGCCGCACTCATCTTTTAAATATTTAATACCGGCGGCAATATCAGGCAATAGCATCTCATGCAAGCACGCGATATCGTTGCTCGGCCAACGACCTTCTTGACCAAACGCCGCGTAACCCGCATCGAGTAAATAAGGGATCGCATAATGCCGACTCATATCGGCGCGCGGATGCATCAGGCAGACGACGGTTGTTTCGCCACCCTTGCGATACAACACGGCTTTGGATTCGCCTTGATCTTCAGCTTTAAGAGGCACGATTTCCGTGCTCACATCAGGCGGCAGTTTATCGAATGAAATCAAACTAATGCCGCTGGCGCTATAACGTGGAATTCGAGGTAGTCCCATGTCTGTTCCCTAATTTAGCGTGCTATTTTTCTGAACGATGCAATCACCCACCACCTCGCGAACGATCCCGGCTGTGGTTTTCTCTCTAGCGTAATTCGACTGGATCACCGACCCGAACAGTCCCAGTTGAAAATACGGTCGCATACGCGCCAACGTTTTGACCGGTATCGCGAACGATGGTCCGCAAAACCTTGAGGTCCTTCGGCAAGTCACTGGTTTCATGAGTGGTCATCCCGCAACGAACCGTCGGTATGTCGCAATCTAGCTCAACCTTGCCGATGCGCAGGCGCTTCCCGCACCACGCTAATTCTGCCAATCCACTGGCCGCACCATCGATAACGAAATTCGGTCGAAACCTTAAGGGTTCGAATCTTGATCCTGTGTTTTTGGTTCGAAGTTCAGCGAGCCAGCTCGTGGTGAGCAGATGGATCGGGTAAGCATCGAAATAAGTCCCCGGAGGCGAAGTAAATTCGGTAATTTCTGCGAGTAGTTTTGGCGGAAACATACTGAGATCGGGCAGCGGCTCATCCGGATCGCGGCCCAGCAGCTCGCGCAATTCGTCCGGCGTGAGTGGTACGGTTCGTCGGTAATGATCGAGATCCCCAGCCGGTTTTCGGGCAAACAAGCTGACTGATTTCTGCAAAACATCGGACAATTTTTCATTGATGTCGTTGTCATCCGTACCTAGAACTGTACCGCTCGATAATCGGATGTTGGCGTGCGGAATCATGTCGGCGCGCGGTTCCGAGCGGTAGGTCGCAGTCATCTGCATGAGTTCGGGGAGCTTTTTTGCGCCACGTATTTCACCAGTGTGTTCGTCGCGCAATGCCCAGCCGCGATCGCCGTGAATACCTAGTATGCTTAGTTCACATTCGGTGAGCGCTTCTCCTTGCATGGATTTCACCGGGTAGCGCCAAATTTCTGCGATGCGACCAACGATAGCCATAGTCTTATTCCTTCGGGTTGGATGCCGTTAAGTGCGTAAATCCCACACGGATCGGGCGCACCTGTTACAAGGATCGCGCACGCTTCATCTCATGCATCACAAACCGCTGCGTGCAAATTCCGACCCGGGTTCCTATAGAGTAGTACATCGTGCGAGCGTTACTCGACCCACGATGTACATTCTGAGCGTTCGGAATGAAACCTGTCACTAAGTGATCCGCATCGAACGTCAAGAACGAATCTAGTGACAAGCAAGACGCAGCAGATTATTACAAGCGAAGCGAGCGACATTGGAACTATAGTGGCCTAGCCACCCATAGGAGGACAGAGATGGACAAGACACTTCGCGCAGTGATGATTTTAGGCGGAATATTCATCATCGTTGTATCCCTCACTCACATCGCTTTAGGTCATAGCTGGCTGCCGGACACCATGCCCGTTACCGCGAGCATCGATAGCGAGCACCGGTTCTACGCTGCAATGTTCCTAATGTACGGCGTAACACTGTTGTGGTGTGCGAAGGCGCTATCGGAGCGGCGATCGGTTTTTCATTTTTTGCTATTAACGCTGTTCGTTGGTGGCTTAGCGCGAATTGTATCGTTGTGCCTCCTAGGATGGCCGCATCCCTTATTCATCTCACTTGGCGTTCTCGAATTGATGGTTCCGCCGTTGCTGTGGCTAATAAGTACGCGAAGTAAAGCTACCCTGAGCTCATAGATTCAGATCATCATGGGCGACAAGATGAATTCTCAGATCGGGCGAAAATATTGACGATGGCGTGACGCCGAACGTTCGCTTGAACGCGTTGCTGAAGTGCGCAGCATCGAAGAACCCTGCGCAAACCGCAGCATCAGTAATTGAGCCGCCTTTTTGCAATACCATGACGACGACGCGCAATCGCCGCCACAGCCGGTAACTACGCATTGTCGTGCCGATGTGCGTTTGGAATAAATGTTCGAGCCTAGAAATCGATAAGCCCACACTGGTGGCTATGTCTGCAGCGGGCACATTTTCGTCAACCGACGCTACGATCAGCTCGGTGGCGTAGAGCAAGTGATGCGGATATTCGGATCGCGTCTCGGCCAATCCGCAGGCCTTCGCCAGCGCGTCCCACGAACCTTTCTCGTAGCCAAGCGCGAGTTTCTGCAAAGCAGAAATGGCATCGTCGGTCGATTGGATGTCGCTCGCAATGAGAACTGGATCGATAGGCATCACGGCCAGCCGAGAACCGAATGCCCGAACCGCGCGACGGACGTTCGCTGCGACAATCTCGGCACGACACGAGCGCTTTTCATGCTCGAAGCTAAGCTCGAATTCACGATCGATCCCGGCACCGAACACGGGCACCATGGCCTTATGCATGGCCACTTCGTCGACTGGCCCGATATACAAGATTCGGCTGCTATCGACGATCAATATCGGGGCAGTTTGAACAACAGTCACAGCTAGCTCGGCGGCCGCCAGCCAACGTTAGCTCGGCCTCGGGTAATCCGATCACAATGGAATAGGCCGTGCCGGTTTGCTTTTGGTAATCCAAGCAATGACACACGACCTCTGCGAAAGGCTACGCTGCCGAGCTGTATAGGTCGCCGCCACACAGACAGCTACTACCTTTTATCTTTTTTAATTATTCGTATTGCAGATCATAAGCGACCATCACGGACTATTTGGCAGCGTGCAGATCGACGAAATCCTGCATGGTGATGGTACCGATAATATTCATATCGTCGTCGAGCAATTCATACAGCACGCCATCGCCACGGATATTAAACGCGATAATTACGTCTTGATCGCCACCGCCTTCGCGATGCGGATCTTTACTCGGCGGACTGGAAGTCATGCTGCCAACGTGACGAACTTCTTTCAATTTTCCATTCGGCTCGTAGAGCCTATGTTCGCCTTGAACAACAAACGTGTTGTTGTGCGCGAGATGGCGATGCATCACGATTTGTGAATTAGCGTCAAACTTAAATAACACATCAACTAGTTTCTTTTCGGGGTCCACATCAAGAATAGAAAAGTGTAGGTGTTCGAAGTCCCCGAGTCGTTGCCAATCGATGTTGCTGTCGTCAAAAGTGTGCGCATGCATAATATTTTTCCGTAGTTTGAGTTAGCGTTCAGGCTAGCATGAGTGACGATCTTCTTCGATCGTCTGTATTGTTTAGTGCTCGCGTTCTGCGTTATACAAGACGACGACCGTAGGCGGCAGTTTCGACAAGTGCGGTGTCTAGAAATTCAATGATTTTACAAATCTTGCCGTCTCGGACAGTACACACGAACGCGTAATCGTTTTCATAAGGTAAACCGAAAACCGTTTTCGCCGCCCCATGTCCGAGCGCCACGACTCGGTCACCCTCGCCGAATATTTCATCGATGTTCACCACTAAATCGCCGTCGATTTGCTTGCGCCACGGCACGAAAAAGTCGTTAACAATGCTATCCAATCCGTGAAAGACCCCAGACACTGGCGTGCTACCTTTCAAATCGTAGACGATGTCCTCGGAAAATAAGGCGAATGCAGCTTCCGCATTCCCAGCACTGATGTGGTCGAACCATTGGCGAACAATCTTTTGGTTTTCGGACATGTTAAATTAAACCTCGTCGTCGGATCGCAAGTAGAAATGAATAAACAGTTACGCAGCAATAGGCGCGCTGGCAGACAGTTCCTCGATCATCGTGACATCGAGAACAAAATCGGGTTTGTGATCGTCGGTTAGGAATTGCAAGGGCCCATCGTTCGTGAAGAATAAGACGGTCTCCTCCGGAAAATCGGTTTGATCATGGAGTACGCCGTTTGGTTCATAGCCGTAGTCGCCATCGCGCGCCGTCACGCCACCACTTTCCGCGCCACCGCGAATGTGCATGCAGCCCTTGATGACGAGGTACTCGCCACCGCCGAGATGGCGATGTGGTCGAAACGACGAGCCCGCCGAGCAGCGGAATAGAACAGACCAAGTACCCGTCTCAGGACTTGTACGCAGGGTCTTAAAGTCGATACCGCCACCAAATTCTCGCCATGGCATCTTGGATGTATTTAAATTTACGTCGGCTAGCATTAGGGTTCCCTCTTTCAATTAATTCACCTGGTGAAAAGATTATGGCTGCGCCGTGATGCAGGTCAACCATTCGTTTCGTCACAGGCGGCATTCATAGCGCTGTCGACACTGCTCGAAAGCTTCGTCGGTCGCCGCCCGCGACTATGACTGGGACTTTGTCGTGACCCTTTTTGATTCACCTCGTGCTAGTGCGTAATCTGAGCACAGCGAGGTGACCGATTGTAACTACACTAGCCGAAACGGACGCCGAGATCATAAGGGTTTGACCTGCTCCCCCTGATATCGATTATTCTTGGGTTCGCCGGTTCGATCATTTTCAAATTCTGCACTGAAGGCTGTATCCATGTCCGCAAACGATAATACTTCACCATCGGCACTCGTCACCTCGTTATCTGGCGTTCGCGTTCTCGATCTCGGCCGAGTACTCGCGGCTCCGTTTGCGGCACAAGTGCTCGGCGACCTAGGTGCCGAGGTGATTAAAATCGAACGACCGGATGGTGGCGACGATACCCGACCGTGGAAGCCACCAGAAACGGGCGGTAACAGCGCTTACTTCGCCTCGATTAATCGGAACAAACGCAGCGTCACCCTAGATTTCGGTTCAGACGAAGGCCGCGAAGTATTCTACGAGCTGGTGCGTAAAAGCGATGTGGTGATTCAAAACTTCCGCCCCGGTGTCAGCGAACGCTTGGGCATCGATTACGGATCGTTGAAAACAATCCGACCGGAGCTTATATACTGCTCGATCTCAGGGTTCGGCCAGCAAGGTCCGCTGTCCAAACGCGCGGCTTACGACTATATCGTCCAGGCGTTCTCTGGGGTGATGTCGTTAACCGGGGAGGTCGACGGCGATCCGGTCCGCTGCGCTGGCGCGATATCGGATTATGGTTCCGGGATTTGGGCCGTCATATCGATCTTGTTTGCGCTCATGGAACGGGATCGCATGGGTCGCGGCCAGCACATCGATTTATCAATGCTGGATTGCACGCTGCCCTACATCAGCCATTTAATCGGCAACTATCTAGCTGCCGGAATTAACCCCCCGCGCCTCGGCAATGGACACACCAGCATCGTACCGATGGATGTTTACCAAACGCAAGATCGACCACTGATGGTGATGTGCGGCAATGACGGCATGTTCCGACGCATGATGACCGCCTTAGGTGCGCCGGAACTCGGCGAAGACCCACGCTACGCCTTGAACGTAAACCGAGCGAAAAACCTCCCTGAACTGCAAGAATGGATCCGCGAACAATTCAAAACAGATAACCAGGAAGGCTGGCTCGCGCGCTTAAGCGAAGCAGATATTCCAGTTGCGCCAGTGCGCTCGGTCGCCGAGACGATGGATTCTGATGAGATCCGCGATCGGCAAATGATTCTGGAACTCGAAGATCCGAATGGCGAACCCGTCCGATTACTCGGCTCGCCGTTGAAGTTCTCCGAATCGTCCGTCGCTCAAAATGTGAAACTCCCGCCTCGCCTTGCTGAACACACGCGCGAAGTGCTCGCCGAGCTTGCCGGTATCGATGAAGCGCGATTGCAGCAACTTATTAAACGCGGGGTCACGAGTGTGGAATAGCCAACCGCTAGGACCGCGCGCCGCGGCCACGGGCTTTAGCCGATAACGCACAGGGCGGGCAACGCAGAGGCGAGTTGCCCTAAACGAAAGTAGGAACGGAGAACGAAGCATGGGAACCGTACGCATCGTCGAAACAAACTCTATTCCTTGGCAGCGAGTCCATGAAGCAGTCGCACCAGATGTCGCCGCGCGCATGTCTGAAGCTGAGCGCAACGGTGACGTCCGAATATTGCATGCTGGTTCAGGCGGCGAGCTGCAACTTTTCGAGGCCAATATTGCACCGAACGATGAGGTCTCATTACATGCTCACGAAGCGGACGAAATCATTTACATTCTCGAGGGCGAACTGCAGATCGGGCGCAAACGCCTTGGACCTGGCGCATCCGTATTTATTGGTGGCCAGACTTTATACGGGTTTAAGGCCGGACCTAGCGGCGTACGGTTTCTCAATTTTCGTGGCGAGGCCAATACGAGCTTCATTACTCGCGAAGAATTTCTGGCTAACAAGCCCGCGCGGAAAGCTTAAGTGAAAATAGGACTCGTCCTGTTTAGCGGCGTGGGTTCAATGGACGGCGCCACGCCGACCAGTCGCGACATCGTTAATTTCGCGAAACTTGCCGAACAAGTCGGTCTAGATTCCGTGTGGCTTACAGATCATTTCTATTTCGACTTTGCAGACTTTGCCGCTATTGATATCCCACTTCCGGCGGAGCATAATGGCAATAAATCTGGGGCTTGGGAATGTTGGTCACTGGTGTCAGCAATCGCGGCGGTCACTGAAACAATCAATGTTGGCACGCTAATCGCGAGCACCTCCTTTCGAAACCCAAGCTTGTTGGCGCGCATGGCTGAAACTGTCGATGACATTAGCAACGGACGTTTGATTCTCGGACTCGGCGCCGGTGATTTTGCGTTCGAACATCGGTCCGCCGGTTACCCTTTCGACCGCCAGATTTCGAGATTCGAAGAAGCAATTGAAATTATTTCGAAGCTGTTGAAAGGACAGAAAGTAAGCTTGGATGGCGAGTTCTATAAGACTCAAGAAGCGCAAATCTTACCGAAAGGACCGCGACCACAAGGCCCGCCATTGCTGGTCGGCTCTGTATTCGGTCGGCCACGAATGACCCGTTTAACATTGCAATACGCGGATTTTTGGAACTGTTTCATCGCCTTTGGTGAAAACAAGGTAGAGCAATATCGTGATGCCTGGACGGATCTTCAAGTTGCGTGCGAGAAGTACGCGCGCGATCCAGCTACCGTGCGACGCAGCGTTTCGTTGAGTATTAGCCTCAAGGATTCACCGTTCCCGATCCCTGGCACGCAAGCAATCCGCGGATCGATTGCAGAAATCGCCGACACGATCGCGGAGTTTGCCGATGAAGGCATCGAGCATTGCATGATCATGCTGCATCCTTATACGAGTGCTGGCATCGAACAACTCGGGCGAGTCGTCGAATCTGTAGCCAATCGTGGATCTCGCAAACTTGAGTGAGCCCGCGCTTCGGTTAACGTGCTATCTCGGTATTTTGGTCGCGGTAGCCGTGTGGGAGATCCTCGCCCCACGACGTAAACAAATCATTTCGCGTGCACAACGCTGGCCAAGCAATTTCGCCATTGCAGCGCTTAACACAGGCTTAGTTCGAATCGTCGCACCTGCTGGCGTCGTTGGCTTTGCGATAATGGCCGCGGATCAAGCCTGGGGCTTGTTTCATTTCGTGCAATTTTCCAACTGGGCAGTCGTCTTGTTAGCCGTTGTGCTCCTCGACCTCGTCGTCTACTTTCAACACAGAATGTTTCATGCCGTTCCGATACTGTGGCGGCTCCATCGCATGCATCATGCCGATTTAGAATTCGACGTAACGACGGGCGTGCGCTTCCATCCGATCGAAATACTCATCTCGATAGGGCTTAAGATCGTCGCAGTAGCTGTCATTGGTGCGCCCGCACTTGCCGTCCTAATTTTCGAGATTTTGCTGAATGCGACTTCCGTGTTTAATCACGGGAATATTCGCATGCCGGCACGCATCGAGCGCACGTTACGATTTTTTATTGTCACCCCTGATATGCACCGAGTGCATCATTCAATAGAACGCGCCGAGACTAACAGCAACTTTGGATTCAATTTACCCTGGTGGGATCGCTTGTTTGGCACGTACAAACCAGACCCTGCCGCCGGACATCTCGATATGATTATTGGCATTCCCGAATTCCGATCGCCTGAGGAGCTTCGCTTGGACAAGCTACTCGCGCAACCTTTTCGCGACGGTAAGGATTAAGTAATTGGCGATCACATGCCGAAAAAAACCGCACGGCTCTTGCCGGGCAATCACCGTGATCAATGGTTCGTGGTGTTGCCAGTTCGATAGAAATTGCGCGGAAAATTAATATCAAGGACCCTGGTCGAAATTATCTAGTCAACACGAGGGTGTTCCTGAGTGGTTGCTGCTAGGCGCGTTTC
>JAQCEL010000230.1 GCA_027618655.1 Pseudomonadota bacterium | reverse complement strand
AGCGCTACGTTATCCTGCGGGACTCCTGGCGCGTCCGTTGGACGGTCTGGTTGGATAAGCAGAAAGATATCTTTGACAGCGCAACATGACCGTTTAGGCCGGATGCGGCGTGCACTGCCTAGATGGTGGCTCTGGCTGGCCCTCGGCGCTATCAGCCCGTCGCACGCCTGGGCAATAGCCGATTTAGTGAGTGTTTTAGAACAAGCACACGCTACTGATCCGACCTACAGCGAAGCAAGATCCAACGCGCTGGCTGCTGCGGAGGGAATTCCACAGGCCCAGGCTGAAGCATGGTTGCCAACGCTCAGCTTCAATGGGGGCGCAAGCCGCGTTCAGCAAGACATCACGCTCGAACAAGGAATCGGCGCTGGGGGCGAAGTCGCGTATACCGGAAGGCAGTTTCGCATCACCCTGAACCAACCGGTGTTTCATTTCGATAGCTACATGAAAGTCGACCAAGCCGATCTGCGCTTGCGACAAGCTAACTTCGAGCTTGCCGCAGCCCAGCAAGCGCTGATCGTTCGCGTCGCAGAACGGTATTTCGACGTCTTGGCGGCACAGGACAATCTCGATTTCGCAACCGCCGAGAAACAATCGCTCAACGGACAACTGGTCCAAGCGCAACAACGATTTGAGGTCGGACTTATTGCCATTACCGACGTTCAGGAAGCGCAAGCTGGCTACGATAGAGCAACTGCAAACCAGATTGTCGCGGAAAATGAGCTCGACAATTCGCGCGAGGCGCTGCGCGAGACGACCGAAATCTACTACGACAAACTCGCGACATTAGGTGACGCCATCCGACTTACGCCACCCGAACCCTCAGATATTGAGGCGTGGACCCAAACCGCGTTAGAACAAAATCTGGAAATTTCCGCGGCAAATACCGCCTCGGAAATCGCTCAAAAAGAAATCCGCGTACAGTCGTCGGGCCATTTACCTACTTTGGATCTAATCGGTAGCCACGGATTTAACGCCCAAGGCGGGCGATTCGGCGGCAGCGAGGTCACCCAAGGCGACATCGCGCTGGAATTGAACGTGCCGTTTTATCAGGGCGGCCGAGTCACTTCTCGAACGCGTCAGGCATCCCATGAACATAATGCCGCCTTGCAGCGATTAGAACAGGCGCGACGAGCCGTTTTCCGCGAAACGCGTCAAGCCTATCTAGGAGTCATCGCCGAAATCAGCACAGTAAAAGCCCTCAGCCAAGCGGTCCTGTCATCGAAGACCGCAGTCGACGCGACGCGCGCGGGATTCGAAGTTGGAACTCGCACAGCGGTTGACGTTGTAGACGCTGAACGCGGATTGTTTCAGGCACGACGCGATTTTTCTCGAGCGCGCTACAACTACATCCTCGATATCTTGCGGTTAAAGCAAGCCGCTGGGACTTTGAACAATGAAGACTTGGCAGTGGCTAATAGCTGGTTAGTCGAACGCTAATGCGGACGTGACGCAGCCGTTGGATCTGATCGCTTTTGAATCGGTAGAGAGGATGTGACATGGCCGGCCAATTAACACCTGTGACGAGTGCCAAATGCTGCGCTGAGACGAGTATCTTGCTCGTCATCGATGTCCAAGAAAACTTGGGTGCAGCGATGCCTGGCAAGGTACTGAACCGTGTGGTGAATAATTCTGCACTCTTGGCCCGTTCGGCGGGCTTACTGGACGTGCCAGTATTCGCAACGGAGCAGTATCCGCGTGGGCTGGGGCCTACGATAAACGAAGTGTCCGACGCACTTCCAAGCAGCAGTACATTGTTCGAGAAAACGGTGTTCAGCTGCGCTAACGCCGAAGGCTTCGGTCCCGCATTGAGGGACAGTGCCAGACGGCAGGTCATTTTAGTCGGGATGGAAGCGCATGTGTGCGTGTTACAAACAGCATTCGATCTGCTTAGCGACAACAACGATATCTATGTAGTTGAAGATGCCATCTGTTCGCGGCGCCTGGAAAATTATCAGAATGCCTTAGATCGAATGCGCCAATGTGGGGTGCATGTCGTCACTGCTGAATCTGTAATTTTCGAATGGCTCGCCGATGCCAAGCACCCGCACTTTAAAGCGATTCAAAAAATGTTGCGCTAAACGAATTCGCGCCACAATCTACTTAATCAATTAATCGTGTATGCACGACTACGCATACAGGCGCCATAGGCGCAGTTGTACTCATCGACCCTGTCGATTCGTTCGAGATACGCTTGGTCCGCTTGCGCTTGCCCGGCTTGGGCTTGTTGATATTGCTGTTGCTGATACTGCTGTTGCTGATAAGTCTCTTGCTGATTTGATTGAGAGTTCGAGCTAGATCGCGAAAACGCGCCGAATACGGCCGAGGAGAGCGCGCCGATTGCGGCGCCTTTGCCGGCGTTTCCTGCAAGCGCCCCACCGGCCGCACCCAGCGCAGCCCCGGTTGCGGCATCGCCAACCGCACCACCACCTTCAAAGAAGCCGCCATTTCCGATCCCCAGGAACCCGCCACCACTACTACGCCGGCTGTTGCCGTACGGACGTTGATCATAGCCTTGGTTGTAAGCTTGGGGGGGGTGGCGGCGCTTGCACTGCGGCTCGCGGTGGCAGCGGCTGCGCCGTTGTGGGGTTGAATCCAGTTTGACTCACGGACCATTGATGGCATTCGAATCGATCTCGAGACTGCTGCTCCTCCGATTGACCCGCACTCGGATAGGCGAAAATCTGTGCTTGTGAAATAACACCAGTTGGAAGCAGTACAAATAGCCATGCTGCGAATTTTCTAAGTTGATTGGTATGTTGCATATTCGCTTCTCCACTGCCTAAATTTTGAGGATTTCTAACCCGCGGGGCCGCGGAAATTATACGCCTTTCTGCGCGCCGGACTGATACCTATTCCATGAATTAAACCCTGCAATTTATTGAACCACAATGCTCACGCAGCCAAGTCTTTTGTACCGTCCAGCATCTTATCGATAATGCGGGTTATTTTTATCGTCGCGCCTTTATTTTCCGACACGACCCGCCGGCCGGCCGAACCAGCAATATCGCGCAGGTTTCCGCTGCTCAATAATTGTCCGACCTGCTCGGCCACGGCGGCCTCGTCATTAACAATGTAAAGCGCGCCTTCATCGTTGAGCAGCTTGATAATTTCAGGGAAATTGAACGTGTGCGGCCCGACGACAACCGGAACGCCTAACGCCGCCGGTTCCAATACATTGTGGCCACCGCTAGGAACGAGCGAACCGCCCACAAAGGCGACGTCGCAGGCGGCATAAAATTTCGGCAATTCTCCCATTGAATCAATCAAATACACGTTCGTTTGAGCGCCGCATAGTGCCGCGCTGCTGTGTCTGAGCAAAGTTAGTCCTTGCTTGCGACATAAATCCGCGACTCCCGCGAACCGCTCCGGGTGCCTCGGCGCGAGCAGCAATAGCAACGTCGGGTGGTGAAGCTTTAGGCGTATGAATACCCTCAGCATGATTTCCTCTTCACCGTCTCTAGTGCTCCCAGCCATCAGCACTGCGCGGCTGGCCCCAAGTTGATTACGCATGGATTGGCCGGATTCCTTAACACTAGGCGGCAGCTCCACGTCGAACTTCATGCTACCCGTTACAGTGACGGATGCCGCGGGTGCTCCAAGCGCGATGAAGCGTTCGCTATCGGCTGCGCTCTGGGTGGCGAAACAAGCGATTGAATTCATCATTTCAACCGTGACCCGAGATATCCAGCGGTAACTCGCTGCGGATTTTGACGATAGTCGTGCATTGGCAATTAACACGGGGACGTTTTTGGCTCGGCAACTGCGGAGCAAATTCGGCCACAGCTCTGTTTCCATCAAAATCAGAATCCGCGGTTCGAAGTGGCTTAAGAAACAAGTCGCGGCCAGTGGTAAGTCGTACGGCAAAAATACGTGTTGAACTTTGTTACCGAAACGGTTTTCCGCAGCTACCGCTCCCGTTACGGTTGTCGTCGTAATGAGTATTGGAATCGCAGGATGGTGGATCACTAAGTAATCAATCAGCGGTGTCGCTGCTACGGTCTCCCCGACTGAGACGGCATGGATCCAGATTGGATTCTCATCCGGTCCTGGCGGCAGGCGCAGCCCAAATCGTTCGTTCCAACGCTTACGGTAGTTTGGGTAACGGCGCTCCCTCCACAAAATTCTGGCTAATAGTAAGGGGCTCAATAGCGTGAATAAAACGTTGTAAAGAAATCTCAAGAATTCAGCCAATCCAGATAGGTACCGACCCCGTCATTGACGGTTCGATAATCCACGTCACAACCCGCGGCTCTGAGCGAAGTTAGGTCGGCCCGCGTATTGCTTTGATACGATTCAAGTAATTCGGACGGAAAGGGAATGTACTCAATTTCGCCGCTTTCGTGCCAGTCTAGGACCGCTTCGGCTAACTCATTGAAACTTTCTGATCGGCCTGTTCCACAATTAAAAATTCCAGAACAATCCGCGTGATCGGCAAACCATAGCGTTGTGTTGACCGCATCGTCCACGAAAATAAAATCGCGACGCTGCTCTCCTGCAGCCATTCCGTGACTACTGCCGAATAACCGGACCTTGCCGGACTCCTTCAGCTGGCGATTCAAGTGAAACGCTACGCTTGCCATCGCACCTTTGTGTTGCTCTCGAGGACCGTAGACGTTGAAGTATCTCAATCCAACAACTTGGCTTTTCGATGAGCTCAGTTGGCGAGCGACGAAGTTGTCGACCATGTTTTTCGAATAACCATAGACGTTCAGCGGGTTCTCATCGCCGGACTGCTCGGAAAAGTTCGCGCTGTTGCCATAAACTGCCGCGCTTGAAGCGTACACAATCGGGATCTCATGGCGAATACTGAAACGGATTAAGTCGCGCGTGTACGCATAATTTATATCCATCATGAAACGTCCATCCCATTCAGTCGTGATTGAACACGCACCAAGGTGGTAAATTCGATCAATTTGATGGAATGAAAATTCGTCCTTAAGGAAAGCAGCTCGGAAATCCTCGAAATCAAGATAGTCAGCAATGCTTGCACCCGAGATATTCGAATACTTATGACCATCTGTTAAGTCGTCAACAACCACCACATCTTCGCACCCGCGGCGGTTTAGCTCGTGGACTAAGTTGCTCCCGATAAATCCAGCACCGCCCGTTACAATAATCATGTTGATTGAGCTCCTAACTTCGCAACTATCCCGGAAGTCGACAACCCGGACACAAACGGTAACACAACGACCTCCCCGCCCGATTCGCGAACATGCGCCGCGCCAACTATGTCATCAGGCTTGTAGTCCCCACCTTTCACTAGCACATCCGGATTAATTTTCTCAATCAAATTCAACGGCGTGTCTTCATCGAAACTGACAACCCAGTCGACCACCGAGAGCGCTCTCATCACGCGGATTCTATCTTCTAGACGATGTACAGGTCGCCCAGCGCCCTTAAGGCGAGTAACCGAAGCATCGGAGTTCAGCGCGACGATTAATCGGGTTCCCAGCGCTTTGGCTTGTGTTAAGTAAGTAACATGTCCGGCGTGCAAAATATCAAAACAGCCGTTTGTCATCACAATCCGTTCCCCACGGGCTCGAGCAGCCATAATTTCTGGAAAAATGTTAAGTAGCGTTGCTGTTTCCTCAGCTATTTCATCACGTATCGCGTAACCGTGATCAAGTTCGGCTCGGGTGACGCTCGCCGTACCTAGTTTTCCGACGACGATGCTAGCGGCCATGTTTGCATAAATCATCGCATGATGGAGTTCTTCACCGGCCGCGAGTGCGCTCGCGACGACCGCACAGACGGTATCCCCAGCCCCCGTCACGTCGAACACATCTCGAGCTTGCGCCGCGAGTGATATGGATTCGCTATGGGGTGAAACCAAGATCATCCCGAGTTCACCTCTAGTGATGAGCAGTGCGCCGATATCATGATCGCGGCACAAGCTTTCGCCTCGTTCAATAATATCTTGCTCGTTTATACATGAGCCAACGCAAGCTTCGAATTCGAGATAGTTCGGCGTGACTAAATATGCGCCTGAATAATTTGAAAAATCGTTCGACTTTGGATCAACGACCACGCGCTTCCCTGCAGCTTTCGCCGCGTTTATTAGACTCCGACAATCGCTGACAAACCCCTTCCCATAATCCGATACAACGACGATATCCGCGTCTGGAAGTTTATCGTTAAAATGCTTGAGCAGCGTTTCGTTGTCATACGCCGCGCCGTCTGCTTCAAAGTCCAACCTCAACAACTGCTGATGTTGGCTAATTACGCGTAATTTAACCGTAGTCCGATTAGTCTCTGAACAAATGAGATCTGCGCTAATGTTTAGATCCGCGCACAGCCTACGTAAGGTTTGACCCGCACCATCACGACCAACGCCGCCAATTAATTCCGCGCGAATGCCCA
>JAQCEL010000229.1 GCA_027618655.1 Pseudomonadota bacterium | reverse complement strand
TCGTATCAGGCGTCGCCGTCGATGGCAATTCGTTAGGGCGAACTTGTCGATCGGTTTAGCGTGTTATACGCTCGCGACGCACCGAGTGACGCAACTCGATACCGCTAATCGGAAACCAAGCAAAAATGACTCCTAGTGAACTCGCCCGCCACGCTCGACAAGGATATAACCGCGTCGCGGTTACCAGGCGAGTATTAGCCGATCTTGATACGCCCCTAAGCGCATACCTGAAACTTGCGGCCGTGCCGTATTCCTACTTGCTCGAATCGGTGGAGGGCGGCGAGAAATGGGGACGCTACTCCATTATTGGTCTGCCGGCGAGAACCATTCTGCGCGCCGTAAAAGACGAGATCACGATAACCCATGATGGCGAAATAACTGAACGGATCGCGATCGATGACCCGTATCTATTCGTGCGCGATTACCTAGCACGATTTAAAGTTCCGAAGGATGAGATAACTTCGCGTTTCGCAGGCGGGCTCGTCGGTTACTTTGGCTACGATACGGTTCGTTTCGTAGAGCAGAAACTAGCAGACTCGGCCCCTAAAGATCATCTCAACACCCCGGACATTCTCTTGATGGTGTCAGATGAATTTGTTGTCTTTGACAACCTTAAAGGAGAAATGCAATTCATCAGCTACGTGGATCCGAGCCAAGCGAATGCGTTAGACGAGGCCGAGCGTAAATTGGAATTACTTACTGCTCGTCTCGCAAGACCGATACCGGACCGATTGGACCGAGTAACGCAAAACGCACAACGAGATCCAGATTTCACTTCAGAATTCGGACGTGAAGCGTTTCTGAATTGCGTCCGGCGCATCAAAGACTACATTCTCGAGGGCGACGTCATGCAGGTTGTGCTTGCGCAACGGCTATCGACAGAAATCGAGGCCCCACCGATTGACGTGTATCGAGCATTGCGCCACTTGAATCCATCACCTTACCTGTATTTTATGGATATGGGGGAATTTCAAATCGTCGGATCCTCTCCCGAAATTCTTGTCCGCCTTGAAGGAGATATGATTACAACCCGACCATTAGCGGGGACCAGACAACGCGGTCGCACCGCCGAGGAAGACCGAGAACTTGAAGCAGAACTGTTAGCCGATCCAAAAGAGCTCGCGGAACATTTGATGCTTATCGATTTGGGCCGTAACGATGTCGGCAAAGTTGCTGCGACCGGCAGCGTGAAAGTAACTGACAAAATGGTGATCGAAAAATATTCAAACGTCATGCATATATCGTCGACCATCGAAGGAAAGATTGCGCCACAGTACGATGCAATTGATGCGCTGCGCGCGACCTTGCCAGTCGGAACCCTTTCCGGTGCTCCGAAGATCCGGGCTATGGAAATAATTGATGAACTCGAACCCGTGAAGCGCGGGATCTATGGTGGAGCGGTTGGCTATATTTCCTGGAATGGAAATATGGATACCGCAATCGCTATTCGCACCGCTGTAATCGCTGACGGAAAGCTGTATATCCAGGCAGGATGTGGGGTCGTGGCAGACTCAATCCCGGAGGCCGAATGGGATGAAACTATGAATAAGGGCCGAGCCATGTTTAGGGCCGTCGCGATGGCGGAACGCGGGTTACGCAGTCAATCCGACAACTTCTAATGTGCGCCGATTAGTCTGAAGACACATCGAGCGCTCTAGGCCCATCGGTCCGTTCGTCGGGTTTGCTAAATAAGTTTGCCGTCACGAAGAAGGCTACGCTGCGCGTCAACGCATCGAGATCTCGCCTGCGTAACGGTGCTCGACCTGTGCCGACAAGCCAGAGACGGCAACCGAGCACGTTTAGTCGATTACGACTGCAATAGCGCCCGCATCAAGCCCTTCTTCACCCTCGCTGACGTTTACGGCAGTTATCGTGCCATCAGCTGGCGCTTCATGAGGTACTTCCATTTTCATCACTTCCATAATGAACAAGGTATCGCCGGCCTTGACCTGATCACCGGGCTTTACCATCACTTTCCACATGTTGCCCGCAGTCTGTAATTCGACTTCGTGTGCCATAACTAATTCCTAATAAGGTCTAAATAATACTGGACTCGTTGCAGAGCGAGGTGATGTCCCGAGCTCTTTGTTGAGCTTCGTCGACCGATATCGATTTGAACAAATAGCGCTCACTCGGCTTCGATTGCCCGAGCTTCCAGAACGCGCACTGAGGGACCGTGTAGGGATTGATAAATCCACCCATACTTGGCCCATCGCTGACAAGGATGATTGGGGTTTGCCCAGCGAGATTGATTGCACCAACGGGATAACCCTGGTCAATAATGTTGGCCGGATCCGATCCATGCTCCGGCAATTTGTGCAGCGCCTTATGAGTAAACGACCACTCAGGTCCTTCGAGGCGGAACCCTGAGCGATCGCTCTTCGACGAAAGTTTCCATTGGGCCTCTAGAAATCGCGCGTGCCCTGGTTCATCGATCCAATCGTCGTTCGGTCCGCGAACAACTTCAATCTGCCAGCTCTTATCGGTAGCGATTTGTGGTCGCGCAGACGCCTTAACACGGCGTCCTGCTGTACCCGTTCCATCACCTAGACGTATCTGTTGCCCAACTTTGATCGCACCACGTTCGACACCCCCAATTCCAGCCTTGTGGAATGTCGCGAGCGAGCCTAAAAATTCCGGACAATCAATGCCACCTGCAACTGACAAGTAACCCCGCGCGCCGGTTCTAGCAAACGTCATTTCAAGGATTTGTCCGCTACTCACTGCAACGCTCTCCCACATCGGGATCGCGACGCCGTCGAGTTTTGCCTGCATATCGGCGCCGGTGACCGCAATCACCGTCGAACATTGAAACCGCATTGTTGGACCAATGAACTGGCATTCGAATCCCGCAGTCCCGACTTCGTTGCCGACCAATATATTCGCTAATCTGAAAGACCACGAGTCCATGGCGCCCGACCAGGGGAATCCCAAATTCAAATACCCGCGGCGCCCCGGGTAATCCTGGACACTCGTTTCCAAGCCCGCTTTGATTACTTCTAACATGTGACCCACCTCATCAAAATCTCGAGCTCAAATCGAGGCCGTCCGCCCAGATCTTGTATCGGTTCAGGGACACCTTTTGATAGCCGGTAATATTCATGGTGTAGCTACCCTCCTCGACCTTGCGTTCAATCTCCTCGAATTCTTGGACAGAGCATGGAATAAATTTTATGCGGTCCGTCGGCTGAAGCAGCCATAGCTGATCCGCGAATTCTGGCAGTCGCTGTTCGGCGTCCCAGATCGGGATAGGGGTACGGGCAAAAATCTGATAACCGCCAGGCCCGTCGACAGGATAAATTGCGGTCGATCCACCGCCCATGCCGATCGTCCCGCGTGGGGTGAATGTTCGTGGCGGGTTGTATTTTGGCGCGGTCAGTTTACAGCGCGGATCGAGCGGCATCAGGAACGGCGTACCGGGCCAAAACCCAAGCGCGGCACACCAGTACTCCGTACCTGAATGAACTCTAACGAACTGGTTAACGTTATCGAGTCCATTAAGTTCGGTGATGAATTCAGGATCCGGATCCTTAGCAGGATTAATTTTCTCTCGATACTCGGCCATGGCTGCGGCCGTCCATGGGTCTAAGTACACAGCAGGAAAATAGAGCAGTCGGCTATCGACTTCGACATCGCCTGCTTCGCTAATCGATTCGGCCAAACGTAGCATTTCGCGTTGTAGATCGAAAAAGCTTACGTCGTCAGGTTCGTAATGTAAGAGCAATGAGGAGAAACACGGTGCAGTCTCTATGACGCCAGTGATTTTCTGTTCAAGCGTTGCTCGCGCTAGGCTTTGTGAGAAAAAATTGAGTTCTAAGGTCAATTCGTCGCCGAATTCGATCAGCATGAATCGGTCACCACCTGGTGAACACCGAGGTTCCTCGTAAACCATCGCTATATTCCTTCTTGACGATTAACACGAGTGCCTTCCACTGTGTTAGCCGATGAGATCAGTTTTGTAAGTATCGATAAATCCCGTGAAAATATCACCCGTTTGAAACTGCCGGTGAGCCATGACATTCTCTAAAAACGATACATTGTTCGCGATTCCTTCAATACGCGTGTAGCGCAAATTAGTCCGCATTAGATCAATCGCGGCTGACCTCGAATCCGCGTGACAAATAAGTTTCGCCAACATCGGATCGTAGTAAGGGGTAACGACATCACCTTGCCTTACTCCTGTGTCAACGCGCACCCCCGCTGTCGGGTCCGGCAGTACGAGGGTCTCAAGCTTACCAGGCGACGGCATAAACATCTTGGCGGGATTTTCTGCATACAGTCGGCACTCGATTGCGTGACCGGTCTGACTCACTGAATCTTGAGTCAACGCCGCCAAATCATCGCCACGCGCCAATTTTATTTGTAACGCGACGAGATCAACATTCGTCGTCATCTCGGTAACCGGGTGTTCGACTTGGATGCGCGTATTCATCTCGAGAAAATAGAATTCGTTGGTCGCCCCATCAACGATAAATTCAACGGTGCCGGCACCGGCGTATTGTTGGCTTTGGGTTAGTGCAACAGCACATTGAGTCATTCGGTCGCGCATATTGGTTGGGAAACCAACGGCCGGGGCTTCTTCGATAACTTTCTGGAAGCGGCGCTGGATAGAACATTCGCGCTCATAAAAATGGACCGCACGCCCGTCACCGAATCCGAACACTTGAATTTCGATGTGCCGAGCTTTGGCAATATAGCGCTCCAAAAAAACTGTACCGTCGCCGAACGATCGATGCGCCATTGCTTGAGTAGAGCTAACCGTCTTTTCGAGCAGCTCGGGTCCGTCGACCAGACGCATTCCAATTCCACCGCCCCCAGCAGATGCCTTTACGAGCAACGGAAATCCGACCCTAGCGGCGGCCTCATGTAAACCATTAAGGTCGTCCATTGCGAATCGAGGACTACCTTTCAAAACGGGAACGCCAGCATTCTCCGCGATCGTTCGGGCTCGCTCCTTATCACCCATGGCGCGTATTTGATTCGGGGTGGGGCCCACCCACAATAAACCAGCGTCGGATACTCGCGTTGCGAAATCCGCGTTTTCCGCGAGAAACCCATACCCGGGATGAACTGCATCTGCGTTCGTTTCAGCCGCCGCCGCGAGAACCCGGTCAATATTCAAATAGCTTTCTGATGCCTTGGCTGGTCCTAGGAGTACGGATTCGTCGGCAGTCTTCACGTGGAGCGCTTCAGCATCAGCTTCGGAATGCACCGCAACGGTCCTAATTCCTAGTGATTTTGCGCTTCGAATCACTCGACAAGCTATCTCACCTCGATTTGCTATAAGCAGTTTATTCATCAAAAAATATCTTCTCGATTAGTTGTGGCAGCGAACAAGTGCAATTCTGCTGGGTATGCTATGACAGACAATATTGCATGCACGAGTGACGATCAATATTGCCGAGCCACCCCCCCCCGGGGCAAATTACTTATTTCTTCCAAGATGCGATCGTTATCGCCACGGATCACGACAGCTTCTCGCTGAGTTCGAATTGAGATCCCGGTTTCGCCACTCGTTGGTTCATTGCGCAGACAAAACCAACACGGGTGTTCTTATATTTTGCATTCGAACCGACTCGCATTAATGTGCGATTCTCAGAAGATGCTCGCAATCTCGCCGCACCTCAACTCGGCACCCGCGTGCCTTGGGCTAACCAGGTCAATACGAACTGGCGTCACGTCACATTGCAAGTTCTCGCCCGTTTCATCAGCATATTGGCGTAGGCTACTGGCTGATGTACTCTCGCGCATCAACAACCGATTAAAGTCGAATATATTCCCGTGATGTACCGTCTAGCTGAGAAGCGAATTAAGAATTTATCGGTAGCTGGCGACGCTAGACTACTCCAGGGAGGTTTACGGGGCCTGGAAAAGGAAAGCCTGCGAATTTCTCGCGACGGGTCGGTCGCAAGGACCCCGCACCCAGCAGCGTGGGGTTCGCCACTCACTCATCCCTATATCACGACCGACTACTCCGAAGCGCTAACCGAGTTGGTTACACCTACGTTCACGTCCACGGATGACGTCGTAAATTGTTTAGACGAATTACATCGATTTCTGTACCAGAACTTGACTTCTGAGGAGTTACTTTGGGCAGCCAGCATGCCGTGTGCAGTCGGCGACGACGCCTCGATTCCGATCGCGGAATTCGGCTCGTCAAATATCGGCCGCATGAAGCACATTTATCGAATCGGGCTCGACTATCGATACGGACGACGGATGCAAGCGATCGCCGGCGTTCATTTCAATTACTCGTTACCGCTTGATTTTTGGCCCGAATTCCAAGAAGAGGAAGAAGACGCAGGACCGCTACGCGATTTTATCGACGAGCATTACTTTGGATTGATACGCAATTTTCATCGGCTTGGCTGGCTAGTGCCGTTCTTCTTCGGTACGTCGCCTG
>JAQCEL010000228.1 GCA_027618655.1 Pseudomonadota bacterium | reverse complement strand
CCCGTGCTTTTAGATCAATTCGTGATCGATAGACTTGTTCTTATAACTGAATGTGTGATCTTGCCCTGACTTAGCAAGGAGGAAATGCTGAAGGCCGATGACTTAGGCGGATACTACCGAGTTCCGTCTGATTCTCGGGATCTGAACTATGCACAATATTTTGAGGAAGGCGACAAAGTCCTAACCGCGGAAACAGATTACACATCGGAAAATACCGAGCGTTTGGATGTGCCAATGATGGTCGATCTTCTAATGTAATTAGATTTCATTCGCGACGAATTAGCTTGAAGCCATGTTTATCCCCAAGTTGCTAGCCACTGGAGAAATTTCACCAACGAAATTTCCCATCGGAGTTCTGGCTGAGGTCCCTCGATATGAACCAGTGAGTGTACGATTTGCGGCGCCCGCCCGCCGCTAGGGATTTAACCTTCAGTCGCTAATTCAGCAGCGTGAGAATCAAAAGTTAGTACTCTGGTCAGTTCAGCTTGACGGACGTCAAAAGTCTAACCTGCGTTCATAAATCAAATCTGCGTACTGTCGGTTAACGTAAAGCGAAGTTTGTCGTCCAGTAGCGATCTGACTGAAAGGATAAACTTCGCTGAGTAGAAAATTATTTGTTTCGGAAAGATGAGAAAGGTTGGTCATTTAAAATGAAAAAAATCCTGACAATCGTGGGAACTCGACCTGAAATAATTAAGTTGAGCCGCGTTATTTCTGAACTTGAGAGATACTCCACGCATGTGCTTGTGCACACCGGTCAAAATTATGACTACGAGCTGAACGAGATTTTTTTCAACGAGATGGAGATTAGAAAACCAGATTATTATTTGAATGCGGCGGGCAGCTCGGCAGCTGAAACGATTGGGAACGTCATCATTAAATCGGATGAAGTTCTTGAAAAAGAACACCCGGATGCCGTGCTGCTTTATGGCGATACTAATAGTTGTCTAGCTGTAATATCTGCGAAAAGACGAAGGATTCCGGTATTTCATATGGAGGCGGGTAATAGATGCTTTGATCAACGCGTACCGGAAGAACTCAATCGAAAAGTCGTCGATCATTTGAGCGACATTAATATGACGTTAACGGAACACGCTCGCCGATACTTAATGAGAGAAGGAATTGCTCCGGAAACGATTATTAAGACCGGTTCTTCAATGCAAGAAGTGCTTGTTCCTTTCGACCATACCAATCACGATATTGATGAACAGTTTCCGAATTGGCGTGATTGGAATAATGGTCGAACATTGGGGTCAATCGATGGCTGAAGGATTCTTGCACGATTTCGAAGGTTGGGTGATCTTCATGGCGTGTTTCGGAATTCTCTTTATCGAGATGTGGGCTTTAATGCGAATCACCAATAATGGGCGGCCGCTAAAAGAAGTCTTCGGAATTGACCCGCCGGAACCTTTAGAGAAGGGCGCGATAATCGGCACACGGAGTATACCGGTGACTCTGGTTGTTGCGGCGGTTCTGGTGGTTGGTGCAGTCCTACCAGCTATCGCGTTGCCCGGGCGCGTAGAAGTTTCACCTGAACGGGTTGCCTTTGATGCCTTCCCCTTGCAGATCAGTGACTGGACCGGACGATCCGAACTATTAGAACAAATATATCTAGATGCCCTGAAATTGACGGACTACTCCATGGTTAATTTCACTAGTGAGTCTGGGGATGTCGTAAATTTTTATACCGCCTACTACGATTCACAACGAAAAGGACAGTCCGCTCATTCGCCGCGCTCTTGCATTCCGGGAGGTGGTTGGAGAATCGAGTCATTAACGGAAACAATTGTTCCAGCGGGAGCACCTGGCGGCAGCAATTTGAAGGTAAATCGCGCACTGATATCTTTCGGAGATCACAAACAACTCGTCTACTACTGGTTCCAGCAACGCGGCCGGATCATTACAAACGAGTACCTGGTCAAATGGTTCGTATTTTGGGATGCATTGACGAAGAACCGGACGGATGGCGCTTTAGTTCGGCTAACGATACCCATTGGTCCCGGGAAGGACGTGGCGTCACTTGAAGCGACTCTTCAAAAGTTTGCGAGAGACATCGGCGATATATTGCCAAGCTTCGTGCCGGGCTAGTTTTCAATGCTGCCGTTTTTTACCTTCATCGCCGCGATGTTCATCACCATGGTGCTCATCCCGCCGCTGATGAAATCTGCCGAGCGCTTCTCGTTCCTCGATAGCCCGGGCGAGCGAAAGGTGCACAGTACGCCGATCCCAAGGATCGGTGGTGTGGCGATGGTTGTTGGCGCCGTGACGCCGGTATAAATGTGGGCCGACCGTCCGCCGTTGGTTCTCGCCTTCCTTATCGCGATTGGCGTAATACTTGTATTCGGAATTTGGGATGACCGCGAAGCCTTAGACTTTCGACTCAAGTTTCTTGGCCAATTTGTCGCAATTTCGATTGTTGTCTTCTACGGCGGCGTTGAGATCCGCTATCTGCCTTTCACCGGTGTCGATCCAGTTCCAACCTACGTTTCCATTCCGTTTACTTATTTCGCGCTACTCGGTGTAACGAACGCAATCAATCTAGCCGACGGGCTAGACGGTCTTGCGGGCGGTACGATGTTGCTCACTACGGCGGCCATCGCGCTCCTGGCTTACATGGCCGGTGACCCTCTTTTGCTCATTTTTTGCCTCGCTGTCATGGGCAGCATCATCGGATTCCTGCGCTATAACACGTTTCCGGCACAAATCTTTATGGGCGATTGTGGCAGTCAATTCCTGGGATTCGCCGTCGGGGTCTTGGTGATTTTATTAACCCAAGTTAGTAACCCGGCTTTAAGCCCCTCGATGACATTACTAATCCTCGGCTTGCCGATTATCGACACGTTTATCGTGATGGGGCAGCGGGTGATGCATGGGCGCTCACCGTTTTCGCCGGATAAAAATCATATCCATCACAAGTTACTCGCCGTTGGACTTGACCATTACGAAGCAGTCCTCATCATCTATATCGCACAGGCTGCGTTAGTGACAAGTGCGTTTGTCTTTAGGTTGGAATCGGATCTGTTCGTGATGTCCTTATTTAGTGGGATTCTTCTTGGTGTGCTAGGAATCTTCCGCTTCGCAGAGCACGTGGGGTGGGCCGCACGTGAACGACCGGTAGGTGTGCCGAGAACGCCACTCGGTAAGTTCATTCGGGAACTGCGTCGCAGTGGCGTGCTGTCGTCGTATCCAACCGTGTTTGTCGCGATATCTGTCCCTATCTATTTGCTATATGCCGTCACTCGAACCGGTGCTATTCCCGTTGACGGGGCAGTCTCCATTTTTGTTCTGTTCGGCCTATCTATTATCTGGTTGTCGTTGTATCGACGCGAGCCAAAAATCTAGAATGCTGGAGCGGATCGTCGTTTACATCGTGGCGACAATGACCGTGTATTATTGGCACACGACGAATACGGGTTATCGTGGCTTGTACAGCTTTGAAAACGTCTACTTTGTTTTACTCACGTTAGCACTAGCAATTGCTTATCGATTTTCGCGACACCGCCAATTCTCGATCACCCCGACGGATTTCCTAGTCATCTTTCTAGCTGTCATCGCGCCTGGATTCGTTGGTTCGGTCGTAGCTGACGGAAACATCATGGCGATCGGCTCAAAGACGGTTATTTTGTTTTATGCTGTGGAGCTCGTCGTGACCCGACTGGCAGGACACGAGCTGTTATTTAGAGGTGTCGTAGCGTTCGTTACTGGTGCGATGCTGCTCAAGGCGCTTGGCTTGCCGCAAGTTGTTTAAGTACGAGCCCGAAATTTAATTTAATGTTGAAACCGGCAGCTGATAGTCCATGGCGAGTTTCGATTCTTCGAGATGTAAGTAAACGCGAGAAATATTGTTTATGACGAAAAAAACCGCACTAATAACCGGCGTCACTGGTCAAGACGGCGCATACCTCTCTGAATTCTTAATCAAAAAGGGTTACGAAGTTCATGGAATAAAGCGGCGCTCGTCGAGTTTTAATACGGGACGGATCGATCACTTGTACCAAGATCCGCACGTTGATTCTCGCCAATATATTCTCCACCATGGCGATCTCACGGACGCTACGAATTTAATTCGGATTGTTCAAGAGGTGCAACCGGACGAAATTTATAATTTGGCCGCCCAGAGCCACGTTGCCGTGTCGTTTGAAACACCGGAGTACACGGCCAATGCAGATGCGCTGGGTACCTTACGGTTACTCGAGGCGATTCGAATTTTAAACTTGACGGAAAAAACGCGGTTTTACCAAGCGTCGACCAGCGAGATGTACGGCAAGGTGCAAGAAATACCGCAAAAGGAAACAACCCCATTTTATCCACGAAGTCCCTATGGGGCAGCGAAGGTTTACGCGTACTGGATCTGCGTCAATTATCGCGAGGCGTACAACATGTTTTGTTGTAACGGGATTTTGTTCAACCACGAATCGCCAATTCGCGGTGAAACATTCGTCACGCGCAAAATTACGCGTGCGACGGCTCGCATTAGCCTCGGTCTGCAAGATAAGTTATTTCTTGGCAACATGGATTCGTTGCGCGACTGGGGTCATGCGCGCGATTATGTTGAAGCGATGTGGTTAATGCTGCAACAGACCGAACCAGACGATTACGTGGTTGCAACGGGCAAACAAGTTTCAGTTCGTGAATTTGTCGAGATGTCGTTCCGAGAAATCGGCGTGCAGATTGAATGGCGCGGCACCGGCGTTGAGGAAGAAGGTCTGGACGCTAAAACTGGCGCGGTGAGGGTGGCGGTTGATCCGCGATATTTCCGTCCGACGGAAGTAGAAACTTTACTCGGCGATCCCACTAAAGCGAAAGAGAAGCTCGGTTGGACGGCGCGCACATCGCTCAGCGTGATGGTTAAGGAGATGATTGCAGACGATCTCAACGGTGCCGAGAAAGATGAGATGCTGCGACGGGAAGGGTTTCAGACATTTAATTACTACGAGTAGTCGGTCGTGAAAAAATCAGATCGCATATTAGTGGCCGGCGCCCGCGGTATGGTGGGCTCGGCGATTGTAAGACGCCTTCGCGCTGAGGGTTATACCGACATCCTCGTCCCGCCAAGCGCTGAGTTGGATCTGCGCGACACCCAAGCAGTGAACGGGTATCTGGCAGCCAAGCGCCCGCAACAGGTTTATGTGGCGGCGGCGACTGTCGGTGGGATCCATGCGAACAATACCTATGCCGCCGATTTCATCTACAACAACTTGATGATGGAGGCGAATATCATCCACGGTTCGCATGTTGCCGGCGTGGAAAAATTGCTGTTTCTCGGCAGCACGTGCATCTATCCAAAAATGGCGCCGCAGCCGTTGAAAGAAGAATACTTGCTGACTGGGCCGTTGGAGCCGACCAACGAATGGTACGCGGTGGCAAAGATTGCCGGGATCAAGTTGTGCCAGGCCTACCGAAAACAACACGGCTCGCACTTTATTTGCGCCATGCCGACGAACTTGTACGGGCCGGAAGATAACTTCGATCGCGAAAATTCACATGTCTTGCCGGCCTTGTTGCGTAAGATTCACGAGGCCAAAGCCGAAGCGCATCCGTCCGTATCAGTGTGGGGTAGCGGCAAGCCGAAGCGCGAATTTCTGCATGTTGACGATTGCGCGACGGCCTGCGTGTTTTTAATGGAAAACTATGATGATCCGGAAATCGTCAACATTGGCGTCGGCGACGACATCACCATATTGGAACTCGTTGAACTCATCCGCTCGATTGTCGGATATACCGGGGAGCTCGTATTCGACGCGACTAAGCCGGATGGCACACCGCGAAAATTGGTGGATGTGACAAAGATTAATGCGCTCGGTTGGTCCGCCGAGATCGCTTTAGCAGACGGTGTGCGCGACACTTATTCTTGGTTCGAAGAAGCGCTCGCGTCGGGTCGAATTCGCATGTAATCGCGACGGGCGGGCGCACACTTTTGCGCGATGTCTTACGCTGCGCGCATAGCCGTCACATCGACTGTGCCGGGCCAGCCGGCTTGCTTGAAACATGCGCCCGTCATGCAATTGCGAACCGGTCCGGGTTCGTCGCTTGAATTAGACCATTCGCACGCTGCAAATTAACGTTTCGCATTTAGCTAAATGCCTCAAGCAAATTACGAGCAATGGTGCTTAGATTGCGAACATTGTTACGGGTTTTTAACTCAAAGCATGTAGAATTGCGCGGATTCGACAGGAAAAATTCGACGGAACAAGCTTATGAAGAACATTCGAATCGGTTTAATTATCGGATTACTTACGGTCCTCGCTGCGTGTGGTGGAGCTGACGATAGAAAGTCCGCCCACATGGAGAAGGGACGTGCGTTGTACGCCGAAGGAAACTTCGACAAAGCGCGTCTCGAATTTAAGAACGTTCTCCAGATCGATCCGAAAGATATCCCGGCCCGTTACGCGCTCGCCGAAACCTTAGAAAAAACCCAAGATTGGCGCGGCGC
>JAQCEL010000227.1 GCA_027618655.1 Pseudomonadota bacterium | reverse complement strand
TGGCTTATCCTATACTAGCTCTAGAAGCGGATGTCACCGAGGCCGGTTACGCCGCGGAATTTCGCTTCGGTAACGCTGCATCCAAATAAAAACATCAGGGGAGAGTCCAATGGCTGAGCCAATGGCACCTGCAGAGCGCATAGAATTCTCTGCAATCACCGAACGCGAGCCGCTGACCCTGCCCGGTAACGGGCGCATGATCGTATGGCCCGTGTTCGCCCTCGAAGTCTGGGATATTGGCCGCGCGATGGCCCGCACCGTGATCCCGCCGCCACAAGCGCAACCCCTGCTCCCGGACGTGCCGAATTGGACATGGCACGAGTACGGCATGCGCGTCGGTTTTTGGCGTTTAAAATCCATGCTCGAAGCACTAGACGTGCGGCCAACTGTCACCTTAAATGCGCGGGTCTGCGTAGACTACCCCAAGGTGGCAGCGGCCTGTCTCGAAGCCGGATGGGAATTTAACGCCCATGCCTATGAACAAGTGCCGATGCATAAAATCGACGACCAAGCTGCGAGCATCGCGAAAACCATGGACCTCATTACAAAGTTCTGCGGTAAAAAACCGCGTGGCTGGTTCGGACCGGGGTTGACGCAAACCTTCGACACGCTCGACCACTTGGCCGCCGCGGGCATCGAGTACATTGGTGACTGGGCCCTAGACGATCAGCCGGTACCCATTCAAACCCTACACGGTCATGTGGTCGCCTTACCGTACAATTTCGAGATCCACGACATCGTGATGATGGCGATCCAACATCAGCGTTCCGACGCCTTTAAGGTGCGCGCTATAGACGCATTCGATACGCTTTACGCCGAAAGCGCCAATTCTGTGCGCATCATGGCCCTGGCCATGCACCCGTACCTGTCCGGTGCAGCGCATCGCATTCGCTACGTACGCGAAACTTTTGAACACATCCTCGCGCAACCTGGGGTTGTGTGTTGGGACGGTGAGCAGATCCTGGATTGGTATCTACAGCAGCGGCCGCTTCCCGCCTAATTCACGCATCTACATTGTCTGGAAAATCGGAGGGACCATAATGAAAAAGCGATCACTATTATCCAACGAACGTGTTGAAACCGGAAGACTACTTCAATCTTTATCACTCACGCGAACTGCCCAAAGTGCCGCTGGAATATTCAGGTTGGGAGCAAGCGGTGGTGCGTGCTCATGCATTCCAACGCCCTCAAACATTGAATCACCCAGTAGCATAAGCCGTTGTATTCCGTTGCCGGACGGTGACAACTCGGCGATGCGAAAGCCTAAACCATTGGTCAACACTTCATACTCAAACTCGGGCGTTTTTATCACGCGACGCACGTTCGGCCGGTGCTTAAAATCGAGATTCGGATCAAAGTTCGGGTGGTCACGTTCGACCGCAGTATCCGAATTCAACGCGCGCCAATAGAGCCCTTGCAGGTAAGTGGCGTCGTCCGCGACCTGTGGCCATAAAATGCGCGCACCGAACTCCTCGCGGCGGCACGGCCGCCTGCAGGTGAATAACGCGGTGGTTTAATCCGACGGGCGTAAGTCGGTCAGACCACCCATAGTTCGCGTGTCTCGATGCGGCTCACTCGTGTGTGTTGACCATTTAACGCGAACTCAAGAGCACGATGAATTCGCGCCGCGTACGGGTTCGCCATCAATTAAAGCGCGCTCATGACCTCGTCGCGCAAGCGACGGTCACAGGCGCGGGTGGCGGCGAGGTCGGGGCTATTGGCGTCGACAACGATTTCGTCGACGCCAGCGCTGGCGTAAGCGCGCAGTTGCTCGATGAGTTCCGCAGGCGGGCCCTTTAAGGTTCGACGTTCGGTGACGGGGCGGGCCGGTGCGGTGTCGGCAAACTCGAGCACCAGACGGATGGAACAGGGTTTGCCGGCGGCACCCGCAATGCGCTCACGAACTTCGCTAACCGCGAGACTCATGGCGTGCCAGCCATCACCTTTTTCGCGCACGCGGCGCAGCGCGCCGGGTGAATTGCCACCGATCAGGATCGGCAGCCGTGATTGCCGTGGTTTGGGCGCAAAACGCAAACCGGAGAAGTTGAAGTGCGCGCCGGCGAAGGCGGGCAGGTCTTGTTCCCACAAAATGCGCATGGCGTCGATGGCCTCGTCGGTGACAGCACCACGATTGCCATAGGGCACACCGAGATTGGCAAATTCGTCTTCGGTCTGTGCCACGCCCACACCGAGCACCACCCGGCCGCCAGAGAGTTCATCGAGGCTGGCAATTTGTTTGGCAAGCAGCGCGGGGTGATGCCAGGGCAGCACCAGCACCGAGGTACCCAAGCGCACACGCTCGGTCACGGTCGCAATTGCCGTCAAGACCACGAGAGCCTCGTGATAGGGCCGATCGCCCAGACGGGCGGCAACATAACTGGCGTGGAACAGATGTTCGCTGACCCAGACCGAGTGATAACCGAGCTGCTCAGCATCGCGCGCGACGTCGACGAGATCACGCACCGAGCTTATGCCCTGGTTGTTGGGCACACTGATTCCGAATTTCACGTAAACCCAGGGCAACCGCATGAAAATATCACTGGTCATATACTATGGAGGTACTCGCCTACCTATGCGGACGGCCTGGTGAGGTCGTTAGCGCCGACGAGATGATCAACGCGATTTGGCAAGGTCGCCCAATGGGCGATAACCCGGTCTACAAGTCTGTCGCCAAACTTCGTCGGGCTCTCGGAGACGATGCCGGAAAGCCGCGCTACATCGCGACGGTGGCGAAGAAGGGCTATCGGCTACTGGCAAGTGTTGAGTTGGTCACAGCGGCGGCAACACCCAGGCAGTCACGACGTAAGTCGGGCTGCGCCAGTATTTACCGGTTGTGGCAGCCATGTTCGTTGGTGTGGCCCTCGCAGCTGCATTGTTCTGGCGGCCCGAGCCGGCGCCGCTCTCATTACAGTCAGTATCGGGTTTTAGTGGATCACGTCGTCAGCCGACTTTTGCGCCGGATGGCAGGTCCATTGCCTTCATCAGTGATACGGCCGGTGGCTCACATGTCTGGGTGCTTGATCTCGCAGACCAGGCACCACGCCAGTTGACGAGCGGAAATAACTGGGACTCACGGCCTCGCTGGTCACCAGACGGCACGGCGATTATTTTCATGCGCCGCGGCAGCATATGGTCCGTGGACAGTGCGGGCAGTGAAGCACGAGAAATTTTGAGCCACGCCTATAACCCGAACTGGTCCCGTGACGGGCGGCGCATTGTTTTCGAGCGCCGCTATGGAGTATGGATCGCGAATGCTGACGGCGGCGAGCAAATCCGGGTGTCTGGCGTACCAAGATAAAGAGTTGCCGCTTGCGCCCCGGTGGCCGGCTTTTTCGCCGAAAGGCGACGAGATTGTTTATCTGGATGCTGACGCAACACCGTTTGCAGACCTGTGGTGAGTGCCGGTTGCCGGCGGTACACCGACACAACTTACGTTCGCACCGGCCTTTCCCAGCGCTCCGGTGTGGAGCCCGGACGGACGTTACATTCTGTATTCTTCACTGCGCGGTGGCAGTCGAACGCTTTGGAAGGTGTCGGTCAAGGACGGTGTGTCGCGGCCCATACTGACTGGAAGTGGTGATGATGATTTTCCGGACATCAGCGCCGACGGTTCTCGACTGGTCTATTCAAATCGCCGCGAGCGATTTTCAATCGTACTCAGTGACCCGGAGAGCGGCGAACATCGAATGCTGCACGAATCGAGGCAAATGGTTCTTGCGCCAGAGCTCTCTGCAGACCGGTCCGATATTGCCTTTTTCTCCGTGACGCTTACGGGTGGGGTGCAGCTATTCATGCTGCCGTTGTTCGGGGGGACGCCGACACAGGTCACCAACGATCCCCTGGCAACGCATGCAATTCCACGTTGATCTGCCGACGGGACTCAACTGTATACGTACCTTACGCATGAGACATCGGCGTTTGCCAGGGTTGCGTCAGGCGGTGGCGACGCCGAAGTCGTCGTGCCGGGATGGGACTGGACCGTATCGAACGGCGCCAGCGTGTCGCCGGACGGCAAACGCGTTATTTATTCCAGACTGACGGGCCAGGTCCCGGTTCAAACGCTAATTCGAGACCTTAAGACGGGAAGCGACACGGCGTTCTACGCGACGCTCGAGTATCCACGTTGGTCCCGCAACGGCGATCGCATCATCGGCGCAATGCATAACGACCAAAGTTTTCCAGGGAACATCGCTGAGTGTCCCGTAGCGGGCTCGGAGTGTCTAATCATCGCTCGCGACGCACGAATTCCGATGTACTCTGCGACCGAATCGGAAATTTATTTCGTCAGGAGGGTGGGATCATCGCAGGAGTTGTTCGTTGCACCAATTAATAGTTTGGGTGGGGAGCAACACTTGTTGACGATGGCGCCGCTGTTCCCGCTGGGACCCTTTTACGATGTTACATTGGATGGCGACATTGTCTGTGTGCGCTTTAACGAGGAACCCAGTGAAATCTGGTTGGCGGAGCTGAGCGACTGGTAGCAGAAGTCGGCGTCAATGTTTTGCGGTCGCGAATCAGTTCCTGGCGTGAATATAGCCGCTTAATTGGTGCCGCGCCTGCCGTGCCCACCACGGCCACTGATGTGACACGTCCTCGCCCCACAGATCCAGGTGGTGACTGATGGGTACTGACAAATTAACTTCAGAAGGGGACTGAAATGAATGGCACTAAGTTAAGGCCCTTCCCCACATGTTTTCAATCGCTTAGCCCTTGTCTCACGTGACCCGTGACGGTGTGAGAAAGCTTAACTTAGTGCCATTCGGGACTGAAATCAGTAGCTAACCATCAAAAAACCATTACATGCAGGAGTAAAGGGGTACATCTAGAAACCTCGGAAGGCGGCCTAGGGTGCCGTATGGTGGCGTTCAATCGGTAATTATTTTGAGCAATTTTAAGGCTTTTCAGAGCATGGTATTTTTCATGGTATTATCGATTTAAAGGATAATAAGTCATTGATAATAAAGATTAAAAAGGGTTTATTGATAATCGAGTGGGAATGACCGGTACTCACAGTCAATGTCTGGCACTGGCAGGCATTGGCAGGCCGCTGAAGCCCGGTTGATCACTTATATATCTTGTAAATCAGGAATTATATTCCTAAAATACAAGGTATGTTAAGGCGGCGAATTACACAAAGACTTCAGACAATGATCGCACAAGTGCCTGCGGTCGCATTGCTTGGTGCGCGTCAGGTAGGCAAAACGACACTTGCAAAAACCATTGCTAAAGACATCAACTCAATTTACCTCGATTTGGAAGCCCCCGAGGATTTGCTTAAGCTCAGCGACTCCAGCAGTTTTTTAAGCGCCCATGCCGATAAGCTGATTATCCTCGATGAAATACAACGAAGCCCGGAATTGTTCCCCGTGTTAAGAGGGCTGATCGATAAAAACCGGGAGCAGGGACGTAGAGCAGGTCAGTTTTTGCTGCTTGGATCGGCATCCATGGATTTGATGCGTCAGTCTTCGGAAAGCCTGGCAGGTCGGATCAGTTATCTCGAGATGGGGGGGCTTAACGTTGCTGAAATTGATGGTAAGCAAGCGGATCGGCAGACCCTTTGGCTGCGGGGAGGTTTTCCCGACAGCTATCTGGCCACAGGTGATGACGTGGCCATGGACTGGCTTGAAAACCTGATTCGTACTTATCTTGAGCGCGACATACCGCAAATGGGCTTCCGTGTCCCCGCAGCAAGGTTGCGCCGACTGTGGACGATGTTGGCGCATTTGCAAGGTGAAACCATAAACTATTCCAAACTGGCTTCAAACTTGGAAGTCGATGCCAAGACGGTAAGTCATTACATTGATATTCTGGCGGATCTTTTGCTGGTCAGGCGTCTTGAGCCCTGGCATGCCAACGTAAAAAAGCGATTAGTAAAATCACCCCGCTATTATGTTCGCGACAGCGGTATTCTGCACCGCATGCTAGGTATCAACAGCTACGATGCCTTACTGTCTAATCCGGTTTTGGGCAAGAGTTGGGAAGGCTTTGCCGTTGAAAATATTCTGTCGATATTACCGAGTCGCACAGAAATCTATTTTTACCGAACAGCCGCCGGCGCAGAGGTTGACCTGGTTATCAAGATGCCGTCATCTGAAATCTGGGCCATAGAGATCAAGCATGGGGTTGCCCCCAAAATCGGCAAGCACTACAACCAGACCTGTGATGATGTTGGTGCAACACACAAATTCATCCTTTACGGTGGTGAGGATGAGTTTCCTGTGGGTAATGATGTGAAAATTATTTCTCTGCCAGGGCTTATGGAAAGAATTCATTCAGGCTGATCCTTCGCAATTTCTGAGCATGGTATTGTTCATGGTATTTCTCGCGTGCTGTAAGGCAGAAGGCAGCAATACCAGGAGTGGCAGATTGGCGTAATCATGGTACAGGGCAAAATCATACTTGAGCAATAATTAACCAAAGAGCAGCTCGGTTCGAAAAGCATCGTTCCAT
>JAQCEL010000226.1 GCA_027618655.1 Pseudomonadota bacterium | reverse complement strand
TTCGTCCAAATGGGACAGGCATGCTTGCGGGATTTACCTTCGCTTCAAATAAATCTGTCGTCTTTATGTCGGTTTGCACGCCAGATTGAACCGTTTTGGAGGGTATTTGCATCTAATGTTCGATCCACAGTTGACGTCAAATACCCGGCCGTTATAGCTAAGATGCCAGATCAAAATTCTACGCAATTGGTCGATCAATTGAGTGTGCAAATCAACAGACTCGTCCTCACTCGCGCCGCCGCAAGATTGAATAACGGCCACCTTCGGTCAATGGATGGTTGATCTGTAACATCTGATGGGCTCACTTTCTACACTAAACTATTTTTAGAAAGTGCCCTGCTTACACTGGCAGGTATTGCCGGCCGTGTGGTTTATAACCATTGAAGGTTATACGAGAGGAAATAATACACGCGCAAGCGTATGTACTCCTTGGACTGCAGTCAGCGTTAAGCATTTTTCGGGATTCCGAGGTATAGTGCGTTCGTGAATGCCATGCGACCCTTCTTAGCTATTCTTATCGTGATGTCACTTGCGTCATTGCAAGCTGGTGGCATACACCTGCACGTCAACGCGGCAGGATCCGGCGGATTTCATGGTATGCATATCCACGAAACCGAGCTTAGCGACCACGACCATCTTGGCGATACAGACGTATCGCTACTTGAAGTAATCCGCAACGTAAATCAGACGTTTCCTTTTATTGCTGTATTTATTTTCACTCTGCTGGTAGTTGCTAAATGCGACGCGTATTTATTCGCCTCTCGGACGGGCCTATTAAGTCCACGCCATCGCTCACGATGGCGCCCTCCGTTGCGCGCACCGCCCACACCCCTCTCCTGATCCAATCACGCTAAGTGGCGCGTTAAGTAGCACGCGCTCGCCTTCCCGTTGGTCCTGGCGCTGTGCGTTTTGATGCACAGCGGGAGATGGATACATGTCGAATACCTTTAGGCGCTGTTCGTGCGCATTCGCCTTACTTATTGCGCAAAGCAGCGTCGCCTACGGCGAGAGTACTTTGTTAAGCGAGTTAGACGCTTTAACTCTCGATAATGCGATAACAAAAAGTTTAAGCAGTAATCCCGACCTTGTGGCATCGGGATTCGAGCTTGAAGCGGCGCGGGGCCACGTCGAACAAGCGCATCTAGCGCCGAATCCCCAACTGACCGTAGCGTTAGAAGATGCGCTGGGATCCGATGCATTTAGCGGGTTCAAAAGCGCAGAAACTACAATCAGTCTCGCCTGGGTTATTGAAAGTCGAATTCGAGAGCGGCGCGTTAATGCAGCGCTTGATCGCGAATCATTAATGGCTTCGGATGCCGACATCCTACGGTTGGATGTTGCCGCCGAGACGGCTCGCCGATTTCTCGACGTTCTGGCAGTGCAGGCGCAAATAACCACCGCGAACGAAGCCGTCAATCTGGCACAAGACACCATTCTGGCGGTTGCTAAACGTGTTAATGCCGGCCGTACCCCGCCTGCAGACCTGGCTCGCGCCGAGGCGGAACTCGCCGCCGCCCAACTTATTCGCGAAGATCTTGATCATGAACTTTCTGCCGGCAGACACCGTCTAGCGGCGCAATGGGGGCAAGTTGCTCCTGAATTCGTCACCGTACAAGGCAAGCCCTTAATGCTGCCAGAGACAGAGTCGTTCGGTGCTCTTCGGGAATACATGCTCCGCACGGTTGACCTAACGAGATATCTATCGGCGGAACGATTGGCCGAATCGGAATTACTGTTAGCGCAGGCCGAGAGCAAGCCGGTTTGGCGGGCCAGCTTGGGCGTTCGCAGGTTCGAGGCTACAAACGACCAGGCGTTACTAGGCAGTGTCTCGATCCCCTTAGCGATCGGAAATCGCAATCAGGGCCGTATCGCCGAAACAATGGCACAAGTCGCACAAACGCGGGCGAAAGGAACGGCGGCCCGAGTGCATCTCGAAACGAAACTATACGTTCTGTACGAATCACTCCAGCACAGCCTGCATCGAGCTGGCGTTCTGCGGGAACAGATTATTCCCCGGATCGAATCAGCGTTATCCCAGACTCACGACGCCTATGAGCTCGGTCGTTACAGCTACATGGAATGGGCCACCGTGCAAACCGAGCTGATTGATGCCCGTTGCGAATTGATAGCAGCAAGTATCGATTCGCATAGGCACGTTATCGAAATCGAACGCCTAACAGGGACGCGAGTCGCCAAATTGGAAGAAAGCAAATGATAAAAAATCGATACCTCACGCCTAATTTATTGATAATCGTGGCCGCGTTACTCAGTGCTTGCGATACCAGCGTCTTAAACATGAGCGCGAACTCGCAAGACAGTCATGTCGAACCTGCGGCAGATTATGTGCGCGGCGAACATGGTGGGCGGATACTCGCGGATGGCGACATCGCACTAGAGCTGGCGATTTTCGAAACCGGCGTGCCCCCAGAATTCCGGGCGTGGTTAACGTCCGATGGAGAGCCGGTAGATCCAACTGAAGTCGATCTCAATATTCGATTGACTCGTCTTGGCGATCGGGTCGATGAGATTAATTTTAAACCCGAGAACGGTTTTCTACGGGGCGATACAGTGATCTACGAGCCGCATTCCTTTGTCGTAACGATAGAGGTAGAGGTCGGGGGCGGATCCCATCGGTGGGAGTACGACAACTTTGAAGGCCGCACACGCATCGAGTCCAAGGTAGCAGACGCGTTCGGTTTGGAAACGGCGATCGCGGGGCCGGCAATCTTAGTTGAAACCGTTGAAGTCTACGGACAGATTGTTCCCAATACAGAACGCCAAAGTGTGGTCAGCGCGCGATTTGATGGAGAGATAAAATCCGTTCGCGTAGCGACGGGTGCGTCGGTTAAAGCAGGGCAGACCCTCGCCACGATTGAAAGTAATGAAAGCCTTAACGCCTATTCAATCGCCGCGCCGATCGACGGCGTCATCACCGAGCGCAATGCGAATCCGGGCGAGCAAACGAATGGACGCATTTTGTTCACCATCATGGACACCTCTACTGTTTGGGCGGACCTGTCCGTATTCCCCAAACATCGCACGCAGGTGAAGGTCGGCGACGTTGTTACGTTGGCGAGCGCTATTGGAGAGATCACCGCACGAAGCATTATCGGTCGAATAAAGCTTGTTGCCGATAGTAATCAGGCGGCAATAGCGCGTGTTGCGCTCGACAATGCTAACGGTTCATTTCTTCCCGGAATGTACGTCACTGCAAAAATAAAGGTCGCGGAGTACTCAGTTCCGCTCGCAGTCAAACGCAATGGACTACAGGCGTTTCGAGACTTCACCGTTGTTTACGCCAAGATAGGTGATGAGTACGAAGTTCGCATGCTGGAACTCGGTAGGCAGGACGCGGACGCGGTGGAAGTGCTTGGCGGTCTCGACCCTGGCACGCGTTATGTAACGGCCAACAGCTATCTCGTCAAAGCGGACATTGAAAAGTCCGGTGCGTCGCACGACCATTGAGGAACCGCCATGCTTGATTACATTTTGAAAGGTGCATTAGCCCAAAGGGGTCTAGTGCTTTCGTTCGTATTGTTCATGGTTATCCTCGGGTTGTGGAATTTCACAAAATTACCCATCGATGCAGTCCCCGATATCACCAACATACAAGTACAAATTAATACCGCCGCTCCTGGTTATACACCGCTGGAGGTGGAGCAAAGAATTAGCTTCCCACTTGAAAATGCGATGGCAGGCTTGCCTCAACTGAGTTATACGCGCTCTGTTTCGCGCTATGGCTTGTCGCAGATCACAGCCGTTTTCGAAGAAGGAACCGATATCTATTTTGCTCGCCAGCAAGTGGGTGAACGTTTGAACGCGGCCAGTTCCGCCTTACCGGCTTCTGTCGAACCGGTGTTAGGGCCGATTGCTACCGGGCTTGGTGAAATTTTCATGTTCACCGTGGATGCTGATCCAGGCGCGAGTAATATTGACGGTTCTCCGATTACACCGATGGACCTGCGCTCTGTACACGATTGGATCATTCGACCTCAACTGCTAAGAGTGCCTGGTGTCGTCGAAGTGAATCCTATTGGCGGCTACAAAAAAGAAATACTCGTGGCACCAGATCCTGCGAAGCTTTTCGCGTATGGATTAACATTCGCGGACGTCTCATCCGCCATTGAACGGAACAATAGTAATCGCGGTGCGGGGTTCATTGAGAATAACGGCGCTCAGTGGCTAATGCGGGTACCCGGACAAGCAAATAGCCTCGAAGATCTCGGCGATATTGTTATTCGCGAATCGAAGGGCGTGCCCATCCGCGTGAAGGACGTTGCCACGGTCGGTTTGGGTCAAGAACTCCGCTCGGGGGCAGCGACGCAAAATGGGCGCGAAGTTGTGATGAGTACGGTGTTCATGTTGATAGGAGAAAATAGTCGCACGGTTGCCAGTGGCGTGGCTAAGAAATTAGAGGAAATCCAAAAAAGTTTACCAGCTGGCATTACGGCAACGGCAGTCTACGATCGCACACGACTAGTTGATAAAACACTCAAGACAGTTCAAACGAATCTAGTGGAAGGCGCCTTATTGGTCATCGTCGTTTTGTTCGTATTTCTTGGGAACGTTCGCGCTGCGCTGTTAACGGCCGCGGTCATTCCAATTGCGATGCTCATGACCATCAGCGGCATGGTTCAAGCAAAAGTGAGCGCCAATCTGATGAGCCTGGGTGCGCTCGATTTTGGTCTTATTGTTGATGGTGCAGTGATCATCGTCGAAAACTGTTTACGACGCCTCGGTGAGGCCGGGCGAGACGGGAAGCTGCCGTTAGCTGAGCGGCTGATTGTAGTATTTAATGCGACGCGTGAGGTAATTCGACCGGCCCTATTTGGCGTCTTCATAATCACCGCGGTTTACCTACCAATCTTTGCACTTACCGGGATCGAAGGGAAAATGTTTCACCCCATGGCGGTCACGGTCGTCATTGCACTCATTAGCGCAATGGTGCTGTCGATCACTTTTATTCCTGCTGGGATTGCGCTTTTGTTTCGTAAGCCAGTTCGGGAGACGGAAGGTTTAATCATGCGAGTGACACGGTACGTCTATCGTCCCGTATTGGGTTTAGCCCTGAAACTTCGTTGGCTCGTTGTCATTGCGGCAGTTTTATTTGCGGGTTTTTGTGGGCAGTTGGCGTTAAGTCTCGGGTCAGAATTCATTCCAAATTTGGACGAAGGCGATATTGCGATGCACGCGCTTCGTATACCAGGCACATCGCTTGGCCAAGCACTACGCCTACAGGAACAGTTGGAACTTGAAATCAAAAAGCAACCAGAAGTAGAGCGTGTGTTTGCCAAGATCGGTACCGCAGAGGTCGCGACCGATGCTGTTCCGCCCAGCGTGGCAGATAACTTCATCATACTTAAACCGCGTGATCAGTGGCCAGATCCCAACAAGACCAAATCTCAGGTTGTGAATGAGCTAGAAGCCTTGGTGACCCCGATCCCGGGAAATCGCTACGAATTTCTACAACCGATCCAGATGCGGTTTAACGAACTGATATCCGGGGTACGCGCAGAACTCGCGGTTAAGGTATTCGGCGATGATTTTGATCAACTCATCGCTCTGGGTGATCAAATCGAATCAACGATTGCGGCGGTTAGTGGCTCCGCAGACGTGGCGGTCGAACAGGCGACAGGACTTCCATTAATGACAATTGAACCCGATCGTGCGGCACTTGCACGCTACGGCATCAGCATTGGAGATTTACAAGATCTCATCGCGAGCGCGCTTGGCGGACAGGAGGTCGGACAGTTTTATGAGGGCGATCGTCGGGCAGACATTGTAGTACGACTACCGGAGGCGCTGCGGACAAATCCCGACTGGTTGTCGAACCTCCCGGTTCCATTGCCGGGCGGCGGTTACCTTCCGCTAGGAGAAGTAGCAAGCCCGAACTTAACGACTGGTTTCAACCAAGTCTATCGCGAGAATGGCAAGCGACGGGTTGTGGTCAGTGCTAATGTACGCGGTCGCGATTTGGGTTCATTCGTTAAAGACGTACAGCATGCTGTCCGTGCAAACGTTGAAATCCCGCCGGGCTATTGGTTGGAATATGGAGGGACCTTTCAACAACTCGAGTCGGCGACGCGGCGTCTTGCGATTGTCGTACCGGTCACGCTGTGCCTAATAATTGGCTTGCTCGTGATGGCATTGAGTTCGGTGAGAGACGCGGCTGTCATATTTTCGGGTGTCCCCTTAGCCCTTACGGGCGGAATTATCGCGTTGATCTTTCGGGACATTCCCTTCTCAATCTCGGCAGCTGTCGGATTTATAGCGCTCTCTGGAATAGCAGTACTCAACGGCCTCGTATTGGTAGCCTTTATCGGAGATTTGCGCACGGCAGGGCACACCATCGACGAAGCCCTCACAGAGGGTGCATTGACGAGACTGCGGCCGGTACTAATGACGGCATTGGTGGCCTCCCTCGGCTTCGTCCCGATGGCGTTGAATACGGGGATCGGATCCGAGGTTCAACGACCTTTGGCAACTGTCGTCATCGGCGG
>JAQCEL010000225.1 GCA_027618655.1 Pseudomonadota bacterium | reverse complement strand
ACGATAGAGCCTCGCTCGTTGTACAGCGCATGCCGAAACCGATCGACTAGTTTTGTCACGGACCCTTAGATTAGAAAGCTTGGTCACTTGTATAGGTTTAAATTTAACATTGCAGCAAGTCCAATATATGTCCAGTCGCGTCGTCAATTGACGCAAAGATCCCGCTAGCGCGGGCGGTGGTCTCTTCATCAGGTGGTTTTAGATCAGGAATCATAATGGTGTACATATTCGCAGCCGCCGCTGAATTAACCCCTACTTTTGAATCTTCAAGTGCAATACAGCGGCTTGGTGATGTCGCGATTGCCTGCGCCGCCTTGACGTAGATGTCGGGTGCCGGCTTGCCGTTTTCGACCTCGTCGCCACCAATCAGATAATCAAAATGATGATTAATTGCCGCGCGTTTGAGGGAAAGGCGAGCGCGTTCGTGCGGGGTGGACGTTGCGATCGCGTAAGCTACGTTGTTTCGATTCAGTTGTGCGATCAGATCTAGCACACCACTTTTGATCGGAATTCCATAAGTGTCCACGTGCGCGCGCCAATGTTGCTCGAAGCTAAGCCTGAAATCATCTAGCGGGAAATCTTCTCCGAATGCCGCGACGATGCCGCGCGCTACTTCGACGTTCGGTAAGCCAACTAAGCTGAGATACAGCTCGTCAGTGAAGCACTGGTCGAACTCGCTCGCCGCCTGTTTCGCGACTAATTTAAACACGGGTTCCGAATCAATGAGAGTGCCGTCAAGATCGAATATAACGGCTGAATATTTCCCGCGAGTATGGTTCATCTGAGAGACAATTTCACCAACACAATGAAGTGCCTTGTATGGCGCTGAAAAAAACTACGAGACGGTCCTTATTTCGCCAACGACCAAATTTGCACATAGACGTCGAGTGTAGCTTAAAGCTGAATTCCATATGGATCGTCCGATCCAGCGGCGATAATCAGACTTTATCGACGGTCCCCAAGGCTTAAACTATTGCGATGGCGGCGCGTTGGTAATTTCGAGTAACTCGAACAGTTTGCCAATATCGTCGGTTCGTGCAATTGAACTAATATGCCGATCTTGGACAAAGCCTTCAGCAACCGCGTGATTGAACGCAGCTAACAGAGGTTCGAAATAATTGTTGATATCCAGGACGCCGATCGGTGCATTAATTTGGTTTAGTTGACGCCAGGTCATTATTTCTAGTAATTCATCAAAGGTTCCTATACCACCCGGTAGCGCAACATAAACTTCGCTCAATTTGATCATCGTGGCCTTACGCTGGAACAAATCTTCTACGATGATAGTCTCAGTAAGACCGTCTTGGAGCACTTCGTCGTGGGCAAGAAAATTCGGAATGATGCCGATCACCTCAGCGCCTCTTGCTAAAGCGCTTTGCGCAACACATCCCATGAGCCCAACTTTGCCGCCGCCGTAAATCAAAGAATGTCCCCCATCGGCGATTGCGCGCCCGAGCTCGGTGGCTGCCTGCGTGTAGTTCAAATTGGTACCGAGTTGCGCACCTGCAAAAACGCAAATTTTAGTCACGACGAAGGCACCTCAACACTTTGTTCTGGCGATGTAATCCACAGCAAAAATCCGCTTGCAACTCCCCAAGCCCCATCACTTTGTTGGGCTATATTGAGCGCCCGACCCGAGCCGCACTCGGCACCGCAGTCGAACTCGACGTAGACGAGCGCGGTTTTTGTCGTCTCGTCGATGCCAGGTCGGGATACTCGAACGATGCCTGTCGCGCGTGGAAATTGCGTACGGAACTGCTGCCAGTTAACAACCGGGTCTTCATTATTGAAAATTTCAGATCGGCGACTCGTTTCAAGGAGTTGGTAATTTGCCTTCGTTTTTAATTCTGCTTGAAGCGCGTAGGAACGGTGATTGACACGCCGGAATTCGTGCAATGCAATGACGGTCGCGCCAAGTTCTTTGGCGAGCGTAGTGTCGTCACGATCCCGGCTGTCAAAACCGAACTTCGCGCCGGTCGTTGCGACGTCAATTACAATTTCGTCGTCCGTCTCGCCGGTGCCGTGGTTAAGGGCCGCAGAAATTATCTGATATTCAATGTCGTAAAGTTTCGAACCGGCTGCGAAAACTGCGACAGAAGCGAGCGCAAGTAGACCGAAGGCGGCCGAACGATCGAGGCGAAAATAGCAATCAATGTTCATGGATTTAAGCCTTGACCCGTATCAGTTGAATGACGATCTGCCTGCTAGCGGGAATGAGCGAGACCTCTTCGAGATTATTCCCGATCGCAATGCTGAAGTTTGATTCATCGTAAATTCATATCCCGAACAATGGTCGCCGCAATTTCTTCGATTGAAATAGTCGTCGTATCTAGAAACGGAATTTTCTCATCGCGAAACAAGGTTTCCGCCTGCGCTACTTCCGATCGGCATTGTGATAGGGTCGAATACGCGCCCTCGGGACGGCGCTCTTGACGGATCCGGCTCAGTTGTTCGGGGACAATCGTGAGCCCATAGAGTTTGTCGCGGCAAACTTCGAGAATTTTTGGTAAGCCGCGCTGACTAAAGTCGTCGTCTGTGACTGGGTAATTCGCTGCCGCGATCGAATAGTGCATGGCTAAGTACAAGCACGTTGGTGTCTTACCACATCGCGATACCCCAACTAGTACGACGTCTGAACCGTCGATGTCTCGTGGGCTCAGTCCGTCGTCATGACCTAATGTGAAATTCAATGCACTTAAACGTCGTTCGTACTCCCCAACGTCTCCGATGCCATGCATCCGCCCCGCGGTGTGAGAAGATTCAGTTCCAAGCGCATCTTCCAGCGGTTCAATGAATGTGCCAAACAAGTCGAAGACGTATTCATTGCAAGATGAGATTACAAATTGGGTTGCCGGATCGGTCAGGGTGCTGAACACGAGCGGCTTGACTCCGTCCAACTCAAATGCGCCGCGGATGACGGCTGCGGCTTTTTCTGCAGCTAACTGGTTGGTTACGAACGGTACATTCGTGATGCGAAATTCCGTATCGGGAAATTGGGTTAGCAAGCTGCGTCCGAGCGTTTCAGCCGTTATACCCGTGCGGTCGGAAACGAAAAAGACCCGGCGGCTGTTAGTGCTCACGCGCGGCAGACCATCAAGGCGCAAACCGGACGGATTCGAACAATGTTATCCACGCAGCTCTGATTGATCTCCACGGTGTCTCCGTCGCTTAGATTCGCAATGAGTCCACGTTAGGCGGACGTCGGTTACAATACGGCAGTGCATCTCTGAACTGTATATGTAGGTAGTTTAATGACGGATTATATCGTTTCTTTTGATCAAATCGGTATGGCGGATCTCGAGCAAGTCGGCGGCAAGAATGCGTCGTTAGGAGAAATGATTCGGCATCTGAGTAGCGCTGGTGTGAGCGTCCCAGGCGGATTCGCTACCACTGTTAAGGCCTATCGAGAGTTTCTTACGCATGGCGATTTGGGTGAAAAAATCGAACAGCGCTTAACTAAAATCAACGTGAACGACATCGGCGCTTTGACATTAGCAGGTAGGGATATCCGTGGATGGGTCAGGGAAACCGCATTACCTGGTTCGCTAGAAGCGGCGGTCACCGAGGCCTACGCGCGCATGCACAATGGCGAAACGCGGGATTTTTCCGTTGCGGTTAGATCATCAGCAACTGCCGAAGATTTACCGACCGCGTCATTTGCGGGACAACAAGAAACCTATCTCAACGTCCGCAACATCGATGAAGTCATCTTACGGATAAAAGACGTCTACGCATCCTTGTTCAACGATCGGGCGATTTCATATCGCGTACACCAGGGGTTCAATCACGATCAAGTCGCAATATCGGCTGGGATCCAGCGAATGGTGCGCAGCGACGTTGGCGCGAGTGGAGTTTTATTCACCTTAGACACCGAATCAGGATTTCGCGACGTTGTCTTTATTACCTCCAGCTACGGCCTTGGGGAACTTGTCGTTCAAGGATCCGTTAACCCGGACGAGTTTTACGTTTACAAACCAGCGCTAGCCGCAAATCGTCCGGCGATATTGCGTCGTAATGTGGGTAGTAAACACGTCCGCATGGGATATGGTGCACTGTCCTCGGACAAGCGGGTCATTACTCATGCAGTCGATCCGGCAGTCGGCGCTTTTCTATTGACGATGCAGAAATCGAGGAGCTTTCCCGAATCGCGGTCGCTATCGAAGCGCATTATGGCCGACCGATGGACGTCGAATGGGCGAAAGACGGCGAGTCTGGGAAGCTTTATGTCGTGCAAGCACGTCCTGAAACAGTCCAAAGTCACGGTAGCAACATTATCGAACGCTACGAACTAAAGGGTTCGGGAACGGTGCTGAGCGAAGGCCGGAGTATTGGGCAGCGGATTGGCGCTGGGCGCGCTGTGGTGATGTCTGACATTAGCAATATGGACCAATTAGGTGATGGCGACGTACTTGTTACCGACATGACGGACCCTGACTGGGAACCCGTTATGAAACGTGCGGCCGCGATCGTGACAAATCGAGGGGGGCGCACTTGTCATGCTGCCATTATCGCCAGAGAACTCGGCGTGCCGGCCGTCGTCGGATGCGGCGATGCGACGCAGAAAATTCAGCATGGAACGGAAGTAACGATCTCCTGCGCAGAAGGTGATACGGGATTTATTTATGCAGGAATTCTCGATTTTTCTCGACATGAAATAACACTCGATGCGATGCCAGATGTTCCGGTCAAAATTATGCTGAACGTGGGAAATCCCGATCGCGCGTTCGCGTTTTCGAAACTCCCGAATCGGGGAGTCGGATTGGCACGCCTCGAATTTATTATCAACCGCATGATCGGAATTCATCCGCGCGCGCTACTCGAATACGATGGATTAGATGCTGCGTTGCGCAGCGAAATCGATCCATTAATCGCCGCTTATCGATCGCCGAGGGAGTTTTTCGTGACGCGCTTGGCGGAAGGCATTGCGACCTTGTGTGCCGCGTTCGCGCCGCAACCAGTAATCGTTCGTTTATCCGATTTTAAGTCGAACGAATATGCGAATCTAATCGCAGGATCACTCTACGAACCCAAGGAAGAAAATCCCATGCTCGGTTTTCGAGGTGCTTCGAGATATATATCTACGTCGTTCCGCGCATGTTTCGAGATGGAATGCGAAGCGTTACGATTCGTTCGCAACACAATGGGACTGTCGAACCTGGAAATAATGGTTCCCTTCGTTCGAACCGTGGACGAAGCGAAACAAGTTACCGAACTTCTTAGTGCGTGCGGCCTCACGCGCGGTGACAATGGTTTGCGGATCATAATGATGTGCGAACTGCCGTCAAACGCGTTACTAGCAGAAGAATTCCTGGAATATTTCGACGGCTTCTCGATCGGGTCTAACGACCTAACGCAATTAACGCTCGGCCTCGATCGGGACTCTGGACTTGTTGCCGGCGCATTTGACGAAAGAAACGATGCGGTTAAGGCATTAATGAGTCAAGCGATTGCGGCGTGCAAAAAGGCGGGAAAGTATGTCGGAATCTGTGGCCAAGGGCCTTCCGATCACGCCGATCTGGCGGCTTGGCTCTTGGCGCAAGGCATAGACAGTATCTCGCTAAATCCAGATACTGTCGTCGAAACATGGATTAGTTTGGCGGCGGATCAATAGGACGAGCGCGCGGATGAATTTAGCGGACGGCCGCGCTTAGAGACGCGCAAGCTGCTCCTGTAGCATGGTTCGTTCGAGTTCGCTCACGACGGTGTCTTTTAAGCGTTGCTCGATTAAGTCTTTGGGAATAAACCCTTTGAGAATCAACCGACGCTTTTCTTCCGGCAATATATTGTCGCGGAAAAATATGTCGCCGACGGGAATCAATCGTGCTTGGACGATCATCGATACCTCGTTTAAAAGTGCGCGAAACCCGCTGCGGGTTTTGTCGAGACGTTGTTCTGCAAATTCTATTTGCGCAACCCCATCGCTGTAGATTGCGCGCATCTCCTTCTTGTAGCGTTCGATAACTATCGAGTTAACCGTAGCTTCGATCCGATTTTCAATTTGAGAAAGTCGCGCGGCTAATAAGTACTGCATTATCGGTAGCATTTTCATGTCGTTTGGAACGTGACCGTAAATCGCTAATACGTCTTTGATACCCAGTCGATCGTAAATGTCGGTACAAAAGTAGTGGTTGCGTTGCTTGGCGAGGTCTTCGTAGGATCCGAAGCCGATTATTGTGACGACATCTGGAAGCTCTTGGATATGCTGATTAAACCCCAACGCGCACACGAGTTGAGCGTGGGTCAAGCGCAGATTCGTCGCGTATTCCTGAGGATTACTGGCCGACCGCGCGCTAGCATTCGCGCTCGATCGATACAGTAATTTCAGCAAGCTTTCGCCAGATGAAGTTAATATCTCCTGAAAATTCGACATGGTCAGGATGCAAGTCCGAGATTCGAACGTACTATAATATCATTCGTTTCTAGCAGCCTGTCGGACTTAGGCAAGCGTAGCGAGCATGGTGGGAAAACGAGCCAAAAAATGTGCGATTTTGAGGAGCGTAGTGGTTCTAGGTAA
>JAQCEL010000224.1 GCA_027618655.1 Pseudomonadota bacterium | reverse complement strand
TTTTCGGACCTGGCATTGCCAGCCGACGACATCAAATGACTACGGCAATCAAACTCCGGGCCTTTTCTTAACGAAAGTCTCTATACTCGCAAGCGATGAAAATTCCTAAAGGCCTAGAACCTCTCATTACTGAAGGCGTAATCGATAGCGTGATCCGATCGCTACGCAGTGGTAAAGAAGCGTCCATCTATCTCGTGCAATGTGGCGAGGACATCCGCTGCGCCAAAGTCTACAAAGATTTGGGCCAACGCAGTTTCCAACGCCGCGAGCAGTACCAAGAAGGTCGTCGGGTGCGCAGCAGCCGCCAAGCGCGAGCGATGGGACAACGCTCTCGGTTCGGCAAAAAGACCCAAGAAGCTGCCTGGAAGACCGCCGAAGTCGACGCGCTGAACCTGCTTGATCGGGTTGGCGTGCGCGTGCCTAAGTCGCACGGATTCTTCAACGGGGTCTTGTTGATGGAACTCATCACCGACGAACAAGGGTATCCGGCGCCCGGTCTCGGCGAAGTCGACCTTTCGCCTGCCAAAGCGCGGGAATATCACCAGTTCTTGATCGGCCAAATTGTCACCATGTTATGCGCGGGATTAGTGCATGGCGATTTATCGGAATACAACGTACTGGTCGATGCGCATGGACTCGTGATTATCGACTTACCGCAAGTCGTGAGCGCAACCGGTAACAACAATGCACGCGCGATGTTGTTACGTGACGTGAATAATATTACGGCAACCCTGGGGCGCTTCGAGCCGGCCTTGCTAGCAACACGTTTCGGCGAAGAAATGTGGGCCAAATTCGAGCTCGGCGAGTTACAACCGCACAGCGAACTCACCGGCGAATTTATTGACGACGAGGGTAGCGCCGACGTTGAAGGCACCTTACTCGATATTGAAGACGCGAGGGATGAAGCCATTAGGCGGCAAGAAGGCCGTGAGTTCGCGGATCAAACGGAGCTGTAACTCACTAGCGCATCCTGCGCAGCGACCGCGTCAACCGCTAGAATCATCCATGCTTAAATCACGAGTTCGCTAAATTCTTATTCGAACGGCGGTCGCTCCGTCGGGATCGGAAGGTATTCGATCAGCTCTAACATGATCCCGTCCGGATCCTTGAAGATCACGATCTTGCGCTCGCCAAATTCACCCATATCCCAAGTTTCTACCGGACCCACGTTGATTAATCCGGCGAGCAATAAGCGCAGGCGCGCTGCTTCGATATCGTCGACCTCAAACGCCACGCGAATGATGCCAAGACAATTCGCCGCCTTATACGCCTCGCCATAAGGCTTTGGTACGTCCCACTCCAGCACATCGATAGGACTACGCGAATCTGAACGCACGCCTAAGAGTGCTGCGGCGAATCGCATGCCGCCAGTCGTGTAGGGCGACCCATCAGGCTTGCGCAGTGAATCACCTAAGGATCCATTGCTGATATCTTGCAGATCACCTGGTGCCAAATACACAGTTAGGTCGAGGCCCATGACATCGCGATAAAATTTGTATGATTTCTCCAAATTCCTGACGTTCAAATTGCAATGATGCATCATGCCGGGGTAAGTCGAGGTCCCGCTTGGATCGTCGACCCCGATCATCTCTAAGGTGTTGCCGTCCGGATCGCGATAAGCGAATACGGTGACGCCGAAACCATCCGGGGTGAGCACAATCCAACTCGGTTCGCCGTAAGGTTTTCCACCATTGGCTAGCACCTTCGCGTAAGCAGCATCAAGATTATTCACGAGCGAATTCTGCCGATAAATGCCAACGTGGTTTGCTTCGAGGTAGGGTTGACCGATCGGTTGCGGCGATTTCCATTGGACTAAATGCAGCAATCTTGCCGGGAATTCAGCAATCAACTCACCCGGTGGCGAGACATCCTTCTTATTCTCCATCACCCAGCCTTCGAACTCGCCATCCTCGATACCGAGACCTGGATAACTTTGCCGCGGCCCATTGATCCGACAACGGCGTTGCACGGGAAACGTATTTTCATAGAACTCAACCGCGCGATCGAGATCAGACACATTGATCACAACGTGGGAAAATCGATTGACGTGACTACGTAGACCCGTTGCTATTCGATCGACGGCCGGACTCGTTGTCGAAACCATGTCGAATCCCCTACTTGAATGGAAGCATTGGGCGGATCATAACGCGGAACGATCCGGCTTACCCGTGCGGGTCGTTCGGTAAACGTGGTGGTGCCAATTTAGCTAAGAAAGGCATCTAATGGCAGCGCAGATTGCCATCCCCGTACGAGAAGAAAGATAATGCGTCGCTATGGTCGAAGAAGATCCTGAAGTACCGACGAAACGAATTGAACGACGCCTGTCAGCTGTGTTTAGTACGGATCTGCAAGGCTACAGCCGACTCATGGGGGAAAACGAAGAAGCGACCATCCGAACCCTGACGACTTACCGCGAAGTCTTCGCGAACCAGATCCGAAAACACCACGGCCGGGTTGTCGACTCGCCAGGCGATAACTTGCTGGCCGAGTTTGCTAGTGCCATAGATGCCGTGCGCTGTGCAGTAAGCGTCCAAGACGAGCTTAGCGAAAATAACGCCAAGCTATCCGAACACCGCAAAATGCGCTTTCGCATCGGCATCAATATCGGCGATGTGATTGTCGAGGCTGAGCGGATCTACGGTGACGGAGTGAACATCGCCGCGCGCGTGGAAGCACTTGCCGAAGGCGGTGGAATTGCAATTTCCGGAACGGTATTCGACCAAGTCGAGGGCAAGCTCGACTTCGCATTTCAGGATCTTGGTGAACAATCGGTCAAGAATATTGCGAAACTCGTCCGCGTGTACCGAGTGGTGTCCGATCCGAAATTAATCGCCGAAACAAAGCAAACTAACCGCGCGCAGTCCCAACCCGAGCCCGCGCAGCAGGTCCTCGATAAGCCTTCGATAGCCGTGTTGCCGTTTGCGAACCTCAGCGGTGATCCCGAGCAAGAGTATTTTAGCGACGGCATGACCGAAGATTTGATCACCGATTTATCCAAAATTTCTGGCCTATTTATTATTTCGCGGAACTCCGTTTTCACTTACAAAGGTAGGGCCGTGAAACCGGAAATCGTCAGTAACGAGCTCGGCGTACGCTACGTCGTTGAAGGCAGCGTCCGTAAAGCCGGAAATCGCGTGCGTATCACCGCGCAATTAATCGACGCATCGACGAATTACCATCTATGGGCTGAACGTTACGATGGCCAGCTCGACGACATTTTTGAACTACAAGATAAAGTCATTAAACAAATCGTCGCGGCCCTCGCCGTAAAGCTGACTGTCGGTGAACAAGCCCGAGTCGGTGTAGCGCCGACCGTGAACTTAGAAGCCTATGATGCTTTCGTACGTGCACGCGAGGAGTATTCGCGGCGAGATCGCACAGCGAATTTGCACGCGCGGTCCTTATTAGAACGCGCCATTGAGCTCGACCCGAATTATGCTGAGGCCTACGCGTATCTCGGCCGCACCTACCTAGTCGAAACCGTCAACCAATGGACTGACGATCCGCAGAATATCGAGCACGTTTTTCGATACGGCGAGAAAGCCGTCGAACTGGATCCAAGCCAACCGACAGCACACGAAACGCTCGCTCTCGCCTTAGTCGGGAAGAAGCAATTTGAATTAGCAATCGCATCGGCGCGCAAAGCGATCAGCTTTGATCCTAACTTCGCCGATGGTTACGTCACCTTGGCCGAGATTCTGAGTTTCGCGGGGCAAGCGCAAGAATCCGTGTCTCTGGTTGAGCAAGCGATGTTGCTGAACCCGCGTTACACGCCAAGTTATTTATGGTCACTCGGTCATGCGAAATTCTTGCTCGGCGACTACGACGAAGCGATTGCCCTAATGAGGCGAGTCCTCACGCGCAATCCCAATCACCTGATCGCCCATTTAATTTTGGCATCCGCATTGGTCGAAGCGGGACGACTTGAGGCGGCCAAATTTTCAGCCGAGGAAGTGCTGCGCATTTCACCGAATTATCAGCTCGATATCACCTTAGAGCGAATGCCGTATAAGGATTCCGCGGTGGTGGAGAGGCATGTACGGAATTTGCGCCAAACTGGCGTGCTTTAATACGTTGCCTGAAATGATGACGCTTTACGGGCGCGCGTACTTTTTAATTAAACGTCGATAGCCTAAGAGCCGGCTGATCGGTGCAAGCAAGGCAATCACCCAACGGATATTACTCGCAGCCGGTCTGATCGTATCTCTGAATTCTGTAAAAATGGCGGCACGAACCAATAGCGACGGCATCCCATGCTCATCCGTATGACCGTCAGTCGCAAGCCCAAATAAAGTTCTGAAAAAATCGTGATTGCGTCCCGCCGGTCGATACGTCTCGGTTGCTATGGTTTCTTCGTCGCATGGATTCCATTGGAAATGCACAGCGCTCGGCGGTGCAGCATACGTTTCTCCTGCCTTGATCACTTTGTGCTCGCCGTTAATCGTAACGTGCATTTCGCCGACACTAACCGATATTTCCTGTACGACGTTGGGATGAAAATGTTCGAGCGGGATCTCACCGTGCGCGCGCAAAGCGTATTCAATCTTAAATACATCCGCTGTTGATTCGAGGACGCGCATTGTTTCCCCCGTGACCGGATTGACTAGCAGCTCTTCGCTCATCTTTGGCTCTCCGAATTGTGATGCTTCGGGCCACCCGTGGTTATCCAGCAGGTGGGGCACGTTTTAACTCTGTTAGAAGTTGCCAGCTAATACTACACTGGTGACGAACTCGTTACGCATCCAAACGCCCTGCTCGGCCGAAGCGGAGTCATCGACAGACTGACCGCTGCGGCGAATTATCGACGAGTCCATTCATAGGAGTTACTTAGAGATGATCAAAGGTATCGGTATTGCAACGAAGAAAGCTGGCATGTCGGATGTCGATTTTCATAATCATTGGCGGGGACCTCATGCTGAGCTTGGACTTAAAATCAAAGGTCTGCGGCGCTATGTTCAAAGCCATCGCAGCGTCCATGATTTCCCGGGCTATGAGGCCTGCCCGTACGGTGGGGTCGCGGAGATTTGGTTCGACGACTTAGACACCGCGCTTAACTTAGGCAACGAGCCGAGTTACATCAATTACGCGCAAGCGGATGAGCCGAACTTCGTCGACATGGAAGCGATTCGTTTTTTGCAGACCGAAGAACACGTGTTTATCGAAGGGCCTAAGATCGAAAAAGGCACCCCCTTGTTGAAAGCGGTGTTTCTGTTGCGCCGCAAACCCGGCATGAGTGTCGCGGAATTTCAAGATTATTGGATCAATGGTCACGCACCCTTAATTCCACGCGACGCTGGCATCGTGCGTTACGTTCAATGCCATCAAGTCGCTTCGACATACGATCTATTCGAACCCGCTTACGACGGAGTCGCGGAGTTGTCGTTCGATGACTTAGCCGCTTTCAATGCGTATTGGCTAAGTGATCGGATTCAAAAGATTTTTGCCGCCGACGCCCCGATGTTTCTCGACGGGGCGAATTGCACTGCGTTTTTAGCAGAAGAAAACCGAGTCTTGTGGCCGTAAGCCGGCGAACGTAGCGCAATTAAATAACGATTCAATCAAAGGGGATCAAACTTGAATTCGATCAGTATATTTTTAATGTTGGCACTCAGCTGTTTTGTATACCTAGGCAATGTAAACGCTGACAACAACCCGGTCGACGAGAAATGGTGGCCGAGCGAATTTGGGGAGGCAGATCAGGCCGGTGGTACGAATTACATCACGGCCGAAAAGCGGGTCGCAGCCGCGGGTCTTGTGCATAAAGGAGAAGTCACAACTTTAGGCATGCCGTATCACGGGCGCATGCCGTTGTTTCCCGGTCGAATCTATTCGCTAACGATCCCGGGCGGTGGCAACCCCACCCACGATCTCGCCTGGTCTGGCGAGGGCTATCGACAAACGTTCATGGATGAACTTGTCACCGCACAGATCGGACAAGTCGGAACGCAGTTCGATTCGCTCGGTCATCCCATGATCAAGATCACTGGCAAGCAAGCTAAAGGATTCAAGGACGGTAACTATTTGTATAACGGCCGCCGTCTCGAGGATATCGGCGGTCCATACGGTCTGCGCGCGAACGGGACGGAAAACGTTGGCTCATTTTTCACGCGCGGCATCATCATCGATATGGTGAAAGTTAAAGGCGGCAATTTACCGATCGGCTATGCTGTGACCATGGAAGATTATCGCGCCGCGCTCAAACTCGCTGGCATTGAAGACGCAGGTCAAGGCGATGTCGTCCTGATCCGCACTGGCTGGAACGATTTGTGGCAGGATAATCTCACCAAAACGGCGGACCAAGCGAGCGCCGACAACGCGATGTTTAATTCCGGCGGTCCGGGTGTGTCGCCGGCCGTGTGCGATCACCTAGCCAGTCGCAAGATTGCCATGATGGGTGCCGACAATTGGGGCATCGAGCCATACGATTTTGGCTCGAAAGGTAAATGGCCGACGCCGATCCCCGAGATCAAAGAATGGGGTTACTGCCATATGAACCTGTCTGCTCGACGCGGCATCTATCTATTTGAAAAC
>JAQCEL010000223.1 GCA_027618655.1 Pseudomonadota bacterium | reverse complement strand
AATTTTCTGATCTTGAACGATTTGCGATTGATTGGGTTCGTGACTCAGAAAAAGAACGTAACAAATTTCGAGTGCGGCAGACCATCGAAGACCTTGACGATTTCTACCATACAATTTTTCCACGTATGGATGCCTTGTGTGAATACATTGATCAATTTTCGCTCGACGCTATGCCGCGGCCTGCCGCTCGCTTGCTTCGCTTGGGGCAAATGTTGATGGAGGTGGTGTCGGCTGTTGAGGTCTACCGCCAACCCGACGTACCTAATTCATTCGAATTTGAACGATTCCATATTATCTCACCGACCGATCCCGTTAAGGTGATGGAGAACTAGCATGAGTACTTCGCCAGAATCAATCCAAACACAACAATCCCGACTCCCTGATTGGGCGAATACGCGACCTGTATCAGATCGCTACCCACACATCGATATGGGACCTGTGTCGATCCAGCCGTATGTAAGTGAAGAATTCTTCGAATTGGAACGCGAAAAGATCTTCAAAAAGATGTGGCTGTACGTTGGGCGCACAGAACGCATTCCGAATGAAGGTGATCATTTCACGCAAGTTATTGAAGCGGTGCGAACGAAGAAAGACGGCACTTATCCGTCGTTTATTATTTGCCGCGACAAGCATGGTGAGGTCCGAGCATTCCACAACGCCTGCCAACATCGCGGTACGACAGTGGTATGGGATAACCACGAAACATGGGCGACGAACAATCGCAAGTATTTCGCTTGTCGCTTCCATGGTTGGGTATACGACACTGACGGCACATTAAAATTTGTTCCGGATGAAAATCAATTCTGTGGCCTGAATAAAGCGGAACGCGGCTTGCGACCCGTGCATTGCGCAGTCTGGAAAGGATTTATTTTCATTAACGTCGATCCGCAACCGAGCCAAACACTTGAAGAGCAGATCAAACCGCATGCAGATTTACTGAGAGATTTTCCATTCGAAAAAATTTACAAACGGGGTATTTGGACGGCCGTAGTGGACGTGAATTGGAAGGTCGCGATGGATGCCTTTCAAGAGGGCTACCACGTAAATACAGTGCACGCATCCACCTTGCCGGAAGCGTTTAATGGCGCATTGAATCCAAATTGCCGCCCGACGTCGATTCGATTATTTGAGCAAGGTAATCGTTCCGTGACGTTCATGGTGTCGCCGGACTTCGAACCGCCGGCTGTTGAAAAATGGGTTCGCCAGCGGGGCTCGAGCTGGTACGCGGCAGGCGGTGCGCAAACAGGCAACGAATTTCCGGGAACCAATCCGGACAACGATCCGTTTTATGCGTTCGACTGTCACGGCTTCTTCCCAAATATGTTGGTCGATCCGTATGTCGGTGGATTTTACGGGCACGAATTCTGGCCGATATCCGTGAACAAAACGCGCTGGATTGGCAGCATTAATTTTGCGGCACCAGAGAAACCCAGCGATTTGATTGTGCACGAGCACGGCAAAACCTTATTACGTGATGCGTTTCGTGAAGACACTGTGACCTTGGATGCTACACAAGTCGGATTAGAATCTGGCGCGATTGAGACGACAATCTTATCCGATGGCGAAATGGCGCCTCGGCACCTCTACAATTCGGTTGTCGAGATGGTTAATTCTTGAAAATCAGCAGAAGGAATATCGACATGTTGAGCGCAATTAGGTCCAGTTTTGGTCGTGTGGTCGTCTGTTCGATTTTCGCATGGTGCGCGTTTTCAGCAAGTGCCCTCACGGTCACCGGCACAGTGACTGACGTGGCTGGTAAGCCTGTACCTTTTGTACGCATTGTAGTCACGGGCGAAAACTTAGTGCCCGCGACGACCACGGTATTTAGTGCGGCCGACGGCAAGTTCACGGCTCGAGATATTGATGCTACTGCCGATGCGATCACTGTTAGCAGCTTTCGAATTGGTTGGCAGGAGTCGAACCGCAAGGTCACAGTTGATGGAGACTTCGCCGAGTATCGGTTGACCGTCGCGACCCAGGAAAATGTTGCCGACCAAGTCCCGTCCTCGGCGTGGATACCTGGGAAGGTCGGTGAAAGAAATCACCACATACTGATTAACGAATGCGCTGGGTGTCACCAACTCGGTGCGGAGAGAGTTAAACGATTTGCGACAAGTCTTGAAGGGCAGCCTATCGAGGCGAAAACCGCTGCGTGGGACGCCATGGTGCAATACATGCGACTTCAGTCTGTACGCATGGGCCCGGCCGGTCATGCCGAGCTGCGCTGGAATATGACGGAAGAGAGTCAGGAATATAAAGCCGCCATTGCACCGGAGACGAGTTTCTTCAAAACGCGCGACATGGATGAAGTGGTTCCACTCATGGCGAAGTCGTTTCCAACTAACTTCGACACGATGACCAATTACAACGACGTGGAGCGTCTCGGTGAGTACGGTGTGACAGCGGACACTGTGATCGAAGAATTCCAGTTACCGACGTTTGGTTGGACCCGCGAAGTGACCGTTGCACCAGGGTCCGATAAGGTTTGGTTTGTCGAACTCGATGCCGATCGAATCGGCGCACTCAATACCGGCGACGGCACTGTCGAGTGGTTCGACGTGCCCGGCGAAGGCGCGCAAGGCCCTCACACCTTGAACGCGGACTCCAAGGGTAATTTGTGGTTAGCACTCGAAGAGAGCTTCTCGATGGCTAAATTTAATACGCAAAGCCACGAGTGGCGCATCTATGGTCCACCCGAAGGCGTTAATTTTGCGATCACGCACGATGCCGCGCTTAACTCATTGCGACAGGTTGAACCAGACGCCAAGGGTCGCATTTGGTTGACCTTGGTCGGCATCAACGAACTGTGGAGCATCCATGTCGACACTGGTGAGGTAAAGCGCTTCAAAATGCCACTGCCTGAAGGCGAGGAAGAGTTTCACGTTTTCATCTACGGTGCGGCCATGGATCCGAACGGCAAAAGAATTTGGTGGACGCAACTGCATGGCAACTTAGGTGCGTTTAATACGGAAACTGAATCCGTTGAGCGGATCGTCCCGTTTCCACGTGGCGCAGCGCCACGCCGGCTGGCGATCGAAGACGATGGGACTTTGTGGGTCCCGTTGTACGGCGAAGGTCAATTAGTGAAATTCGACACCAAGTCGGGATCCGAAATCGCACGTTACGACATGCCGGACCGCGCCGGTGCCGCTTATTCGATAACGCTTGATCCGAAACGCCACGCGATCTGGGTTGGGACCACGAATTCGGATCGAATTTATCGCTTTGACATCGATGATGCTCGGTGGCGTCACTATCCGCTGCCGCGCAAAGAAGCTTTTTTACGCATGATCGAGGTCGATCATGAATCAGGCGACGTCTGGACGTCGTATGCAAATCTTCCCGTCGGTCCGCGCGATCCAGAAAAGCATCTGATCGCGGGTGCGAACAACATGATTGTGCGTTTGCATCCCGGGGATTAGGGGGTTCGAAGAATGCGGTATTTTACCGCCGTTCTGCTGGCCGCGCTCGCGTATTGCGTGGGTGCGGTCGAGCTTGATTTGGCCGACGAGGCGGAAGTCCATCTGATCGGGGATCTCAAGCTTATCGACCCATGGGCAAAGTCTGCCGTTGGTCGTGGTCACACGGCGAAATTATTCTTCGAATTTCGAAACCTCGGTGAGCATGCAGACCGTCTCGTTAAAGTGAGCTCTCGGCTGGCTAGTGGTTCAACGGTTTTTTATGCCGTCGGCGTAGAACAAGGAAATCGACATTTAGAACCAATCGACGCGATTGATATTCCCGTGGGCGAGAATGCGTTCGAGCTTACGGAAGTTGGCTATTACATCGAGTTGAGGGGTCTCGAAGTGCCGATGCTGATGGGCAAGCGCTTTCCCGTTGAGCTTACGTTTGAGCGTGCAGGCACTGCTACTGTAGAGTTCACTGCCCGTTTCCATTCTCCGAAATTGAATCGTCGGATCCGTGAGGCGGCTTCGCGTGGCGATGTCGAAGCCTTGAAGGCGTTGCGTCCGTCCGAGTAGCTGCCGCGTTGGTACGCGGCAGCTAGGTATGATCGGCTTTTGGAGCAGTAGCGAAATGCTACCATCATCGTCACCGTTACAATGTCGTCCCCGAACTAAGCCTGTCCAGCTCGACACCAGCCAAGGAATCTTCCCATTACCTTAGTCACTCGTCATCTGATAATCGCGAATGTCGTGATGTTTGCTTTGTATTCATCTACTCAAATCGGCCGCAACTTATACCCTTATTTAGCCTTGTGGCCGCTGCCACATACGCAGTTCTGGCAACCCGTGACGTACGCATTTTTGCACGGCGGATTTTTTCATATCACCTTCAACATGTTTGGACTATGGATGTTCGGCCGCGTTGTCGAACAGCAGCTTGGTGCTTCGCGATATCTCATCTACTACACGGTGTGCGTACTCGGCGCCGCATTGTTACATCTCATCGCCGGTGCAATCGCAGGTCACACCAATTTCACTGTCGGTGCATCTGGCGGCGTACTCGGGGTTGTGTTGGCGTTTGGCGTGATGTTCCCGAACGTTAAGATGGTGGTGTTCCCCATCCCTGTTCCAGTGAAGGCCAAATGGGCAATCCTCGGATTCGTTGTCGTTTCCGTTGCGCTTGGCATAACGGACACGGTGCCCAGCATTGCGCATTTCGCGCACCTTGGCGGAATGTTATTCGGCTGGATGATGCTTCGTTATTGGCGTCGGCCGGCACGAGGCTGATGAGCGCCGTGCGGAACGCTAAAACGGGACGTCTTTAAAGAATTCGTCTTCGTGGGGCGGCGGTTCGTTATCGGCGCCAAACCCTTGCGCGGCCCCAGCGTTCTTCTTTTCTAGTTTCCAAACTTCCAGGCTATTAAAGAATTTCGTTTCGCCTTTGGGACTGTTCCACTCTCGACCGCGTAGATTAAATTCAATATTGACGTCGTCGCCGACTTTGAATCCATCGAGGTGATCGCAGCGATCACCCGTTAGCTGGAATATTACAAATTGGGGATAATCTGGGTTATCGGAAACTTCAACGACAAATTCGCGCTTGCGAAATCGCTGGGTAACTTGTTGTGCTTCGAAGGTCGCGTGAAGCCTGCCGCTTGTTTGCAATGCCATAGCCGTGAGGATAATAGGAAATCTCTAGAACGCAAGCCCTGGTTGATCTTTCGAGACCGACGGGATGAAACCGGTGCGGATCAGCAACCGACTGTTCGCTCGCGAGCGCTACAATCGTGCTATCAATGGCGTCAGAAATCTGCGCTCTGCGTGAGGTCGCGTACCGTCGGATTTCCCATTAGCGCCTTAATCTTTGGATTATTCATCAACGCACTAAGGTCACCACTGCTTATCGCTCGCATGGTTACCGGGTCGTTGATGATTTCTTGCACCATGGGATCATTCTGCAGTTGGTTAATCTTGCCCATGGTTTCCGGGTTTTCAATCAGCGAGCGCCGAACGTTGTCGAGAACCGGACCGGTTGTGGTGCTTGCCGTTGACGCCGTGCGATCCGTAGGCGCCGTAGCGCTGATTGAATCGACGTTGTCAGCGGGAATTTCTATTTCACCTAAGGCGGCTGAACGCAAGGTATAGATATCATTGTTCAGTGAGACAACTTCGGCGCGTAACTTTGAACCGTCGACGAGTTGAATGAACTTGAGTTCATTCGCACTCACGCTGACACAAAGGAACATGATTAAACAGATGAGGGGTGGTTGGTAAGCTTTCATTGTGGTCTCCGGCGCACTAGGTTGAATCCCAATAACTGTAGCAGGCTCGATGGATCAAAGTAGGACGCTATCGCGCTTGGTCGCATAAAACTCTGCGCGAGTTCACGGATCAAATCCCTAGTCGGAAGCCTGCGCGTGTTTTGCGCCTGGTAAGTTTGCGCGAATTTCGGAAGCAATCTCGAATGATCGCAAGCGCGCCGCGTGGTCATAAATTTGCCCAGTGAGGATAAGTTCATCCACTTCAGTTGCCTCGATGAACGCTTGAATCTGATTGGACACGCTGTCCGGTCCGCCCACCATGGCATAGCGCAGCATGTGCTCTACGCTCGGCTTCTCACGCGCCGACCAGTAGCGCTCGATGTCGTCGATCGGCGGCTGAACCGGTCCCGGCAGCCCGCGGTGGAGATTCGTAAATTGCTGCTGTGCCGAAGTGAATATTCGATAGGCCTCGACCGTGGTATCGGCAGCATATAGACCGACCCCGGCAACCGCATAGGGTTCCTGCAACTGTTCGGACGGCTTGAAACTCGCTCGGTACACGCGCAACGCGGGTATCAGCTCATCCGGCGCAAAATGCGACGCGAACGCGAATGGTAGGCCGAATGCGGCGGCGAGCTGCGCGCCAAATAGGCTCGAACCCAATATCCACAACGGCACGCGCAGGACTGCGCCGGGAACCGCTTGAACCAATTGCCCGGGGACGCTTGGAGCAAACAACTCCTGCAGTTCGCGTACGTCTTGTGGAAAATTATTGGCGTTAGAGACCAGATCTCTGCGCAGCGCGCGGGTTGTGCGCATATCTGTTCCTGGTGCGCGTCCCAAGCCCAAATCAATCCGGTTCGGATAAAGCGCCGCGAGGGTGCCAAATTGTTCAGCTATCACTAGCGGCGAATGGTTCGGTAAC
>JAQCEL010000222.1 GCA_027618655.1 Pseudomonadota bacterium | reverse complement strand
TTTGATTCAATAATCTTTGTTTTTTCTTCGGCGCCCCCCCCAAACCCGCCAATAATGACTTGGTCGACACCAATGTCGGCGAATTGCTTGACCTCATCAGCGCTGATCGGGACGCCAATGCCCGTCGACACGGAGATTGAAATCTTGCTCGGGTCGCGGCCTGCCGCTTTCGCGAATTCTTTGATGCGCGCCATGTGCGCGGCCGCAGTGGTTGGTGTGACATTGACGCCCCACCAGCCGTCTCCAACCTCGCCGACGCGCCGCAACGCAGGTTCACTTTCGCCGCCGAATACGATCGGTGGATGAGGTGTTTGTACGGGTTTTGGAAACGAGCGCACCGGCGGAAATTTACAGAATTCCCCGTTATGCTCCGTCTCAGATTGCGTCCACAACTTTTTCATGGCGGCAAGATAATCGCGCGTGCGTCCGGCACGGTTCGGCCACGGTACCTCGAGCGCTTCGAATTCTTCCCTCATCCAACCGATCCCGACTCCAAAGTCGAAGCGCCCGCCAGACAATTTGTCCAGAGTCGCGACTTCTTTTGCGGTGGTGAGCGGTTGGCGTTCCGGGAGTAGACAAATACCCGTGCCAAGACGAATTTTTTCAGTCACGGCGGCGGCAAATGTTAGTGCAAGAAATGGATCGAGAATGTCGATTTCCAGAGTCGAAAATGGCATACGGCCATCTTGGGAGTACGGATAAGTCGAGGAGTATTTGTCCAGCAGCACGATATGCTCTGGCACCCACAGCGAGTGATAACCGCATGCCTCGCACGACTTCGCGATGAGTTTAATAATCTCGGGCTGTGCAGCGATGCCGGCGCCAATTCCAAAAAAACCTATTTTCATTTTGCTTCCCTCTTGTGTGTCGTTTTTTTTATTTCCGCCGACCCGCTTCAGTGAACGGTGGGTTAAATAGCGCCGTGGCCTTAGGGTTGGCGGGTGAAAGTTCGTCCTGCGGATGAGTCACGATTGTTCGCGATCAGACCAGTGTGGTCAACGAGGCACGGTCCGCTGGGGTTCGGAGTAAAAATCACGGTGGTCTTCGACCTGAGGTCGTTCTCAGCGACTTCAACGTCCGGCAGCATGCGATTCCCTAAAACTGGAGCAACGAACATTTACCTGTCTTGTAGACAAGCAAATTTGCTATATAGGCATATAAAGACATATTTGTGAATTCAATGAAGATCAGTAGGATAAGCGCCCTTTGTAGCACTATTGACTGTCACCGCATTATTAATGCACATAAAAACATATTTAAGATTGCTTTCCCTAGTGTCCGGCTTAGTGCTTATGGTGCCGTGCTACGCAGCTGAACCGACACCCTTGCGACTCCGCGAAGCGGTAAATGCCCCTGCCTGGCTAAACCTTAGCGGGACCCATCGCACCCGTTATGAGACCTTGGATTCCCAGTTCCGAGCAGGGCTAAATGGGGGCGACCAACAGCTGGTGATGCGCACAACGGTCATGGGGGCATTGCATCAAGGACCGTTTACCGTTGCTGCCGAATTGTTGGATGCGCGCGCCGCGCTCGACGATCGCGGTACACTGATCAACACAGGTATGGTTAATACTGCCGAACTTCTGCAGGCTTATTTCCAGTGGCAAGCAGCAGACGTTTTCACATCGGGCGCAAAAAGCGATCTGCGTGCAGGTCGTGTCACGATGGACATCGGCAGTCGGCGCTTCGTCGCTCGCAATCGCTTTCGTAATACGATGAATGCATTTACGGGTATCGACTGGCAGTGGGCAAGCGCGTCTGGCCGCACTGTTCGTGCGTTCTACACCCTGCCCGTGAACCGTCAGCCGACCTTAGCCGCCGAACTGCGCAACAATGAGGCTAAGTTCGATGAAGAAAAAAGTGACGTAAGCTTTTGGGGGCTATTCCTATCGGAGCCCATGAGCTGGGGAGATGTGGCTGAGTTATATTATTTCGGTCTCGATGAAGACGACGCGAGCGACCTTCAGACCCGCGATCGACAATTGAGTACCGTCGGATTCCGTTTATTTCGCAACGCCGAAGTTTCGAAGTTTGATTACCAAATTGAGTCGACCGTCCAGTTTGGCGAATCGCGCACGTCAACGGCAGCGACGGATGTCGCCGATCTTGACCACTTCGCACATTTCCAACATGTCGAGATTGGCTATACGTTTGATCATCCAACGCGTGTGCGTTTGATTGCTCAGTATGATTATGCGAGCGGTGATGACACGCCCAACGATGGTGACAACGAGCGCTTCGATACACTTTTTGGTGCGCGCCGTTTCGATTTCGGCCCGACGGGTATTTACGGCGCGTTTGAACGAGCAAACATCAATACGCCGGGACTGAGGTTGGAGTTGAAACCACATTCCCGAGTGACCTGTTTCGTTGCTCACCGGGGCTATTGGTTGGCGTCGGATAGTGACGCATGGACAACCAGTGGTGTGCGCGATGTAACAGGTAAGACGGGTCAGTTTATTGGTCAGCAAATCGAAGCTAGCGTGCAGTGGAATATTCTGCCAGGCAATGTCGCACTGGAATCAGGCGTCACCCATTTGTTTGCAGGGGAATTTATGGATGATGCGCCGAACGCCAACCGGCAAGGTGACGCGACCTATTTCTACTCCCAGATCGGGTTCACGTTCTAAAGCTCATGGAAGAAATTTTCGAGGGGTTTGCGACAGCCGCGGTGCTTATTGCGCGGTTCGACAGTGCGTTATTTGAGATAGTCGAATTGTCGTTGCGCGTCAGTCTAACCGCGGTATTGATCAGCGCCGTGATTGGGCTGCCGCTAGGTGCAGCGATAGCAGTGGCGCGATTTCGCGGACGAAATTTTCTCATCGTGTGTGTCAACGCGTTGATGGGCTTGCCGCCTGTCGTCGTCGGTCTGTTAGTGTATTTGAATCTATCGAACGCTGGCCCATTTGGCTGGCTGCAATTGCTATACACACCTACCGCGATGATTATCGCGCAGATCGTTTTAGTCACACCGATCATTGTTGCGTTAGCGAGGCAATTTGTTGAGGACGCGAATGCCGATTACGACGAAGAGTTGCGTTCAATCGGCGTGCGTGGTGCGGCGAAACTTATTACGCTAATTGTCGAAGTGCGGCACAGCTTGCTCACCGTAGTTTTGGCAGCGTTTGGTCGAGCGATCGCCGAGGTGGGCGCGGTTATTATTGTCGGCGGCAACATCAACCACATCACCCGCGTGATGACAACGGCGATCGCGCTCGAAACATCGAAAGGCGAACTCGCCCTCGCACTCGCGCTTGGCGTAATACTCATGATGATTGCCTTTGCGGTTAACGCGATGGCATCGTTAATTAAAAAGATCGGGCCGAAATCCTATGGACGGTGAGCATCGCGCGTCCGGGAATTTGCAGTCACGTGTTGTTCACGAATCTTTAATTCTGCCTGTGCGGATCGAGAATCTTGTCTACGAAATCGGCAAAGCCCGGATCATTGATTCCTTGAACCTAGAATTGTCCGCCGGTGGGTGCACTGCGATTCTCGGTTACAACGGTGCCGGGAAAAGTGTGTTATTGCGATTGCTACACGGTTTACTAACACCAAGTTCCGGAATCATTCGATGGGCGGGAGACTTTGATCCTGAATTCGTGCGACAGCGACAATCTATGGTCTTTCAGTCGCCCGTTCTGCTGCGCCGATCGATCGAAGCAAACATACGCTATGCCTTAACGAAACGCGGCTTCAAAGGTGAACATCGCGCGCACCGGATTGAGACCGTGCTCGAGCAAACGAATTTGTCCCGCATTCGGCACCGCCAAGCGATGGTTTTATCTGGCGGCGAACGTCAACGTGTGGCGATCGCGCGAGCCTTAGCCGTTGAACCGGAAATCTTGTTTCTCGATGAGCCGACGGCAAGTCTCGATCCAGCAGCAACGATTGGAATCGAAGACATATTAGTTCGTGCCCGCAATGAAGGTCGAAAATTAATTATGGTCACGCAAAGCGTGGGACAGGCCGAGCGATTAGCGAACGACATTGTCTTTATGCACCACGGGCAGGTCACGGAGCACAGTTTAATAGAGGAATTTTTGGCTACGCCAAAGTCGCCAGTCGCTCAGGCGTTTATTGAAGGTAAGTTGTACAAATAGAGGCTGTTCTAATGTTTGCGAGAGTTTTTACTTGGGCGATATGTGCTGCCGCGCTTAGCTTTAGCACGACAACAGCGGCCGCCGACCTACCTTTTATCGTGTTGCAATCGACCACGTCAACACAAGACACGGGCTTATTCAATTATTTGTTGCCAATGTATCGCGAGTTGGCTGGCGTTGAAGTGCGCTCTGTCGCAGTCGGAACAGGGCAGGCGTTAAACAACGCCGCGAACGGTGACGCCGATGTGTTGCTCGTACACGCTCAGGCCGATGAGGAGAAATTTGTTGCCGAAGGCTTCGGCGTCGAACGATTCGATCTCATGTACAACGATTTCGTCTTTCTTGGTCCGCCGGAAGATCAGGCGAACATACGTGGATCAAAAGATATCGTGGAGGCGATCAAGAAAATTGCCGCAAACGAAGCCATATTCGCTTCACGCGGTGACGATAGTGGAACACACAAGAAAGAACGTGAACTGTGGGCGATTGCCGGTATCGACGTTGACGCCGCTAGCGGTCGTTGGTATCGCGAAACGGGCGGCGGTATGGGCACAACCTTGAACATTGCAACCGGTATCGGTGGCTATGTAATGTCCGATCGCGCGACCTGGATCAGTTTTAAGAATAAGCGAGGATTCGAAATTCTAGTTGAAGGCGATCCGCGGCTGTTCAATCAATACGGAATTATTCTTGTTAACCCAAAGCGCCACCCGCACGTAAAGGCCGAACTAGGTCAGGCGTTCATTGATTGGTTGTTGAGCGAGTCCGGGCAAAAAACGATAGCTGATTTTAGAGTCGACGGGCAACAATTATTTCATCCCAATGCGAAAGCCAAAGTGCAATAACAACGGAATGGATTCGCATGTATATTAGGTCGAGCAATCGCCGATTCTATTTAAGGCGAAGTCCATCAAGACCGCGGGCTTGGACATTCGAGCGAGATCGAATACCGTTCCGCGAAGACGGGTGAACATGGGCTAGAGTGAACAGGGCGTCCCCGACGGAATGATGTGCGGACTTGGCTATCTCGATAGAGGCATAATAATCCCCGCCTCTAAGGCTAAAATGCCAGGGCATGGTTCCATGAGATCGAACTGGAAATTGTTTAGCATGCAAACGGGCTCACTCTGAAAATCTAGCGACACAAGCGAATCAGTAGTCCTTGAACCATTAATGCACGACAGCAAACGAGGTGTTCACATGAAGTTTTTTCTAATCTTGTGCATGGCGCTAGTTGGCTTTTCTGTGAATGCGCAAGAAGTTGCCGACACAGCATGCGAAGCCGCTAATGGGATCACCCCTATTTGTGGCTTTTTGCCGCCGGAAGACCTGGATGTCGTACCGGGTGGTAAAGCGATCGTGGTGGGTGGTTTCAATCTCGATAATGGAAACGGGGACATCCGGATCCTGCACCTGGCTGATAACTCGATCGAGACAATCTATTCGCCCGACATGATGGGATCGGCGCCAACGGCGACAGACGCAGCGCCATGGGGTGACCCGACGTGTCCCGGACCGCCGACTGGATTTGCTGCGCACGGTATTCATCTCTCGAAGAACGCTGGCGGAAACTACGCCTTGTTAGTTGTGAATCACACCTCGCGTGAAGCGATTGAATGGCTGGAACTGATCGATCATGGCACAAGCTTTTCAGCGCGATGGAAAGGTTGCGTTATCATCGATCCGGAACTATGGATAAACGACATCGCGATGCTGCCAGACGGTGGCTTTGTTGCGAGCCATATGATGCCGTTCGCAATTCGCAGCACTTTGTTCGATCGTCCGCCAAATGACCGTGTTGAGAGCGGCTACGTCGTAGAGTGGCAGCCACAATCCGGGTGGAAGAAGATCGAAGGCACCGACGGCGCATTACCAAACGGAATTCAAATATCCGCTGACGGCGCCACGATCTACAGTAACCAATATCTCGCAAATCAAGTCGTCGCAATTGATCGCGCGAGCGGTAAAAAATTATGGACCGCCCCGATAAACGGCGGACCGGACAACAGCAGCATCACTGCCGACGGCAAGTTGCTCGTCGCGTCTCATTTGGTGACACTTCGCACCTTGCGTGACGAATGCCTTGGTAAGGATATTCCGTACTGTGGTCTCGAATTCGTGATTTCCTCAATCGATACGACGAGCGGTGCCGTGACCGAGTTGGTAAGGCACAAGGGCGCGCCATTCGGCGGTTCAACCGTTGCGGTTGAAGCGAATGGTTCCTTGTATTTGGGTTCGTTCGCAGGCACGCGAATTGGGAAAGTTACGCTGCCATAAATTGGCGAAGCGAGTATGACGATCTACCTAGCGTCACGGCGGCGATCGACAATGTGAGGGATGCAAAGGGGACAGATTTATTTGAGCGTATATACGCTCAAATAAATCTGTCCCCTTAAACGCGGAAAAGGACGTTTGTTCGTCCTATACTCCCAAATTTGAGCTGATACATTAGCTGCTTGAACGCGACAATAACGAGGGATGGTGAGAAATGAAACTTCCAATCACCGGTGGTTTTAACTGCGGAGAGATTCGT
>JAQCEL010000014.1 GCA_027618655.1 Pseudomonadota bacterium | reverse complement strand
CCTAAATACGATGGTTAAAAACGGTACGATGTGGGATGAAAATCTTGTCTGAATTATTGACAGCGAACCATAGTCACTTGTTATATGCCGCTTTATTCATTTACGGAGCGTCGGAGAACCTCGGACACCCACTGGTTAATACTTTTATCCGCTGCTGTCGCTTTCGCTGATATTTCAAAATGTAATTGTGGTGGAATTCTAAGATTAAACTTACCTGAAAATTCTTTGGTCGGACTAATGTTCTTTTCTTCACAAACCTCCAGATACACCTTCAAGGAGGTTCTGAATTCTTTTCTAAGACTATTCGGGTTGGTGCCACAAAAATCTGCAGTTCCATTCAACCCGAGTATTTCTCCTCTAAATTGATCAAGCTCTGGATCGTATTCAATCTTCGCTTTGTAACCGTCTACTTCCATTATGTTCATGGTGTCACCTCATACAGCTCCAGCCATTTGCGAATACTCACAATGGCGCCTTTATCGGTATTCGGAGAGGGATGCGGTCTGTGAAATACTCGGACTTCACCGAAAAGGACTATTGCGACGCGCGATCCACTTCGCTCCGACACGTCAGCCCCCAGTGCCTTGAACAGTGATTCAATTTCCGACCACGCGATGTTTGCGCTAGTAGGGCGTGAATATATTTGCTCCAGGGTCTTCTGGTGCTTTCGCTTCATTTTGGAATAGTACTAAATATTAGTACCATGTCAAGCTTGATCTCAAGGCATATAACGTCTTGCTAACCTGCCGTTGACCGCACCACAGTGGAGCTGCAGCGCAACGAGGACGCAGTCATCGGTCAGGTTGATCCACTTGTATGATTCATACCCAAGCCCGCAACTAATAAGGTGGGCCCGTAACCTGTAACAGCAGGTTACCAATTCAGTAGCCCAATTGAACTAAGGCGCCAGCGTATGCTGAGACCGTTAACCAGCGCTTACTCACCAACGGCAAACTCGAAAAAGTCACGATGACCGCATGCATGAGAAAGATGATCATCATCCTCAATACGATGGTTAAAAATCAAACTAGATGGGATGAAAACATCGCTTAATTGATTGACTTTCAATCACAGTCGCTTGTTAGGTTTCACTTCGTGCGGCTGCGCCAGTAGTCTGGTTGACGATGGAGGTGGGCAACGGCGACGATGATAATTTCCTCCCCAATTACCTCATAAATTAGGCCGTATTCGAAGCGATGGGTTCGACAGCGGCGAGTATTCTCGCTGAGGCGTGGCCACGGATGCGGGAGCTGCTCGATCCGAAGCGTTGCTGATCGAACCTCCTGGAGAAACTCTGTGCCTAGCCCTTCCCTTTGATCGTTCAGGGCTGATACAGCCCTTCGAAGTTCTTCACGCGCTGGCGTTAGGAACCGAACTTTCAACCGCGGCTGAGTTCTGCGAATACGTCTTCCGAGGAATGTGATTCGATCTCGCCTGCTCGGAATGCCCGCAGGCGCTGCTCGGATTCTTCCGCCCACTGGGCGTCAAATTTTGGATCCGGCATATCGAGACTTTTAAGCAATTCCTCAACAAGTCCGACGCGTTCGTTCGGCGTGAGGTCCAGCGCTTCTCGAAATAATTTCTCTGCGGTTTCCGTCATTTGGCTAATTCCAAATTGCTCAAGTCAAAATTATAAACCGAGGTTCAAGTGAAACCTAACGCTGGGATAACTGGCCCATTATGGCGCGCTTTTTATATGCGAAAATGCGCAGCAGCATATAAAAAGCGTGCTGTAACGGGCCCATGTTGATCCCCTGGTTAGGTGGATGCTTGTTCATCGAGCTGATACATGGCCATTTTCGTTATTGGATTGGGAAGTGTTGTCGTATTCGCCAGTTCCGCGTCCAGATATTCTCGGACGGTCTTGATCCAAAAGTATTTATTTTCCGCCCACCATTGTCTGCCGCCGTGAGTAGACACGAACCCTAACGTCATTAAGCGGAATTCTTCGAGAAAATCGTTATCGACGAGTTTGCTTTCGTGAAGTCGAAGCACGATGTCGAAATGCACTACCAACGGCGTTATATACGCAATGAAATGAGCTTTGTGTTCGTTGTTTAGTAAATCGTATCCATTCAATCCGCGGATTACGATTTCCCTCAATCCCGGCTTATCGAGCATTACCCGTATTAATTCCTGATACCTAAAATGCAGATCTGTCTGGGCGTTTGCTTTTGCGATGGCGTTGTTTTGATCTAGTTGCGTGTAGCCCTGTCGGATCTGAGACGCTAAATATATTACCGATAGCACCACGGCTGCGGCACCAATTACTTCGGCGAATATTCCGATTGCCTCAATATTCACGACGTAGTCTCAATCCACATAACGTTTTGCTAACCTGCCGTTTGCAGACTGGTTTTTCTAAGCGAAAATGCGAAGCAGCTTAGAAAAAACTGACTGTAAGCGGTCAGGTTCAGCAACTGGTTAGGCAGCTGATAGTTTTTCGACTTTGAGCTTTCCAACGCTCTGCTCCGTGACCCATAAATCGTATTGCATTTGTTGATTGAGCCAGCTTTCGGGCGATGTTCCGAACGCTTTCGACAGCCGTATCGCCATTTCAGGGCTAATTCCGGCACGCCCGTTTAGAATAGAGGACAGTGTCTTACGACTTACCCCTAGTGCTTCCGCGGCTCGAGTTACTGAGACTCCGAGCGGCTCGAGACACAACTCTTTCAGTATTTCTCCCGGATGGGGAGGATTGTGCATTTTCATCGTATTTTGCCTTAGTGATAGTCTTCCAAATCGACATCAATTACGTCTTCGCCTTGAAGTTTAAAGGTGATACGCCAGTTTCCTGAAACTCGCACAGACCATGTATTCCGACGACGACCTTGGAGCTCGTGAAGATGCAGGCCCGGTAGGTTCATATCACGCGGAGAAAGTGACGCATTTAACCTGCCGAGGATTAGACGGATCCTCGATACGAATTGCCCGGGAATTCCAGCTTTCGTGCCGCGTTCGAAATAGCGTTCCAAGCCACGATGTTTGAAACTTCGTATCACGACATGGATTGTAACGTATGGCGTTACACGTTACAACTACTCAAGCTGCCTAACGCAATGCTGAGCCGCGCTTGACGGCGACGACTTGAGCGGCAGCGAAAGGAGGAGCGGTCAAGCGTCGGACTCCAGCATTTTGTTAGCTGTCGCTTCTTGTAGCTGTCCGTCTACGTATTTGTGAAGCACGCTGGCCACCAGGGTTTGGTAAGGAATGCCTTCCTGCATTGCTTTCGCTTGAAGTGCTCGAAGGTCTCTGGATGATAGGCGGATATTGATCCGAGCATCTTTTCTATAGCTAGCTTCGGCATATTCCTTATGACGTGCGATCTCTCTCGCGCTTCCGCGGACTCGCTTCAGTTCTCCGGCATCGAAAGCATCGAAAATATCTTTCTCTTCTTTATTCAACTTTGCCATTTGACTCACCGACGTACTGCTTAGTCGCCTTTCGGCTAGGAATGATCGTTTTCAGAAATATCTCTTCGTCCGACTCGATGAATGGTACGAGATAAGCGTAATCTTCTATTACAACGACGGATATTCTCTGCCTCGGATACTTCGATTGATTCGGGTGCTCGAAAATATCGACTTCGTTTCCGAGTTCGATATTCAGCACGACGGCTTCGAAGGAAATGCCCCGAGTCTCCTGGAGCAAGAGGTTCTTCTCCGGATCCCAACTGAATACCTTCATGGCTCAAGGCTAGCACGACGTGTGCCTTTTGTCTTCAGACTCAGACAGCTAACAGTTTTATAGACAGAATCTATGTTTGCAGGAAAACATAGAATCTACCCTAAAAGGATTAGGTAGAAGGTTTTCGGATCTATGGATCCACATTTTGTATGCTTTTGACCCGCATCTGGCAATCTTACTGAGTACCGGGCTGCATATCATAATCCAGGACAAGCACGTCCCTTCTATGAATGCCCGCTTAGAGGAGACGCTTCGACTCACGGATTACGGCACCTGTGCGAGCATCGCGGCGTATTCGCTTCTGAGCCTAGCCTTCTAAACCCCTCGATACCGGCCCGAGCGTAAATTGCGGCAGATCTTGCGTTTTGCCTTTTCGAATAATGGTGGATAACCAATTGCACTGAAGCTTAATGACACGCTGGAGCACCTAAGTCTTTATAAAACAGTGATCGGTGGTCGCTGCTTCGCGCCGGACACGCTTAGCCCGGCGGCACTGTCCCTACCGGCGCATGGTTGGCTGCGCGAAAGACTTGTCCGGCCACCCAGGGATCCGACATCGCGCCGCGGATCGTTCGGGTGCGAACATCGTCTGGTAGATAGGTGACTTCGCCGTAGAGTGACGCCCAGCGTTGACAATGCTCAACGATGTCGCGCTCACCTTTTTCCCACGCTTCTAGCGCGTCCGGAATGTCTCTTCGATTGTTCACGCTTTCCAGAGCCACTGCCATCGCCAGACCGTTTTGCATCGCCATGCCGCCGCCCTGCCCTAAATTTGGGGTTTGTGCATGAGCCGCATCGCCGACGATCGCGGTGCGTCCAGCAGACCAGGCATGGCAACGCGTCACGCTATAGACGCCCCAGTTGATCGGGAACTCGCCGATGCGTTCAATTAAATGTGTCCATTGCGGAAACGACTCGCTCCAAACCCTTTTGTTTACTGGCACGACACAGGCATCGCGATCAGAGTCCGGGCAAGTCAATGCGAGGTAGGTTTGTTCTTGATTAACCGGAGTAACTAAAAAGCGGCGCGGGCCGTTCCAGCACTCGATGTACTTACCGACGTCGTTCGCACGGAAATCGCCAGCTGCTGCAGATACCATCGTGCGCAACGCGCCTTCCACCGTTTGCTCGTGCGATCGTTCGAGACCGAGTGATTCGCGAACTTTCGACCACACGCCATCCACGCCGACCGCAAGATCGGCTTGATGCGAACCGCCACCTGCAAAAAATAATTCGCCGCGTGAACTTGCGCCAGTCACTTCGGCGTTCGTGACGATCTCGACACCCGCTTTCTTGCAGACGCTTGCTAAGGCGGCGAGTAGTTGGCTGCGCGGCACCGTGAGGAGTCGGTTGCCACCCGCGATCGGTGCAGAGTCGATAATGTCTCCGTGGTTATCACGCTGTTCAAAGTGAGTGCCGTGAAATGCATTCTTGGTTGCTGCGTCAAATGCGCCCAGCGCTTCAAGCACGCGCAAGCCATTTTCCCAAATATATATTCCAGCACCGACGGCGCGGAGCTCCTCTTGGCGTTCGTAAACCGTTACCGCCCAACCGCGTTGCGCTAGCGCCGCGGCACAAGCTAAGCCGCCGATTCCGCCACCCGCGATGATCGCAGTTAGTTTATTCATGATGTGATCTCATTTTCTAAACGGCAAATAGAAATTGAGCCGATTAGGACGCCAGCAGTAGCGCAACGTCACCGCGCTTACGCAACTCGCGCGGCGCGGCTCGGCTCACATACCATTCGCTTGTCAGGCCGTCAGGATCAGTCAAGAACAGCGATCGCTTCCACGGCAATTCGATCACATCGAAGACACTGTTGTCGCTAAGTTTTTCAATCGCGCTATCCAGTGCGGACTCGTCGGCAATCTGGAATGCCGCGTGTCCATAGGCAGCGCTTGGCGCTGGAACGATTACCAAGTTGTAGTTGTAAGATGCATGGGAACCGGAGAAATAAACAACCTCGCAGTCGCGAGCAACTACGGTGAGCCCGGCGATGCGCGTGTAAAAGTCGACTAATCGATCGACGTTAGCGCTTTGGATCACCGCGTGCGTCACTCTCTGTGGATGTAGGGGCGCCGCGTCCACTATGCGCAGTTGCGGATGTCGCTCGTAGCGTCCTTCGACAAACGGTTCTGCACTTAGGGGATCCCAATGGCTAGTAATAAGATCCATTTCACCGTGCAGCACCTCGCGCCAGTTTTGCACCGTGTCGCAATAGAACTCGTTGTAGTTACCATCTGGGTCAAACAGGTAGACGCTGTGGGCAACCTGGTGATCGACCGTCATGTCGGTTTCGATCGCGTGGTCTTGCAAGCGTTTGAACCCGGCGACGAGATCTGCTTCGTTTTCGAGTTCCCAGGCCAGATGGTTTAAACCCACCTGCTGCCCAATTGATCCGGGCAGTTGCAAGATCCCGTCGCGGCCGAAACGGTCAATCCCATTGGTCGTTTGAATCATGCCGAGATCGTGCGGGGTTTGACCAGTACCCAGAAACGTCGCGATTAAATCGGGCTCGGTAAACTCAACAGTGAGGCCGCATTGCTCGTTGTAAAATCGTTCCGATCGGGCCAAATCTTCGACCCATAAATTAACATGGCCGAGCCGGCGCGGATGGAAAAATTCTGCTTGATGAGTCGCCATTGTTAAGCTCCGGAATTTTCACGATGCGGGCCAGTTTACAAGATTTCGCACCCTATGTTGGCGATGCTCGGCATCCAATTCTAGCGGCTAAATCCGTCCCTTAGCTGGAGATTAGACGATCAGTGGTTTATGTCGCAGTCGAAGGTTATTCTTCTACCAGGCCGAATCGAATTTTTCGTTGCTCCCCGGGAAACCCACTATGCTTTATCGAGATTTCGCCACCCAAGAGTCGCTAGATGCGCAATACAATTTGGCCGAAGTCATTGGCGATCCAAGTGTCTATTTCGAGTTCTATATAAAAGAAAGCGCCGCTGCACGCCGCGACCTCGCAGGTCTGCTCGACGTGCGCTTCGGCCCAACCATCGAAGAGAATCTCGATATCTTTCCGGCCCAGGATCCGGCCGCCCCGATTCTGTTTTTCATCCACGGCGGTTACTGGAAACGATTGAGCTCGAAGGAATTCAGTTTCGTGGCTCGCGGCCTGGTCGCACGCGGAATCACCGTCATCGTGCCAAACTATGCGTTGTGTCCGAAAGTCACGATCCCCGAAATTACGCGTCAATCCCGCGCGGCAGTCGCGTGGGCTAAAACGACTGATTGTCAATTCAATGGCGATAGAAATCGGATTTACGTTGCGGGTCATTCGGCAGGTGGACATCTTGCAACCCGAACTTTGTGTACACACTGGCAAACAGATTATGGCTTACCTGCCGACACGGTGCGGGCCGCATACGCATTTAGCGGGGTGTATGATCTTCGACCGCTGCGTTTCGGGTTTGCCCAACCGGCGCTGCAACTCACGGAAGATGTGATTCAAAGGGAGAGTCCCTTATTGAACATCCCGACAGCGGCCGCACCGCTCATTGCCGAAGTGGGAGCGAATGAATCAAGTGAATTTCGCCGCCAGTCCGCCGATTTCATCACGGCTTGGAAAGCGGCAGGGCTTGATGGGACGTATGTTGAACAAGTCGGCACTAATCATTTCAACGTCCTCAACGATCTCATCGATCCGACCAGCGCTTTGTGCGATCGGGTCGTTGCCATGATGACTTAATGTCGTAACACCGATTGCCCGAATTAATGTCGAGGACAGAAAACCATGCATGAATGCTTTAAAGTTGAAATTGCCGATCGCATCGCGCACGTCGTTTTGAATCGACCAGATAAACGTAACAGCATGAATCTGCAGTTCTGGGACGAGCTGCCAGCGATTATCGAAGACATAGATGCGAATTCGAAAGCGCGCGTGATTGTGATTTCATCTACCGGTCCACATTTCACTGCCGGGATCGACGTCAGCGTATTCGGTCAGAACGATGAAATGCTCGCAGTAGGTTCCGATGACGATCTCGCAAAACGTCAGCACGGCGCGCGTTTCTATGACACGGTAACGCGTCTACAGAATAGTTTTTCCTGCATGGAAAGTTGCCGGATCCCAGTGCTCGTTGCGATTCAAGGCGGCTGTATCGGTGGCGGTGTCGATTTAGTAACCGCCTGTGACATGCGCTACGCAACTGAAGATGCATTTCTCACGATCTTTGAAACTAATATCGGCATGACCGCCGACGTCGGTACGTTTCCACGCTTGGTTAAACTCGTCCCGGAAGGTTTCGTACGCGAGATGGCCTACACGGGTCGTCAAGTGACGGCGAGCGAGGCACAGGCGGTTGGCTTAGTGAATCGTGTGTATCCGGATCACGCGAGCATGCTCGCTGGCGTGATGGAAATCGCGCGCGAGATCGCGAGTAAAGCACCGCTCGCGATCCACGGCTGCAAGCGCATGATCACCTACGCGCGAGATCACAATACCGCGGACGGGCTCGACTACATCGCGGCGTGGAACGCGAGCATGCTGAGTGTCGACGAAATTCGCGAAGCGATGCTTGCGAGCAAGCAACGTCGTGAAGGTCGGTTCGCTGAACTTCCGTCAAAACGCCAGCGCTCGTCGTAGCGTAAGTTCAAATTTAACGACCTTCAGTAAAGAGATGCACTACGCCTGCCCAAGCACGTTAAAAGAAGCGCTCGAGATCCTTGGTAACGATGAGGACGCAAGATGCTTGGCCGGTGGGGCGACATTGATGGCGATGTTGAATGCCCAATTGATGACGCCATCGACGTTAGTTAGTTTGCGCAATATCAACGAACTGAACGGGATCGCGCGCACGGCAGCGGGTTTTCGGATCGGCGCCATGACCCGGCACCACGTCGTCGCGTCATCGGCAATGATAAATGGAGGGCTTGCAGTGGTACGCTTAGCCGCACAAGAAATCGGGCACCCGGCGATCCGGGCGATCGGTACGATCGGTGGCTCGGTTGCCCATGCGGACCCGGCGGCCGATTATCCGACGGCCTTAGTTGCAGCTGACGCTGACATCGAGATATGCAGCGCTACGGGTCAGCGCACCGTGCCGGCCGACCAATTCTTCGAAGACTATTTCACCACCGCACTGCAGCCAGGCGAAATAGTGTGCGCGATATCCCTGAAAAGAGATCCTGAAATTGAAGTTTCTTCTTATACCAAAGTGGCGCGTAGCGATGGTGACTTCGCCACTGTCTCTTTAGCTTTTTGTGGCAGTTTCGAAGGCGACACTTGCACCCGTGCACGGATCGTCGTTGGTGGATGTGGGTCGACCCCCGTTCACGTGCCTTTAGTTGATCAAATGCTAGTTGGCACACAAATTGGCAGCGCGGAAATTGCGAACGCTGCCGATGCGCTCGCGCTTGCTTGCGATCCCATTGATGACGTACGTGGGTCGGCAGCGTATCGGCGCTTACTCGTGACGCGATTGTTGGGTCCGGCGCTCGAAAAAGCCAAGGCGATGAAAAAGGATTGAGCGACCCATGTCGAATGCTGAATTAATGACGCTCAATATCAACGGCGAGCGATTTGAAGTCGCCGTGCAAATAGGACACACCTTACTCGAAATCCTGCGCGACCAATTGTTTCTAACGGGTACCAAACGCGGTTGCAACCAGGGCGTATGCGGCGCCTGCACCGTATTGAGAGATGGGGTACCGACCAGTGCCTGCTTGAGCTTGGCCGTCGATTGCAGCGACTTTCAAATAACCACCATTGAAGGGCTCTGCGAACCTGGTGAAGTCCACCCCGTGCAACAAGCGTTTATCGACGTGTCCGCGCCGCAATGCGGATTTTGCATGTCGGGCATGGTGCTCGTGGCGAAAACGTTTCTGGACAGTACACCGCACCCGAGCCGCGACCAGATCCGCGAAGCCTTGAGCGGCAATCTGTGTCGCTGCACCGGGTACATCAAAATCATCGAGGCCATTGAGTTGGCAAGCGAGCGCACATCGTGAACGATTTGGACGACCTGATCGGCCAATCCGCTCCGAAATTAGAAGCGCGAGCAAAGCTCACGGGTAGCGCCGTCTACACGGAGGATATTTATCGTCCCCGACTGTTGCACGCCGCGCTGCTCGGCAGTCCTTATCCGCATGCGCGCATCATCTCTTACGATACCACCGCGGCGCGTGCTCTACGCGGCGTTAAAGCCGTCATCACGGCGGAGGATTTGCCAGCGAATTTGATCGGCCATACATTTCGCGATGAACCGATTCTGGCGCGCGGCAAAGTGCGTTATATGGGCGAGCCAGTGGTTGCGGTCGCCGCTGAGAGTTTGGAAATCGCGCGCGCCGCGATCCGTCTTGTCGAAGTCGAGTTTGAAGAACTGCCGGCCGTATTCGATGCCGAAGAAGCTTTGGCTGATGGCGCACCGATCTTGCATGACGATCTCGACCACTACGCACGAGTCGTCAGCTCGCCATCGGGCGGTAACATGGTTGCCCACATTGAACTTGAAACAGGCAACGTTGATACGGCATGGGATCTCTGCGAGGTGGTCGTAGAAGGCGTGTACGAAGTCCCGGCCATTCAACATGTCTACATGGAAACCTGCGGCGCGCTTGCTGAAGTCGACGGCAGCGGAAAAGTCACTATCTGGTCCTCAACGCAGCAGATATTCGGTACCCAGATGGCTGTTGCCCTGGCGCTCGATCTGCCGATGTCAAAAGTGCGTTGCATCGCGCCGGCTGTCGGCGGCGGATTCGGCGCGAAGTTCATTACGATCGAACCGATCACCGCAGCGCTCGCGTTTAAAACACGCCGTCCCGTTAAACTGATCTTGCCGCGCGATGAAGACATGATATCGATGCGCTCGCGCCACGCCGCCAAAATCATCATGAAAACTGGCGCTATGGCCGATGGGACATTCGTGGCGCGCTCCACCGAGATCATCTTAAATGGCGGCGCTTATGCCGATTTCTCGCCGGTCGTGCTCGAAGCAAGCGTGCTGTTAGCAGCCGGCCCTTATCGAATTCCGCATGTCAGAAATGTGGGTCGTGCGGCTTATACGAATCGATTGCGTGCGGGCGCGATGCGCGGCTTTGGCGTCATGCAACCAACCTTCGCAGGCGAAAGTCAGATCGACGAAATCGCCGAGCGACTCAATCTCGATCCAATTGAATTGCGCATTAAAAATGCCAAACAATCAGGTGACAAGAATATGGGTAGCCACTACTTACCGGTGTGTCGGGTCGGCGATTGCCTGGCAAGTATTCGTGATCACCCGGAATTTATTCGCGCGAAATCCGACCACGGGGTGCCCGGCAAGCGCCGTGGCGTTGGCGTGTCATCAATCGTTCAACAAAGTGGCTTATTTTCCTCGAGCGCGAACGTGCGCTTAGTTGAAGACGGAACATTGACCGTTTGTACGGGCTACATCGATTTAGGCACAGGCAGCGACACCGCGCTCGCTCAAGTAGCGGCGGCCACCTTGGGCGTTGATCTAGAGTCTATAAATATCGTTGCCCCAGACACAGACGGCGCGGCTTACGACTATGGCACAGCTGCCGATCGCGGTGCGCACGGCGTATCGGAGTCGGTTCATCGGGCGGCCTTAGTAGTCAAAGATCGCATCGTTGAACTCACTGCAGAAATGCTCGAATGCGCCACGGCAGATGTCGAAGTACGCCCTGGGGGAAAAGTCGGACTACGCGGCGTTCCAGAAGTTGAATTGAGCTTTGCCGATGTGGCGCAACGCGGTCTCTATGCGGGCGGCGGACCCATTATCGGACAACACGCTTGGTACATGCAGGAACAAATGATCGACCCACAAGCAACGCGAGCGCTGGGTTTTCGAATGGGTGGGGGCGTGTTCTACGGCTTCGCCGCGACGGGCATCCAAGTTGAAGTAGACGAACAAACGGGACAAGTTGAAGTGCTGCAAGCGTGGCACGCGGCCGATCTCGGTAAAGTAATCAATCCAGACGGCGCGCTTGGGCAACTCTATGGCGGCGTGGTGCAAGGCATTAGTGGCGCATTATTCGAAGAACTCGTTTGGGACCAAGGGCAGTTAGTGAACCCGAGTTTAATGGATTAAAAAATTGCCGGTTCGTTAGACGCACCACCCGTCGTGCACGGAATTTTGTTCGAACATCCTGATCCGGATTCGCCGTGGGGAGCGCGTGGGATGGCTGAACCTTGTATTATTGGCGCGGCACCGGCGCTCGCCAATGCACTCGCGAACGCGACCGGCGTGCGCCTCAGACGCTTACCGCTCACCCCAGAACGCGTATTGAACGAACTTATTAAACATGAAATTTGAAAATGAATTTACGGTCGATGCGCCCCAGCAGGCAGTGTGGAATTTCATCACGACACCCGCAAAAGTCGGCCCATGCATTCCAGGATGTGAAGACGTGGATGTTGTTGGACCTGGCAAATACCGCGCGGCTATCAAACTACAAGCGGGTCCAATTAAAACGACTTTTCATGTCACCGTCACGACGACCGAGGAACGGCCGCCGGAGTTCTCGACCTATGTTACCCAAGGGGATGAAGGTGGCCGTGCGAGCCGCTTGAACGCAACGAGTTCGCTCAGCATTGCGGCGCTAGAGGAAAATCGGACAACTGTGAGCTACAGTTCGGACATCAAAATCGCGGGTCGCTTAGGTAAATTTAGCATTGGCGTGATGCACAAAATGGCGGAAAAGATGAACGATAAATTTATTGCAGCATTACGCGCGGGAATAGCGTCAGAGCTTAATTGAATTTCGTGCGCCGCGCGCTTACCCTTGGATCTGGCTCACAATGACCTGGAGAGTTGAGATGACGCAGTCTGCCCCAGTGAACTACATGCAGCGTTCACGCGAATACTACGCAGCGCACGGTTACACCAAACCCTACGAATGGGCTCATTTCGACACTATTCCTTTCTCACCGCTTAAGAAACCACTTGCAGAATCGAAAGTGACTATTGTTACCACGAGCATGCCGGATGCGAGTTATGTGAAGAAACAGCGGCGTTTTCATGTTGGCGATTTGCACAAGCCACCCGAACGCATGTTCACTGACGACTTGTTTTGGGATAAACAAGCAACGCATACGAACGACATCAATTCCTACTTCCCAGCACGACAACTTAGCGAGCGCGTTGCGAAAGGAACCTTAGGCTCACTGGCGACGCACTACTATGGGGTGCCGACGAATTATTCGCATCGCGCAACGCTCATGCACGACGCACCGGCTGTGCTCGACGCTTGTCAGCGCGATGGGGTCGATATCGCATTGCTCATGCCATTGTGACCCGTCTGCCACCAGACCGTGAGTCTGGTTGCACGAACGCTCGAAGAAAACGGTATCGCAACCGTTGTTATTGGATCGGCCAAAGACATTGTTGAGCACTGCGGCGTGGCACGATTTGTCTTCACGGATTTCCCACTCGGCAATCCTTGCGGCCGACCCGACGACCTTGCCTCGCAACAATTAATCATGACCGCGGCCTTAAAAATGTTGGAAGAAACAACGATCCCTGGCACGACCGTTCAGACCCCGCTTGCCTTCGACGAACACGGACAATGGAAGACCGACTTTATGTACGTCGGCGACGACAATCGCGCGGCCCTACTCGCCGCTGGTGATCGGCGTCGCGCGGAACAAGCAACGGCCCGCGTTTAGTTTCGCGCAACTGAATTGCCTGGCCAGCACTTGGGTCCGACGCAGCATAGCGCGTGGATCAGGCGACAAGCGCGCGCGCGTTGTGCGCCATCCACCCTGCTGATCGGCGTGTAGATCTCGATCGAAATTAGGATCGCAGCATGCCCTGTCAATAATCTTTACACTAGAAAGGCAGTCCTAAGCGACTGTTTCGTAAAATGAAACCCCGGTTTCCTGTACATCCGGGAAGGTTCGAGTGTGATTCGATTGGCAATTGGTCCGTCTAGTTTCTTTACAAATCGCCCTCAACGCCCCTGTAAAACAATGTCAACGCGTGTGTTTTCATAGTCTTGCGCCGCTTGGCCCGAATATTGCTCCGTACCAATTAAGTAACGCCGTTAAACGCAGCGCATGTCGCAGCTGATCGTTCGACTGGCAATTTCAGAATACAAAGGTATGTGAACATGAATCATAAATCAGCCACCCTTGTTTTGTTCATTGCGCTGGTTGCAATCGCGGCTGGAAACGCTAATGCAATTTTGCTCGTCGAAACCACTCCGATTACTTGGGCGGGCATTTGTACGGATTGCGATGAAGTGAATTCACTCGCAACCGCAACGCTTGGCGTCGTGCACGTCGGCAATATCGACGACGGTAGGAGTACTAACATTGGCTCGGTCGAAGGTGTCGACTTAGGCAATGCCTATCTAACTCGATTCGTGAACCTGCAGAGTTTCGAGTACGAATCGGGTTTGTATCACTTATTCGCGACGCGCATCGTGAGCGCCGTTGGCCAAATTTCTACTTACGCCAATACGCCGGCGTTGCAGTCGGTTGAAATTGAGTTTCTCGCAGACCAGACCACCAGCACTGGTGGTGTCGGCGGCACGCTCGGTTCTTGGATATTCCGGTCCTATGGCAATGGCGATTGGGATCTAAGCAATCCCTCTCTACAAGGTCCTGGGATAGTCAACTTCGATCAAGGACTAGCCGGTTCCGGTAGGTTTAACATCCCGGAGCCGAGTACTGTTTTCCTTATGACCTTGGGCTTGGTTACTTTCGGATTCCGCTTTAAGCGAAATTCGCGCGTACGGATCTAGTTGTCGTTCGGCACACTTGTGCTCGACGCAGATAGAAAACAGTTCGCACTCGCGGCGCTTGATTCGGCGCTAAGTGAATCCGCGGTGCTTTGCGAATCGACTCAAGTGCTCGTCAGAAGTGCCCGCCAATAATCCGTTGGCTGTTATACGTTTTAGATAGTGGCCGACGATATATTCGTCGGTCATGCCAATCGCGCCGTGCAGTTGGACCGCCTCTTGTGCGACAAACATCCCCACGGTGGTGCTTCGAACCTTTGCCGCCGAGATATACTCGCTGGCAGTTAGGAGCCCATCATCATCGACCGTCTGACGCGCAATGGCGAGCGCCGATTCAGCGCGGATCACGGCGAGCAACATGTTGACCAAGCGATGTTGCAACGCCTGAAAATTTACGATTTGAGTGCCGAACTGTTCTCTTTCGTTTAAGTAGGCGTGCGTCTGGCGCAACACCGTTTGGGTGATCCCGAGCGTCTCTGAGGCGATGAACAACGTGAACAATAACTGTGCAGATTGGATAAGCACTGCTGGATCCGCTTTGAACTGCAGACAGCAAGCGCTTGAGATCTCAACTTCGTTTAGTTCGATGTCGGCAATATCACGACCATCGAAAGTTCGATAACGCGCGACACTGACCCCAGTGCAATTGCTCGGCACGAGGAACAGATTAAGCGACGATGGCGCATCGAGGGAACGACAAGACACGATTAAATGATCAGCAATGCCGCCATCGATCACCGCACACTTGTGACTCTTTAATATAAACGACGAGCCGCGCCTACTGTACGTTGCATTAACCTCGCTATCAAAATAGTCGCCTGCTCGATCTTCTTGATGAGCGAATGCGACGATCGAAGAACCGCCAAGCCACCGTTGCAATATGTCGTTGCGCGTATTACACGGTGTTACCTGATTCAGCAAGAAGCCGACCAGGCTGGTTTGGCTGGAAAACGGTTCGCGTGGCAATCCGGTTGCCAATGCCTCTACCAATTCACTCTGCAAGCCGTAGCCGAGCCCGAGTCCGCCGTTCGATTCATCGACAGCGCACGCCAACCAACCAAGGTCTGCGATCGCGCGCCAGTGCTCGCGGTCGTAGTGTTCGGCGCGTTGCAGACGCGCAAGGTGTGATGACACAGGATAGCGTTCGGCGACGAAGCGCCGCGCGCTGTCCAGCAATGCGCTACGCTCCGGGGACTCGGCCGGCATCATTGCAAAGCACCCCTTAGGCCCATCGTCGTTTCATCGTGCGGTAGACCAAATTGCGTTGAATTTCGTTACTACCGCCGTAAATGCTTGTCGCCCGGTTATTAAAATAACTCGCCAGCCATCCGAACATTTCGATATCACCATTATCGGCATAAACGTAATCACGCGGCTGAGTAGCGCAATAAAGACTTTCGCTGCCAGCGTTCATTACCGCCAACTCGTCGATACGTTGAACCAATTCAGTCCACTCAATTTTAATAATGTTTGCCGCCCCGAGTACGTCCGCACCCTCCCCGGCCAGATGGCCAAGTCGCAACTCGGTCGCCTCGTAGGCCATCAGATCGATCTCAGTCTCGGCGATGCGATCCCAGATCCGAGCGCTCGCGCGGCTGACGCGCGCGCGCTCAATAACCCCTTGCATTCGTCGCCTTAGACGGCCGCCGAGTACGAATGCACCGCGTTCGATTTCAAGTAAATACTTAGCGACCGCCCAGCCAGCGCCTTCCGGTCCGAGCAGTTGTTCCGGAAATACTTCAACGTCGTCGAAGAACACCTGATTTAACTCGTGATCGCCACCGAGCATCCGGATCGGCTGAACAGATACGCCAGGTGCGTTCATATCAATCAGCGCAAAGCTCAGCGCTTCTTTAGAATCGTCGTGGCGCGTGCGCACTAAACAAAAAATCCTATTCGCGAAGTGCGCGTCCGTTGTCCATATTTTCGATCCATTGACGACATACACATCGCCGCGTCGCTCGGCAAACGTCTTAACGTTACCGAGATCCGAACCCGCGCCGGGTTCAGAGAATCCCTGACACCAATGATCATCGCCGTTGATCAGGCGCGGCAGAATCTCCTGCTTTTGCGCCTCACTGCCAAAGTGCATCACCGTGAGCCCGACATATTTAATCCCCATCGGCCTTACGAACGGTGCGCCATGCAAACCTTGCTCATAGAGTAAGAGGTAATTTTGCATCGCGGACAATCCGCAACCACCGTATTGTTCTGGCCAATCCGCAACATGCCATCTGCGTGGACGTAACTTCTCTAACCACGCATTTGAGCGATGGTAATCGCCAAAGAACATGCGTTGCTCGTCATCGGCCGCGACTAAACTTGGAGAAAGATTTTCGTCGAGAAATTCGCGCACCTCTTCGAGAAATGCGCGATCGGCGCTCGTTAAGCTTGCCTCAATTTGTCTCATCGTAATCTGCGTGAACTAACCGACATCATTTAGTGGCTGCCGGTTTCATCCCTAAGGCTTTTTGTGTCGCTTCAGGTAATCCCGTTGGGTCGAGCAACAGATCGTAGAGTTTTAACCAGTGCGTGTGCGCGAGCTGATGCAAGTGAAACGCGTTTTGCATCGCGAGACCTCGACCTTGCGCATCTTGGCTCGCGTTGATGGCCTTTTTCGTTAGCTTCAATGCGAAGCGCGATTTTGCCGCGATCTTGCGCGCCATCACCATCGAGGCTTCCTGCAGTTCGTCGCGCGAGACGACTTTATTCACCATGCCGAGCGTCAACGCGTCTTGTGCACTTAGGGAATCGGAAGTGAATAACATCTCCTTGGCCTTGCGCGCGCCAACTTCCCATAGGTGCATAAAGTACTCCACCCCACCGACGCCAAAACTCACCGTCGGATCTGTAAACGATGCGTCGTCAGTTGCGATAATCAGATCGCACGGCCACACCAACATCAAGCCGCCGGCAATACATTTACCTTGCACGGCAGCGATGGTTGGTTTCGCAATGTTGCGCCATCGTTCGCTAAATCCTACGTAGATTTCTTCTTCGCGACTCATCTGCGCTTCCGCGCCTGCACACGTAAATCCGCACATCGTGCCCACTGTGTCGTAGTCGTGCATATGCTGATGCGGATCCTTTTCCGCTAGATCGTGTCCAGACGAAAAATGCTTGCCATTGGCGGCAAGGATAATGACTCGGATGTCATCATCGTGCGCCGCGCGATCGAACGCGGCATTCAATTCGTATAAGAATTTTGTGTCTTGCGCATTGGCAGTTTCAGGCCGGTTAAGCACAATTCGGGCGATTCCATCTTCGGGTGTTTCATACAAGATATAGGTACTTTCTGTTTTTACGTCCATGATCCGTCCTCGTTAGTCGCTATCATTTTTATCAATGTTGTCAAGTTATTGGAAACCCAGCCGCGAGTGCGACGGAGGATGTGCCCGGTATCGTGCGAATAAGTTGCTTTGCTTGAATCCGCCTGCGACCCGCGCGACTCGATATAATTTTTCGCATCCTCAGTGTGCGCCCTACTCGCCATTCGGAATTCGCATGCCGCTAGTGTCGGACCTGAAGTCGAGGATGTCGACCCCGATTTAGGCTTTCGCTGCACCGCACAACTGGACCAACCGGAGCGCAAAGGCGACCAGTAATTAGCTCGCGCTGGGTAGTTTTATTACGGCATACTTCGGGCTACGAAGTGGGGATCGGATCCGATCTAGCTGATAACAAAAGGAGAAAATGATGGCGGTACGAAAAGTACGAAGATTAGTCACCGGACATGACGCAAACGGCAAGTCTAAATTCATTATGGACGGGGACGCACCGACCGTGCTCGTCATCGAAGCAATGGGCGGTTTAACATCGACCGACTTGTGGGAAACCTTCGAATCACCAGCGGACAATTCCGGCGACAAAGACAACGCCGATCGTCCAGTTCATTTAGAACCTCGCGCTACGGGTTCGATCTTCAGGGTCGTCGATTTTCCACCGGATTCCGTGTGGAAAGACAGCGCGAATGGTGCAGAAGCGTTTGCCGCCATGCAGGCGAGTCATGCGGCTGATGCATCAAGCGATGATCCAGGTATGCACAAGACGGATTCCGTCGACTACGCATTGGTTCTGAACGGCGAAATATGGGCAGTGATGGACACTGACGAACGCTTAATGAAAGCTGGCGATGCGCTTATTCAGCGCGGCACGAATCACGCTTGGTCGAACCGCACGGAAAAGCCGTGTCAGGTCATGTTTGTGTTGAGCGGCGCCAAACCTGTCTAGATCCCTATAAATGCCCGGGTCCGTCGGCGTTAGCCCAGCCTTCGGACAGTGGCACTAAATAGAACATTTCAACTCGCCGGGTCGCAAACTTCCAAGCACCGGCGATCTTTTCATACGTGTCGTGCAGACGACCCGCGCCGATCAGACTCTGGCCGTCACGGGTCGCGCGATTCTCGAGCGAACAAAAACCGTGGGCGCGATCACCGGCGATCCGGATCATGTGATTCGTAAAAAACGGCTTTACCTTCAGCGGCCAAGTCGTCTCATAGAACGCCTTCATCGCTTGATGCCCGGTGATCACCTTGCCACCGACGGACGTGAAATCGACTGATCCGGTCTCAATGAATAGACTCATCAAGCGATCGGCGTCCTGGGCTTCAATGGATAGACCGTACTCGTATGTAAGTTCGCGAATCATTTCGCGATTCCAAAGTTCTTCCACCATTTCTTCTTGCGTCATTTTTGATCTCCGTTCGACTGATGGGACGCTGTTCATATTGTCCACGAGTTTATTCAGATTAAATTGAAGCCTCTAAACTGAGGCCTAACGAGAAGCGGGCCCCGTGTGCCACCAACACTGGCAGACGATCCTATCTTAATAGGTCTACATCGTTGAATCACTGCTAAGATAAGCCGCGCTAGTCCTTTCGATCGCAACCGCCGATGATCCTTAAAACGTATAGCGATCGAGTCGTTGTCGGGCTTAGCAATAATTGAATCTTTAGAATCGGTTAACGATCGCAACGCAGGGAGAGTGTAATGATCGGAGTGATGCTGCTATTTGTCGGTTGCCTACTACTCGTCAATGGTCTGGGCGGTTTGGATAAGGTCGAAGCTAAGTCCATGGCGGTTTTAAATTTCATGGTGGGCGGACTGGGTCTTGTGGCCAGCTTGCTGCAACTCGTGCGTGCCGACTCACCAGCCGATTTCTTTGCGGTCGCCGCCTTGTTGCTATTTACCTTTACCTACTTATATGTCGCGATCTGCATCTGGCTCGATCTCGACATGCGCGGTTTTGGTTGGTTTTGCTTTTTCGTTGCGTTCACCACCATCCCCTACTCGCTCATGAGTTTCCAAAATAACGATCCGCGATTCGGCGTGTTTTGGATCATCTGGGGTCTGATGTGGTTTATGTTTTATCTAGCCAATGTGCGAAAAACTGATTTTGGCAAGTCCTTACCTTATACGGTAATCGCCGTCGGCGTGTTCACTTGCTGGATACCTGGATTACTCATATTGACGGAGCGTTGGTAATGCTTAGATAAATGCGGACAATAAGGATCGCCAATATCCTTCTGTCCCCACCCGCATATACATCGCTTCTGTTCGCTAGGAATTATCCTTCCTTAGATGCCCTCGCAGCGTTGAGGTGCCACACTTACGATCCGACGAGACCGTTCCGTCCCTGGCTGTTTACGATCATTGGGCATAAGACCATCGAAATCGTAAGGAAATCGCACCGGCTGGCACGTAATGAAGGGGAAGCCGTTGCGAAAACACCATGCTAGATCGCTCGCGACATTATGAGAGCGACCCTGTGGAAGCCATGATCGACGGCGCGCACATGCTCGACCGTATACCGCATTAAACTTCAACGACTTCGCGACCTACGCGAATGGTATTGCGACGATCACGATCAGCGTTGTGCCGGCACCCGTGCCATTGCCAGCCACGCTGCCGCTTGCGATTAGCGCGATCGGCGGTTTATTCGCGTTCGCTCGGCGTCGCAAACCAAGCTAGTGCTTACCTCGGAGCCAAAACTAGGGGGCGCAACGTCACTGCCCCCTAGTCTCTGGCCCTCATTATTTACTAGCAGCCACCGCTTTGCGCGCTTCTGTTCGCACGTAGTGCATCAAGCCATCGACTTCGCGATCGGTAAATTTTGGAAAACGCGGCATACCGTTAGCTAGTTTCGCGCCTTTGATAAGCACGTCGGCAAAGGCCTCACGTGCCAAGCCAATCGGCGAAGCACGCAGATCGGGCGCAAGCCCGCCAGAGACAGCGCCGCCGCCGTGGCACAAGAAACACGACTGTGAGTAGACCTCCTTACCGTGTTCTGCAAGCGTCGGATCGATCACGAAGTTTGGATCGTCCAGTGCTTGCGGGAAATGCGGTGGTGGCGACGCTGGCACAGGTACGGTCGAGTCCAAAGCAAACGTATAAAGCCGTCTTGGGTGAGTCTTATAAGACCAGCCGTGCTGCGCTGACAGCGACCCAGCGATGAGCCCGCCGCCGCCCCAGCCGACGAGTAATGAGACATATTGTTTACCGTCCACCGAGTAAGTGATCGGCGGTGCGGAGATACCGGAGCCCAAATTTACCGACCATAGCTGTTCACCCGTTTGGGCTTGGTATGCAACGAATTCGCCATCCGCCCGACCTTGGAAAACAAGATTACCTGCCGTCGTTAACGTGCCGGGGTTCCAGTTGTTCGGCAACGGTACTTGCCAGACCTGCTTTTGCGTTAGCGGATCCCAGGCCTGCAAGGACGCTGCGCCAATGTCGGCGGGAGAATCCTCAGTACCAAACTCAACCCCGACACTGACATGACCATGAGGTGATTTCCACGCCGTGAGGTCCACTTTCGTATCAGTGAATGTCGCTGGCAATTCGATACTCGGGATATAAGCTAAACCCGTATTCGGGTTGTAGGACATGGCATGCCAATTGTGCGTGCCGAACGTACTTGGCCAAACGGTTTCTTCACCGTCTTCATAGCGCGAGCCCGCGATCTCAACCGGACGACCGGTTTTCAAATCGATGTGACTCGCCCAAGTGACCTTGCCAATCTTTTCAGCCGACAAGAGCTCGCCGTTTTTGCGATTAATCACGTAGAAAAATCCATTCTTTGGCGCGTGCATCAAGGCCTTGATCGTTTGCTCGCCATATTTTAAATCCGCGAGCACGATATCCATGTTGGAGTTGTAATCCCAGGTTTCGCCGGGCACCGTTTGGTAATGCCACTTGTATTCGCCGGTATCCGCATCGAGCGCCAATATCGAACATAGGAACAAGTTATCACCGCCACCGGGGCTGCGGATTTTACGATTCCAAGGTGAACCGTTACCCGTGCCGATCAAGACGGTGTTGAAGTCTGGGTCGTAAGTAATACCGTTCCAAACGTTACCGCCACCGCCAACTTTCCACCATTCGCCGGTCCACGTTTTCGCGGCCATCGCCATCGCATCGTTTTCAAATCCGTCAGCCGGGTTACCTGGGACGATATAAAATCGCCAGGCAAGCTCGCCAGTATCCGCGTCGTACGCGGTGACATAGCCACGCGCTGCTTCGTGTTCTGTTCCGCCGTTACCAATGATCACTTTGCCGCGAAAAACTTTCGGCGCGCCAGTAATGTAAAACGCTTTACGCGGATCGATGGTCATGGTTTCCCAAACCTGGGTGCCCTTTTTCGCGTCGATCGCGACCAAGCGTCCATCAATCGTGGCAATAATGACCTTGCCGTTCCAAAACGAGAGTCCACGACTGGAGTCCCACATATTGACTAAGCGATCACCGGCGTGTTCGATCGATTTCGGATCGTACTCCCAGAGTAACTTGCCAGTTTTTGCGTCCACGGCGCGTGTCACACTATAGCTACCGGTGAAATACATCACGCCGTCTACTACTAGCGGCGTACCGATTAATGAGCGGTCTTTCGGTAGTTCCATGACCCAATCAACACCGAGTCTTTTAACCGATGTTGTATCGATGTCTTTCAGTGGACTGTAGCGCTGCTCGCTATAGGTGCGACCATACGATAACCAATTTGTGGTGTTCGATTCGTCAGCAAGTGACGTGTCGTTCACCATCGTTTCTGCGTGCACCGCAGGCATCGCAACCATCGCAAACGACAATAAGTAACCCCAACTCGATCGAGACATTGAAACCCTCCAAGAAAAACTATCGATGGATCTGAATCCATCTTTTTATTGTTTCGCCACAGGGGTCAACCTACACGGATCTGGAGGGAAAGCGAAGACGTTCGGGGCTTCGGCGAAAAAATTATTCGTTGAGTCTGTTTCTATTTTTTTTAGTGCGATGCAGCATCGATGCTTAGCCAGTGCCTTGCAGCGACTTATTCTTGCTTGTTAAAAATCACCGGATATCGTTCGTTGTCGAGCGGTTTCACCAGCTACCAATAGATCGCACAGCCGCCGCTCGAACGTTACGACCTTAGGGTAATAGGAGACAGCCTGGTTCGTCCGAATAAAAATAGAACGCTGACGATTGCGCCCGCACCCGCAAGAACCGTGTAACCAAGCGTGAACCCACCCGTTAAGCTGTGTGCGAGGCCGAACAGCGGCGGAGTCACCATCACCCCAGCGAACGTGACGAATAATCCGCCACCCGTGGCATGGCCGACTTCCGCAGGCGCCACACCCCGGGTGATCTCCGCGAGATAGACGCCATTCCACGCCGCCCCCGTGGCGCCAAATGCAGCACATACACTCAATATCGCCCACGTTGGCCAACTCGATGTGAATCCTGCGGATAACACGGTGGTGATGGTCATGCCGAGCGCGAGTAAGCCGAGGATACGTCGGCTTTGACCCGTTCGGTCAGCGAGCGCACCCCATAACATCCTGCCAAAAACCGCTGAGATGCCGAGAACCGAAAGTGCGAATCCTGCGTGCTGGGTGGTCCAGCCGACTGCGACTTCCAAATAAGTCACCAAAAAGTAGATGTAGCATTGTTGCGTGGCAGAAAAGAAAAATGATCCCAACGCAAGCGCTCTCAAGCTCGGCCGCGAGAATATGATCTTGAGCGGGCCGAGCACGTTGCCGCGAAACAAGGGTTGGGTTGCGACGAGATCAATATCGAAGCGCCGGCGCGACCCTTGCAGACACAATACGCCGAACGTAACCGCCCCGGCGACGATTAAGGTCACCATTTTCCAATCAAAATAAACGAGCAACAGCGGCACGATAAGACCTGCCAACACACCGCCGAGGGGTACACCAGTTTGTTTAATTGAAAAGACTAACGACAATGTTCGGGCCGGGGTGTGACGCGACAGAATATAACTACTCGCTGGCGTCGTCGGACCATAGCCTAGGCCTAACACCAGCGCGGAGATCATAAACCACCACCACTGCGCCCCGACGCAAAGCGCCAGTCCAAACGCACAGAGTAGCATCATAGCTTGGCTGAACCTGATCGCGCCGTAGCGCAAAATAAATCCGCCTGCCAGCAACGATCCGATCATTGCGCCAACGTAGGTTAAAGACGCATAGATGCCGATACTCCCGGCCGGGATACCGAGCTCACGTGCAGCCTGAGGTGCGTAGATCGACACAGTCAGCGACGCCATCGTCACGATTGCTTGAACAGCCGTTGTGGCAAATAAGGCGTGAGCGACGGTTTTCGACGATCGGTCTGTGTCAGTCAACGTTTAATCTACAGTCCGATGCGGTTGCGCAACGATCATTGTTGCGCGAGGTACGAAAGAACCTCGCGCCCAAATAACCAACGCTTGGAATGACGCTTAAGCGTCGAGTCGATCGAAGTAGCGAATGGTCGGCGCACTCGCCGCCATCGCCGTGAGTTTGTCTACTGCCCCAGTAACCCTGCGCCACTGCAGGTAGTCCTCGTAGTTTTTACGTTCCACCCAACGCATTACGAGTGCCAAATGATTCGGGTCTTCGTGAGATCGATTCATATGAACGTCGACACATCCTTCGTGGACGCGCGTTTGTTTAAAATTCCCAGTGAACCACGCAACAAGCTCATCGATACATTCTGGTTTCGCGGTCACTTCGAGAATTACGGTTACACTCATCGTTGAGTCCTTGATTAATTTGGTCGATTGAAAAGCACCAGTTAAGCTTTGTTAGTGTTCTCGTTGTTACGATCGTGACAATCACTCAACCAGACGATCCCGGAAATCCCATCGGTTTCATTTGATCAATTACTGTACCGAGCGAGGTTATAAATTCGACCTCAATGCGACGCGTTTGGAACAACCATGTGTCACCTTCGCGGACTAAGGTGTCATAGTAAGTTCCTTGTGTTTGATAAGCTGTCTTGTCCTCTTTCGAGGTGAAATAGGCCGTGAGGTAGCAAACAGATGTCGCCACGTCGCCATCAACATCGATCATCATCGAATTAATCAAATGCTTTAAATTCGTGACGTTCGCCCCGAGTGTCTGGTGGTAAAACGCATACCATCCACGGATCCCTTCGCGACCGTAAACTTCGTACGGTCCGTCGTAGTACGGACTGAGTATTGCGTCCTGGGCAAACAATGCCGCGACTTCTTTCGCTGTGCCACGATCGACACGGTGACAGTATCTTGCCAAAGTTTGCTCGATCTCCCGGTGATCATTCGCCATGGCTAAACTCCATCGTTAACCTAAAAAATGCGCCGCGCTCACTACCGCCACGAATGCGGCGATAATGATCAATCAGCTATCAGCTATCAGCTTAGTTAAACGTCGCGCCTTGCTCCGCAAGTTTTTTAAGTAACGGAGCGGGCTTCCAAGACGCCGGATCTTGCTCGGCGAATTCGCACACGCGCTTATAGACTTTATCGAGTCCAATTTGGTCAGCATAAAACATCGGGCCACCTAAATAGGCCGGTACGCCGTACCCATAGACATAGATAACGTCGATGTCGCTGGCTCGCTGGGCAATGCCCTCCTCCAAAATCCATGCACCTTCGTTTATCAATGCGTACATCAGTCGTTCGAGCACTTCCTCAGAGTCAATTTTGCGACGTTTGATACCTTTTTCCTTCGAGTAATCGACAATCAGCTTCTCTATTTCTGGTGCCGTTTGTTTGCTCCGCGTACTGGGATCGTAGTTGTAAAATCCGCCACCCGTTTTCTGGCCAAACCGACCTTGCTCGCAAATTCGATCGCCGATTTCGCAATAACGTTGGCCGGCCGGCAAACTCGCAGGCAAGCCCTTGCCTTGGCGGATACGCCAGCCAACATCGAGACCCGCGAGATCGGACATGGTGAGCGGACCCATCGCAAACCCAAGATCGTAGACTGGCGCATCCACTGCATCAGGTAGGCAGCCTTCCTCGAGTAGATATTGGCCCTGGGCGAGGTATTGGTGAATCATGCGGTTGCCGACAAAACCGTCACACACACCAACCACCACGCCGATTTTTTTAATCGTTTTAGCTACCGCCAACGTCGTGGCGAGAACCTCGAAACTGGTTTTCGCGCCACGTACGATTTCAAGTAACTGCATCACGTTCGCCGGACTAAAAAAGTGTGTGCCGATCACGAATTCCGGTCGCTTCGTTACCGCAGCGATTTCGTCAACGTCTAAAGTCGAGGTATTGGTTGCCAATATGCAACCGGGTTTCGCGATCTCATCGAGTTTCGCAAATACCTCTTTCTTAATTGGCATGTTTTCAAACACAGCCTCAATGATCATGTCGACTGATCCTAGGTCCGCATAATCGAGCGTGGGAGTAATCAAGCCCATCCGTTGCTCGACTTGTTCAGTCGTTAAACGGCCTTTCTTCGCCGTACGCTCGTAGTTACCGCGCACGACCGCGAGGCCCTTGTCTAAAAATTCTTGTTTGGTCTCCAATAGAAAGACGGGGATACCGACGTTGGCGAAATTCATGGCGATGCCGCCACCCATGGTGCCGGCGCCAATCACGCCAACCGTTTTGACGTCTAAAAGCTTGACGTCTTTCGGCATGTCGTCGACTTTGCTTGCAGCCCGCTCAGAGAAAAAGATATGCCGTTGCGCAGCCGACTGCATACCGTCGTGCAGTTCTTGGAATAATTCACGCTCGCGCGCCATGCCTTCTTCAAACGGTAAGGTGCAAGCCGCCTCGACACAGGCAATACAGCTCAATGGCGCTTTAAACCCGCGGCGAGTCTGCATCGCAGTGGCACGCGCTTTCTCGAAAATAGCCGGGTCAACACCGGTTACCTTCTCGTTCATGTCGCGCACTTTCTTCAACGGCGCGCCGTTGGCCACAATTTTCCTCGCGAAAGCCTTCGCGCCTTCGAGCAATTTGCCTTCCTCGACAAGCTCGTCAATGACACCAGCCGCGTGCGCGGCTTTCGCGTTTATCTGAACGCCATTAGCGATGGCATCCACGGCAGCCTGCGCGCCGATCAATCGCGGCAAGCGTTGGGTACCGCCTGCGCCTGGCAGCAACCCGAGGTGGACTTCAGGTAAGCCGACCCGTGCTGACGGAACAGCCACTCGATAGTGACAACACAGCGCCGTTTCTAAACCGCCACCCAGCGCCGTTCCATGAATCGCCGCAATGACAGGCTTAGACATATTTTCCATGGTCAATAAGGTCTCGAGAAAGTTTGGTGTCTCCATCGGTCTACCAAACTCTGTAATATCGGCCCCGGCGATGAACGTTCGGCCATCGCAGATCAAAATCGTCGCAACGGTCGGGTCGCTATTTGCTGCAATGAAACTTTCTGACAGTCCTGCGCGAACGTGCTGCGATAGCGCGTTAACGGGCGGATTGTTGACGGTGATAATGCCGATATCGCCGTCTTTGGTGTAGGAAACTGAATGACTCATGGGCGCACCTTTTCTACAATATGAATTAAGGAGTAGACGATTATTCTACGTCAAACCGAGCACCGCATGCCGCTTGCGAACTTCCCCGTTGATACGATTACTTAGAGGTGTTTTTGATACCAAGCCAAGGCGCCGGCTGCGGCTTCTCCGAGCTGCGTCATATACACATCGTAATGTCGACAGTCGATCTCGAGTAATTGTTTGTTCACACCCCCCATTTTCTCGTAGGCCTCAAGTTGCCATGCGCTCGGCGTTTGTACGTCTTGTGAGGCCACGATCATCAATAGCGGCGTTGGTGCGATACGTTCGACGAAGGAAATTGGCTCGTAAGTCCGCAACAAATCGAATGATCGAACCGTTAAAGAGTTGCTGTAGGTCCCTTTTGTGTCGCTGTGTTTAATCCATTCTTCGGTTTCGGAATCCGGCAACGCGGCCGGGATCGAGGCGGGTTCTTCACCGCGATAGCGTTTGTCTCGATCCGCATCGAGCCTGGCTAGGAATTTGTCACGCTTGTCCGCTGGAACCCAGGCTTCGAAGGTTTTTGAGCCACTGATTAATGGCACTTGCGACACCGCGCAACGAACTCTTCGGTCTAGCGCCGTGACAGTCAGTACATGTCCGCCTGCATAACTCGTGCCCCACAATCCAATTCGTTCAGCATCGATACCTGGCAAGGTCCGCGCAAAAGAAACTGCTTCACGCATATCGGCAACTTGTTGCCAAGGATCCGTCTCGCCGCGCGACGATCCGCCACTGCGTCCCCAATTACGATGGTCGTACGCCAAACACGCAAAGCCCGCAGCGCAAAATATTTCCGCGTAAGACGCCAAGTTGAGATCGACGATGCCGCTTAGGCCATGAGTTAGAATAATTAACGGGCAATTCGCTTCATTCCCTGGTTTAGCGAGCCAGCCGCGCAAATCAACACCGTCATTTGAGAAAACGATTTCCTGCATTTCCATCAGTCTCTCCTCACACAATCGAAAATTCGGTTCACAATGCGCAATTCACTCATGCATTAACAACGCACGCCAATACTAAACGCGAAGCCCTCGCGAAGCTTGTCGCTAAGATCATTGCGCAGCCCGGGATCCATATATCAAGCATTAATGTTGGACCACTTGTTCGCGCAATCGCAAAGACCGTGCGATCCATCCCGCCGTACCAGACAGCGTCCCTGAAATCGCCGCAATCGCAAACGCGACATGGTAATTGCCAAAGTGATCAAACAAATAGCCAGCCATCCACGGCCCAATGGCGCTACCCACCGCGCTGCCGAACAAACCAATGCCGATTATCGATCCGAAATGCACACCGCTAAATCGGTCGCTCATCATGGCTGGCACGAGCGACGCAGTAGCTGAATACCCGATACCGAGCATGATTGCGTAAATATAGGCCAGGATCGCGGACGGTGCCGAGCCGACCCAGGCGAGCGCGCCAACGCTCGCGACTAATATCGAGATACCGCACACAAACACGAGTTCGCGCTCCACTCGGTCGGACAACCAACCACCGCCGGTTTTGCCGAACACACTGGCGAGCCCAACAACACCGACAACGGACGCGGCGACGAGCGCCGAGACCCCATGATCAACCAGATAGGCGACTTGATGAACGTGCAAGGTTTGGGAACAGATACTGCCGAAAAAGAACGCGCCAACCATTAACCAAAATGGCGCGCTGCGCAGCGCCTTGGCAAGCGTTATTGATGACGTAACGTGAGGGGGTGATTTGTCGCTTGCAACCGATTCGCCAAGGTCGTGGACGAACTCCTCGTCGTCCAACGCCACGGCTATGTGTGGTGAGGATTTTGGATTCGTTATCCATAAGTAGATGGCGGCCGGGATAATCCAGAACGTGCAAACGCAGCCTAGAACGCGCAATGCGGTCCGCCAACCATGGGCATCAATCAAAACCTGGCAGAGCGGCACGACCGTTAACATCCCAACGCCGATCCCGGAACTAACAATCCCCATCGCGAGGCCAATACGGTGCTGGTAGCGGCGTTGAGCCATAATGAGTGCGGGTAACCAGCCGCACATCGCGACGGAGATCGCCGTCATCAAGCCAAACGCCACATACAAATGCCAGGGCTGCGACATATAACTGTTCGCCCACAATGACACACCGAGACCGAGACCGCCGGCACCCACTAACAAAGGCGGCCGTACTCTATCGCACAAGAATCCGACTAAGGGATTCGTAGAGCCATGGACGATCGCGAACACACTGAAAGCACCAGCCAGTAGCGAACGACTCCAACCGAATTCGGCCAACAGTGCAACGAGAAAAACGCCATAGGAATACCAAATTCCATAAGCGAGTCCTAAGGTCGTCGCAATAATCGCGAGCGGAGCCGCACGCCGCGCGAAATCGAAAAACTGCGCTAATCGGTTTGCTTGCATGGATGCACTGGTTATGGTCTTCAGTAGGTATTGAGCCGGGCGCGGACAAGCGCCCGCGCTGAAGCGCAAACATCATAAACGACTCGCACTCGCCAATGCAGTGCGGTGCAAGAAATAGTTATGAACGCGACTTACTAGGGCCTGTTGATCGGGGCACTCTAAACCACGTCGCGCTATGCCTACTGCCGACGGAAATTGCCATCAGATGAAAATATCCAAGCGATTCTCAATCCTTTTCGGCGACCACTCGCTAAGTCCGCTGCGTAGTTAATCACTTAGTGCCAACGCGAATAGGGTGATTGATCCTCAACATCGATCGACACAGCTTGGGTACCGTCTATCGGCGATTCCAGTCCAATTCGGCGGCCCGACGCATGCAGCTCGCCGCAACGTCGCTGATTTGCGTCTGGATGTGGCGTTTGCCACGAATGCGTAGCCACACGCACTTGCATTTCGACAGCTGAGATCATTAAATCGCCAACATCAATCGCGAACTTGCCGGAGAACACGCTATGGATTCCATCAATATTGCGGCCTTGCCTAAAATCGAAACATCAATGGCTTACACCAGACCCTTAGACGGGCCGGCAAAAATTCGCGTGTTTCCCCCCTCTAGCGGCCGCGAAACGGAAAACCCGCCTCGCGAGCGGGTGACAGTGCAAGTGTACGATTGCCGGCCTATAGCGGATCAATTGACGATGGACGACGCCGGCTTTCAATTGGTCTCGCATCGTTCGGCGTTCAACGATTTCTACAATGCCGATCTCGTCGAACGAGATTACTACCCGGAAGCGGCCGCCCTACTTAAGGAATCTTTAGGCGCCGTGGCGGTCTACATTTTTGACCATAACGTGCGCAATAAGCCGCGCTCGGACGCCGGCGTGCAAGGCGTACGCCTGCCAGTTGACGGCGCACACAACGATTACACGATGAGTTCCGGTCCGCGTCGCATCCGCGAAGTACTAGCGGACAACAATGCCTCGCATTTAATCAAACACCGCGCGGCGCTAGTCAATTTGTGGCGACCTATCGTCGGGCCAGTGCAAGACCACCCGCTCGCAATTTGTCACGCCGGCTCGACAAAATTAGACGATTTCATCCCGACCGAAATTCAGCATTTCATGGAAGGCAATCTGGAAGAACCGTCGCTCGTAGGCGAAATCTATTCGTTCAAGCATAGTCAAGATCACCAATGGTTTGCGGTCTCAGACATGCAGCCCGATGAGGTCATTTTCCTTAAGTGTTTTGATACAGCGACGGATGGTCGGGCGATTTTCACTGGGCACACAGGGTTTCTAAACCCGAATTGTCCGGCAGAATTCAAGCCGCGCGAAAGTATTGAACTTCGAACGGTTGTGATCTTTCCAGAGGACGCGTAGTTCGTCTCCGCCTGGTTGCAGGCGGAGCTGGGTTCGACGCGCGGCTTAATGCGCGTCAGGCAACCCGAGTGTTACCTCTCCCAGCTTGCGTATCGAGATACTCGTCGTAAGTGCCGCTGTAATCAATGACGCCATCGGGTGTTAATTCAATGATCCGCGTCGCAAGTGACGACACGAATTCGCGATCGTGACTAATAAAAATCAAGGTACCCGGATAATTTTCCAGCGCCAGGTTCAGAGCCTCAATCGATTCCATATCAAGGTGATTCGTCGGTTCGTCCATGATCATGACGTTCGGCTGTTGCAAAATGAGTTTGCCAAACAACAAGCGCCCTTCTTCCCCACCCGATACGACTTTTACGGATTTTTCGCTGTCTTCCTTCGAAAATAACATGCGACCTAACGTACCGCGGATTAACTGCTCGTCCGCATCCTTTGGCTGCCATTGGCCGATCCAATCGTAGAGCGTCATGTCTAGATCAAAATCACCGGCGTGGTCTTGCGAGAAATAGCCAAACTCGACGTTTTCAGACCATTTAACATTGCCACTGTCAGGCGCCAGATCTTGCAGCAGTGTTCGAGCAAGTGTCGTTTTCCCAATGCCATTCGGTCCAATGATCGCGACTCTAGAGCCGGCTTCAATACTGATATCTAAACCTTTAAATAACGGACCTTCGTCAAAACCTTTGGTCAGGCCAGTTGCCTCCAGAACGAAGCGACGTAGGGGCTTCTTCTGCTCGAAGCGAATAAATGGGCTCACGCGGCTCGATGGTTTGACGTCTTCGAGGACTATTTTTTCGATTTGGCGAGCGCGTGAGGTCGCTTGGCGAGCTTTTGACGCATTAGCAGAGAAGCGACTCACGAACGCTTGCAATTCGGCCATTTTTGCCTTTTTCTTTGCGTTGTTCGAATACATTTTCTCGCGCGCTTGGGTCGCGGCGATCATGTATTCGTCGTAGTTGCCTGGGAACAGCTGAATCTTTCCGTAATCTAAATCGGCCATGTGCGTACACACGCTGTTTAAGAAATGCCGATCGTGCGAGATGATCACCATCGTCGATTTGCTGGCGACTAAGTAATCTTCCAACCAGCGCACCGTATTGATATCCAGGTTGTTCGTCGGCTCGTCGAGTAACAGAATGTCTGGTTCAGAAAATAAGGCTTGCGCTAACAACACTCGCAGTTTCCAACCCGGCGCCACGGCGCTCATCAACCCGCCGTGTAAATCTACCGAAATACCGATTCATCCTGGTAATGTCCCGGCGCGTGACTCAGCAGAATATCCGTCGAGTTCGGCATATTCCGCCTCCAAGTCGGCCACCAAGATGCCTTCTTCATCGCTCATCTCGTCCAACGAATACAGGCGCTCACGTTCCTGGGTTACTTCCCACAATCGTTGGTGACCCATGATGACCGTATCCAATACGCGGCACGCTTCGAAGGCGAATTGATCCTGGCGGAGTTGGCCCACGCGCTCATTCGGATCGATCGACACGTTGCCTGCGGAAGGTTCCAATTCACCCGCAAGGATTTTCATGAAGGTCGATTTGCCGGAGCCGTTCGCGCCGATCAGGCCGTAGCGGTTGCCATTGCCGAACCCGACGGACACGTTTTCGAAAAGCGGCTTAGCGCCGAACTGAATAGTTAGATTTGCTGCAGAGATCATGGCGTGTACCAGGATTGTGTTCGCCCGTGAGATAGACCGCTGGGGTCCATCGTCTGTAGGCAAAGTGTGAATCGGCGGATGGAGCGGGTGAACCCGGGGACCGCGGACCGCGCAGTGTAGCAGAAATTCGTAAATTATTTGGAAACGATCGACTTTTATTGGACCCGTCGCGCCCGGATCGAGCGACCTTTCAATTTCCCGTTAGCTAGGCCTTTCAGCGCACGTTCAGCCGCGCTACGTTTGATTGCAACATAGGTCCAATTGTCGGCGACATTGATCTTTCCAACATCGCTACCAGCGAGCTCCCCAGATTGCGTGAGCACGCCAAGGATATCGCCAGGCCTGATTTTCTGCTTTTTCCCGCTATCAATGCATAAGGTCGTCATCATGGGTGCGGAAATTGGCATGTCTAAGCAACTGTCTGGCGGCAACGCGCTCGGATCGGTGATCGGATCAGTATCGGACGCGAAGAGCGCCACTTTGTGGCGTTCACTATCCCCGTAGAGAGAATGTGCGATGCCCTTAGCCCCAGCACGCCCAGTTCGTCCAATGCGATGCACATGAATTTCTTCATCTTGTGCGATTTCGTAATTAATGACAGCGTCTAAGCTGAGTATATCCAGGCCTCGCGCAGCGACATCCGTTGCGACTAAGATTGATACGCTGTGGTTGGAAAACTGCACGAGTGCAACATCGCGATCTTTCTGTTCAAGATCGCCGTGCAACGCCATGGCACTAAATCCGAGTCGCGCCAATTGGTCAGCGATGGCTTGCGTCTCACGTTTTGTATTGCAGAACACCAGTGTCGATGCGGGTTTGTGAAAATGCAGCAATAAGCGCAACGCCTTAAAGCGATGCGAGTTGTCGCGTACGGAATAAAAATGCTGTTCGATTGTGGCGTTGTCATGTGTGGACTCAAGTTTCACGGTTGCCGGATCGCGTAGAAATTTCTTCGCGATTGCACGTATTTGCGTGGGATAAGTCGCGCTGAAAAGCAAGGTTTGCCGCTCACTTGGCAACGTATCGACGATCGCATTAATGGCTTCTTCGAAGCCCATCTCCAGCATCCGATCAGCTTCATCGAGAACTAAGGTCGCAACGTTTGACAATGTGAGCGTTTGTCTTTCTAAGTGATCGCCGATCCGACCCGGCGTACCGACAACGATGTGAGCCCCGTGTTTCAGCGATTCAGCCTGCGGCCTAAACGGCGTGCCGCCGCACAATGCGAGAATTTTAATGTTCGGCGTTGAGCGTGCGAGTCGCCTAATTTCAGTCGCGACTTGTTCGGCAAGTTCGCGGGTCGGACACAACACTAAAGCTTGTACTTGAAAGCGCGTGGCATCTAGGCTGTTAAGTAATCCTAATCCGAACGCAACCGTTTTCCCTGATCCGGTTTTCGCTTGTCCAAGCATATCGCGGCCGGCCAAAATACTGGGCAAACTCTGTTCTTGAATCGGTGTCATCACCTCATAACCAAGTGATGAAAGATTAGCTAGGAGGCTCGTTGGCAAGCCCAGATTCGAAAAATCAGTTTCCGTCACGCAAATCATCCTTAGTCGATGGGCTTATTCCGATCGAATCGCTGTTTTTGACGCTCGCGCCAGAACGGTCACGAAACATTGGGGGCCTGTTGGACTTAGGCAACGATACACGAATGGCCGTGTCGTGTGTCGCCGAAATGAAAGTACGGGTTAGCGGGTGACCTGAACCGCATGACCCGGCGGATAAATCTGGTACGTCAAATTCCGGTCAGGGTAACGCTGAGACTCGTTAAACTGGGACGGATCCAAGCTCGATCTGAAACTCTTCGTTCGCGAAGCCGATTACGTCGCCTGAGACGATTTTTCTTCGTTTACGGGTTTCGACCTCGCCGTTTACTGTGACTTTTCCATCAGCAATTGCAAATTTAGCTTCGCCACCACTCGCGACCAGTCCTTCGAACTTGAGGATCTTGAAAAGCTCGAGTGGTACTCGAGCCACCTCGACGATTCGCATCGCTGCTCAGTAACCCAAATCTCGCGCCGCTCGATCTAATACCACGGGCACCGACCACGCAGTACGTGCAAGACGCAAATCGTTACTGCGTCCACTCGCGTACAGATCTGAAGCACTCATCCAGAAGGCAACGGAGCGCATGGCGTATAAGGCGTTGTAATAACGACACGCATCTTCATCAATCGTAAATCCTGTCGCCGCTTCGTAATCACGCATAAATGCGTCGCGTTCGACAAGATTCGAGAGTAAGTGCGTACCTTCTCGATTAAGATCGCTGAGCACATAAGCCACGTCATACATGGGATCGCCGAGTACCTGTAATTCCCAATCGAGTACTGCAGATACGCGGTCGCTATCGATCAGAAGATTACCGGTACGATAAGCGCCGTGTACTAAAGTCACACGATCAGTCGGCGGAATATTCGCTTCTAACCAACCAATCAGGTCTGTCAATATGGGCTCTGGCGGATGCGCGGTTGTCGCAATCAATTCGCGCCATTTCGCGATTTCTCTCTCAGCGAATCCACGCCCGCTCGCAGGCACGCCGAGAAAATCCAGTTCAACCGCGCGCCAATCGATCGTATGCAAGGTCGCGAGCGCCTCGGTGAATTCTCGCGGTAACACGCCGCGTTCAGCCGCCCCTTGATAAAACGCGCGGCCTTCCCTGCCCCACGGGCTCGGGCAGCTACCAGCGACTTTTTCCATCACCAAAAACGGCGCACCCAGAATAGCCGGGTCGCTTTCATACCAGTAGGCTTTTGGGGTTGGTAGATTAGTTTTCTCGAGGCATTTCAGAACGCGGAACTGCTCGCCGAGATCCGACAAGTGGCGTAATAAGGCGTTGCCAGGATCACGGCGCAGACATAAGCCGAGGACATGACTTTCACCGCCTTCGCGATAATGTAAATCGAATAACCACGTTTCATGCGACCATCCGACGGCGATCTGCGCCACGTCGTGGAGCGCCAGATCCGTCGCATCAGGTAGTTGCGTAGCTAGGTAAGCGCGGATCTCATCCGACGAGATAGGGGCGACGGCTAGATCACTCATGCCGCGTATTCCATCTGTCTGTCGATGCTTGATCGTAAACAAACTCGGATCCGCGCCAACAACCTCGCGAATTGCGCTTCACCCAGTTCCGCACGCTCACCGTATAAAGCATCGATCACTTGGCAAAGCTCGACCTTCGAACGTTGACCATCGAAAGCGGCAATTGCGTCGTCTAATTTCTTAAGCTTAGGGCTAGACTTGGTCAGTTCTTGCAAGTCGGTCACTAAGGCATTGAAATCTGCCGCTTCGGCTGTTTCGTGCACACGTGCGAGTCCCACCTGGCGACCTAATTTTTGGGTGACTACAGCGGCCATAAACGCCTGCGTTTTTGGGTATTCAACTTCAATCGCAGGGCCAATTTCCGTGCGTAAGGTTGCGGATAGCCGTTGCAGCAGTTCGTCTTCGGTCATAAGTTTATTCCGATCTAAGGTTTGTTAGTCCGAGGTCGCAAGGTTTGCGCAGTCTCGCGCAATTTAAATTTTTGAATTTTTCCACTCGGGGTGCGTGGAAATTCGTCAAGCAGTTCAAGACGCTCTGGTAAATATTGTTTGATGAGACCGCCATCGACTAAGTAATCGATCATCTCACCAAAATCGAATGTCATTCCGGGGCGCAAGGATACGAAGGCACAACCGCGCTCACCGAGTCGCTCGTCTGGCATCGCCACGATCGCCGCATCCAGCACTGCGGGATGTCTGTATAGGAGTTCTTCTACTTCAACGATCGGTACATTTTCGCCGCCCCGAATGATGATGTCCTTCGAACGCCCCGTAATGCGGATATACCCTTGTGCATCCAAGCGCGCGTTATCACCGGTTTCAAGCCAAAATTCGCTATTGACCGCGTAAGCATCCGGGCGTTTCAAGTAGCCGATAAATGTCGTTGCGCAGCGCGATTGCAACCGACCTTCCACTCCATCAGCGACCACTAGGCCTTCATCGTCAACGATCCTGA
>JAQCEL010000221.1 GCA_027618655.1 Pseudomonadota bacterium | reverse complement strand
GCGAGCCGAGAAGAACCGCGCTTTGCTTGCGGAATTACGCTACAGCAACATACAGAACGTCTTAGTTAGCGGCATATTTGTACTGTTTTTTGTCCACCAGTCCGACTCTAACGATATATTTTTGTGGTGGACGATCTTCGCCGTTGTGGTGCTCGCACGCTCCGCGATGCTGCGCTGGCTTCAGGCAACTCGTGAGATTGAGGAAACGCAACGCTCCCTAGCGGTTTATGCTTGCATCGGGGTCACGGCCTTAATGTGGGGATTCGCGCCATTGGCGTCCGGCACCAGTTTCCATGATCTTTCATTTATTTTGGCGGTGTCATGGGTCTTGATCGTGGTGATCGGTGGCGTTAACGCCTTCCATGCCGATCCGATTGCGACTGCGGCGCTAGCGTTACCGGCGACTGTTCCTTCCTTACTCACGTTAATCGCGAATCAAGACAGAGCCTCATTTGCGGTTGTCGTGGCGATCGGCCTCACTTATGCGCATGTCACGGTCGGCAACATCCGCGCTCGGCGAGCGCTGCACATCGAGTTGTCGTTAAAGGCCGAAAACCTAGCTTTGCTGCAAAAATATGAGACGCAGGCACGCCTCGCGTCGGAGGAAATCGAGCGAAGACTCCACAATGAGCGCGAGCTTAGGGCCGCTCGCCATCGTGCGGAGCAGTTGTCGTCACGCGACTCACTTACCGGAATTGCGAATCGGCGATATTTTGATGAGCAGCTAGAATCCGAACTTGCACGCGCGTTTCGTGCGCAGAAGCCCGTATCTATCGTGCTCTTAGATATCGATTGTTTTAAGCAATTTAACGATACCTTGGGGCACAGTGCCGGTGACGACTGCCTAGCAGAAATTGGTGAGGTTCTCGGTAACTTTGCGCGCCGCAGCGGCGACACAGCCGCGCGATTCGGCGGCGAGGAGTTCGTTTTGTTGCTACCCGGATCCGAGGATTGCGCCGCGCGAGAAATCGCCGAGCAACTTAAACAGGCAATTGTGGATCGTGGAATTATGCATCCCGCATCTGGCGTTTCTGACCGCGTGACAGCCAGTTTCGGTGTTGCAACACTAACGCCCTCCGTAGACCATACCCCAAGGCAGCTGATCGAAGCGGCGGATAAGGCCCTATACTCGGATAAGAAAGCGGGCAGGAATCGGGTCGTTTCGGCCGCCGGAGTAACCGAATCAGCTTAGCTATTTGCACGCAAATAGCGCCTTTATGCTGTTGTTTCCCAATCTGCGGCTCGCGCGATCGGAATTGAGCTAATGCGCGTTTTACGGGGGCTACTAATTCGATGAACACATTTTTCGTTCTCTTGAGCATCGTCATCTCCCTAGGAGTTCTTGCTTATCTTCGCGCTTCCTTGGCGCTAGCAACCATCGTCGGCTCGATTGGCCTGTTGGTGCTGACGAAAATATCCGCTGGGTTCCTAGCCTCATCGGTCATATTTGTCGCTTGGTTGCTGTTAGGTGTGATGGCAGCGTTGAACGTTCGCAGATTACGTCATCGTTTTGTCAGCGGACCTGCGTTGGAACTATTTCGCCGCGAGTTGCCCGCCATCTCATCGACGGAACAAGAAGCGCTCGACGCCGGAACCGTATGGTTCGATGCTGAACTTTTTTCCGGAAATCCGAATTGGGAAAAATTGCTCGAGCTACCGGCTGAAAAACTATCGCCTGACGAACAGAGTTTTCTCGATGGTCCGGTTAACACCTTATGTTCGATGATCGACGACTGGCAGATATCACGTAGCGGTGAGTTGCCGGCGAATGTTTGGCGGTTCATAAAGGACGAGGGGTTCTTGGGTTTAATTATTCCGCGCGACTTCGGTGGCAAAGGATTTTCGGCGCGCGCCCATTCGCGGGTAATCGAAAAAATAGCATCGCGTTCGAGTACAGCGGCCGTGAGTGTGATGGTACCGAACTCGCTCGGACCGGCAGAGCTATTGCTTCGTTACGGAAGCAACGCACAAAAGGCGCATTATTTACCGAGACTGGCGTGCGGAGACGAGATTCCGTGCTTTGCGCTCACCAATCCTTTCGCTGGTTCGGACGCCGCCGCGATTCCAGATTCCGGCATCGTCTGTCGAGAAAACTTCAACGGCGAAGAGATTCTCGGTATCCGCATCACTTGGGAAAAGCGCTACATCACCTTAAGCCCGATAGCGACGGTTTTGGGCCTCGCTTTTCATCTGTTCGACCCCGATGGCTTACTTGGCGACACGGTCGATATCGGGATCACGATCGCCTTGTTGCCGGCAGACCACCCTGGGGTACAGATCGGACGTCGCCATTATCCCGCGCGCCAGGCATTTCAAAATGGACCAAATTCTGGAACAAACGTTTTCATTCCGATGGATTGGGTGATCGGCGGGCAAGAACAATGCGGACGGGGTTGGCGCATGCTCATGAATAGTTTGGCCGCAGGGCGTTCGATCTCGTTACCGAGCTCTAGTGTCGCCGGGCTTAAAATGTGTGCGCGCACGACCGGCGCTTACGCGGCGGTGCGCAAGCAGTTCAACGTCCCCATTGGAAAATTTGAGGGCGTGCAAGAAGCAATCGCGCGCATCGTGGTGAACACTTATCTAGTGGATTGCGCACGCGGTGTAACCGCCGGTGCATTAGATATCGGCGAGGAACCGGCGGTTGTGTCGGCGCTGCTGAAATATCAAGCAACCGAAAGATTGCGCCAATCCGTGAACGACGCGATGGATGTGCACGGTGGTCGCGGGGTTTGCGATGGCCCGTCGAATTACCTATTGGCGGCGTATACCGCCGCACCGGTTGCTATTACAGTCGAAGGCGCAAATATCCTAACTCGTTCGCTGATCATATTCGGACAAGGGGCCATGCGCTGCCATCCGTGGTTGCAGAAAGAAATCGCCGCAGCGGGCCTGAAAAATCCGTCCGCCGCCATCGCCGCTTTCGATGTCGCTTTGTTTGGGCACGCCGGTTCATTGCTAACGAACGCTGCACGGGCTTTGTTTCGAAACGCAACGGGTGGACTCCTTGGTTCCGATCCGTCGGTCGGCGAAGCCAATTACTGGTACGCGCAGCTCGAACGCGCGAGCGCTTCATTTTCAATTGTTGCCGATTGCGCGTTGTTGCAGCTCGGCGGGGCGCTTAAGCGCAAGGAAAAATTGTCTGGCAGGTTCGCTGATATCATCGGCGAATTGTATTTACTCAGTTGCGCGCTAAAACGTTTCGAAGACGACGGCCGTCAGGACTGTGATCTGCCAGTGATTGAGCTGGCCTTCCAAAACGGACTGTATTGCGTTTACGACAATCTAGACGAAATTCTGGCTAATCTACCGTCACGATCTTCTGCGTGGCTACTACGCCGGCTCGTATTTCCCTGGGGAAGATGGTGGCGACGTGGTTCCGACGAACTCAGTGGCCGCGTCGCAGATCTGCTCGTCTCGTCGCGAGATTTTCGCGATCGAATATGTGCGGGCATGTATTTTAACGACTCACCGGACGATCTCATTGGCTGCCTAGAGCATGCGGTGACGGTCATGGCTTTGAGTCAAGACGCCGAGGAAAAGCTAAGAACGGCGCTCAAAGAAGCGAAAATCCCTGCCCATTGTGCCGATGTCATCGCCGCTGCCTTGCAGGCAGGCATCATCACGCCGAACGAAGCGCAGCAACTACGTGCGTCCCAGGTGGCGCTGCGTCGCGCGATCGATGTAGATGATTTCGACAGCGATGAGCTATGGCGAAAGGCTCAAGTCTCGCATATGAAAGCGGACGCGGCCTAAAGCGTATAGCGGCGCGCACACAAGCATAATGGGTCTCGCGCGTGACGTAACTGAAGAAGTACTGGATGTCGTTGACGCACGTGACCATGTGATCGGCACGGCAACGCGTCCCACCGTGCATCAGGAAAATTATCGCCATCGTGCGGTCCATATCCTGGTATTCGATAGGGGTCGCCGAATCTATTTGCAGAAACGCAGCATGACTAAGGATAATTCGCCCGGTCTCTGGGATACTTCGGCTGCCGGACATGTTGATAGCGGAGAAAATTATCGAGCAGCGGCGAACCGTGAGTTGGCGGAAGAATTGGGATTGCCCTTAGATTCGGATCTCGACGAGCTGTTTAAGCTCGAGGCAAAGCCGGCGACAGGCCTCGAGTTTGTGGTGGTCTACCGTCACCACACGGCACTGGAACCGATCCCAGACCCCGTTGAGATTACCGAAGGTCGATGGGTGGATAGTGACACGCTAAATCGTTGGCTCGGCGAACATCCGAACGAATTTACGGAAACGTTCCGCGAAATCTGGTCGATCTACGCTAGCTTGCACTGCGCCAGTTAATCGGTACGACGATGGCTCGCGAACGCGACGGCAGCTATAAATTACTATGATCAAAATCCTTGTTGTCGACGACCAACGATTAGTGCGCCGGTGCATTTCGGCGAAGCTAAGCGCGACCGATGATTTCGATGTCATCGGGGAAGCCGATAGTGGCGAGCGCGCGCGCGAAATTGTTCGCAACCAAACGATCGATATTGTTCTGATGGACCTGAATATGCCCGGAATGGGTGGTTTGGAAGCAACTCGCCACGTCGTCAGTGGTGATCCGAATTGTAAAGTCATTGGCTTGTCAGTCTACGTAGACGGTCCCTATCCGCGTCGATTTATGGAAATTGGTGGATCGGGATATGTCAGCAAAGGCGCCGATACGGACGAGTTGGTTCATGCCATCCGCACCGTCGCGAGCGGGGCACCCTACATCAGCAAGGATGTCGCCCAGCGGATCGCAATCAATGATTCGATGAGCGGCACGCTAGACGGGGTGAACGCCTTATCGTCGCGAGAAATACAAGTTCTTCAAAAAATTAGTCAGGGTCTAAACGTCGATGAAATCGCGCGCGCCATCTGCCTGAGCCCTAAAACAATCGCACGCCATCGACGTTCTTTGTGCGAAAAACTCGGCGCGACGAACGATGTACAACTAGCCATCATTGCCAACGCGCAAGGTCTATCCGAACTGGTCGAGATAGGTTCGGCGGCGGAAGATCTAGACGACCTGCAACTCTCGTGATGAGTCGTCAGCTTGCGTCCAAGAGTAAGGATCCGACGTTTGACATCCGATGTCGCAAATGCGAGCGGCTGGCGAGCTTCCTCGACAGTGTCAAAGAGACCCAACCGAGCTACCACGCGGCACCGGTTGCACCCTTCGGCAAGCCGGGATCACGCATGTTGATCGTGGGGCTCGCGCCTGGCATGCACGGTGCGAATGCCACGGGGCGTCCATTCACTGGGGATCACGCGGGAATTCTGCTCTATGAAACCTTGTTTGCTCATGGACTGACGAACCAGCCGACTGGAAATCGCGCAGATGATGGCCTGCGCTTGATCAATTGCCGGATCACTAATGCGGTTAAATGCCTGCCGCCGGCAAACAAGCCAACAACGCAAGAAATTACCGAGTGCAATTCGTTTCTAGCCGCCGATCTTGCCTTGCTGCCGCGGCCCGGCGTCATTATTGCGCTCGGCCAGGTTGCACACACAGCAGTCGTCAAAGCGCTGCGCAAACGTCAAGCTGAATTTAGATTCGGCCATGCGAATTGCCACGCGCTCGACGATCAATTGTGGCTACTCGACTCGTATCACTGCAGTCGCTACAACACGCAAACAAAACGCTTAACTGCCGCAATGTTTAGCGAGGTATTCGCCACGGCCAAAGGACTTGTTGAGGCGCGATGACTGAGACGCTAACTTTTGATGAGCTGAAGCAGCAATGTCGCGAGCTTCCAACGAAACCGGGTGTCTATCAGTTTTCTGATGGGGCGGGTGACATTATCTATGTGGGTAAAGCGAAGCATCTAAAAAAACGCGTATCAAGTTACTTTAATAGCCAAGCCAACATGACGCCCAAAGTGCGTTCCATGGTGGGATACGTACAATCGATGGCGGTGACCGTGACCCGCACTGAGAACGAAGCGTTTTTACTCGAAAGCAACTTAATTAAGGATTTGCGTCCGCGCTATAACATCGTCTTGCGCGACGATAAAAGCTATCCATACATTTATGTAGCAAACGACGAAGATTTTCCAAAGCTCAGTTTTCATCGTGGCGCACGTAACGGTAGCGGGCGATATTTTGGACCGTATCCGAATGCTGGCGCGGTGCGCTCGACATTGAATTTGCTACAAAAACTATTTTTATTGCGCCAATGCGACGATAGTTATTTTCGCAATCGAACTCGCCCGTGCCTGCAGCACCAAATAAAGCGTTGTACGGCACCCTGTGTCGGACTCATCGAGGCCGAGGACTATAAACAAGACGTTCAGCGCGCGGTTTTATTCCTCGAAGGTCGATCGCAAGAAGTCGTGGACTCCTTAACCGTAGATATGGACGCGCGCGCAGCATGTTTGGACTATGAGCGAGCTGCGGCCCTGCGAGACCAAATTCAACGTTTGCAAAAATTGCAATCGGAACAGTACGTCGCGTCAGGGAATGGGAATTTCGATATCATCGTGTGTCGTGCTCGCGGTAATGTTGGATGTGTGCAGGTATTTTTCGTGCGTAACGGTCGCCATCTTGGCAACAAGATTTTTTTCCCCGCGCATACGCAAGGCAGCACCAGTGCCGGAATTCTTGCCGCCTTTCTTCCGCAGTTCTATCTGGCGGGTCACTCCGATCGGGATGTGCCGCCC
>JAQCEL010000220.1 GCA_027618655.1 Pseudomonadota bacterium | reverse complement strand
ATCGGCGCCCGCGCCGTTGACATTCGTCGATTGTTTATTGTCGAGGCTTTGTTGCTTGCACTGGTTGGTGCGATAGTCGGTTTAGCCGCGGGCCTTGGGGCAACCGCAACCATCGCACATCTGTATCCGAGTTTTCCGGTCGCCGTGCCGAGTTGGGCGATTGTTGTCGCCGTGCTCGTTTCTATGCTGAGTGGAATCGTGTTTGGTGTGCTGCCGGCGCGACGTGCCGCAGCGTTAGACCGCATCGAAGCACTATCCAATCGCTAATGCGCGTTACCGACTCATTGAGTCTGACGATCGGTGCGATTACTAGCCATCGCCTACGCTCTGGCTTAACGATTTTGGGGATCGCGGTCGGGATCGCAGCGGTCGTGTTGCTGACCGCGCTGGGCGAAGGCGTGCGACAATTTGTACTCGGTGAGTTCACTCAGTTTGGCACGAATATTATTGCGGTAACGCCGGGCAAGACCACCACATTCGGCGTATCCGGGGCGACCATTTCAAGTGTTCGCCATCTAACGACGGATGACGCGGCAGCACTGCTAAGAGTGAACGCAGTTGAAGCTGTGGTGCCCGTTGTGCAAGGTAATGCCCGGGTGGAATTCGGGCAGAAGAATCGACGCACGACGATCATCGGTATCGGTCCCGATATGCCGGCAGTGTGGCGCATGAACGTCGCTGCAGGCACGTTTTTGCCAAATGATGGATTCGAAAGCGCGCGCGCATTTGCGGTCCTTGGCGCGCGACTGCAAACAGAATTGTTCGGAAATAATAGTCCGCTTGGCGCACGCATCAGGATCGGCAGCGATCGTTATCGGGTGGTTGGGGTGATGGAATCGAAAGGCCAAATGTTAGGCTTCGACCTGGACGATACGGTATTCATTCCAACTGGCAAGGCGACTGAATTATTTAATCGCGAAGGGGTTATGGAAATCGACGTGATCTATCGGAACAACGATAGTGCCGACGGGGTCTCTGCAGACCTGCATCGCGTTTTACTTGTGCGTCACGGTCAGGAAGACTTTACGATAAAAACTCAAGAACAGATGCTGTCGGTTCTCGACTCGATTCTTCGCGTTTTGACCTTCGGCGTCGCCGCGGTTGGTGGCATTTCGCTACTGGTGGGTGCCGTCGGGATCACCACTATCATGACGATTGCGGTGGCCGAGCGAACTTCAGAAGTCGGACTATTCCGAGCAATTGGCGCGCCGCGTTCGCAGATACGGAGCCTGTTTTTAATCGAGGCGGCGATCCTTGGCACCTTAGGTGGCGCGAGCGGCATCGTTGGCGCGGTGCTGTTGATTGAATTGGCGCAGCTAGCGTTACCGAGCTTGCCCGTCAAGGTCGCGTGGATTTACGTCATCGCAGCGTTGCTAGTGTCAGCCGTGATTGGACTCCTGTCAGGCTTAATGCCGGCCGTTAAAGCGGCACGCATGGATCCCGTGGAAGCCCTACGGACGGAATAAGCTTCGGCGTTCAGTTTGCACGTAATGTCTTAAGATCGAGTCCCAATTCGTCGCGAAATACCGTGTCGTTGTGTTCTCCGATTTGTGCGACCCATGGTGCAATGGCCGCTTGCGTTTCGGAGAACAAGAACGGTGAGTTAGGCACGCGCAGCGGACCCCCTGCGTCGGTTGTCTCGGCGATCATATTGCGATGGAGCAATTGCGGATCGTCGATAGTTTCCGCGAGTTCGCGATATTGACTCACCGGGATGTGACTATTTTTTAACGCTTCCATGACTTCGCTACTCGTCCGCGTCGCCGTCCAAACGGCTGCGATCTCCATGAGCTCCGCGTAATGATTTAATCTTTGCGGCGTGGTGGAAAAGCGCGGATCGCTTTTTAGTTCCGGCTGGCCAATGAGATCGGCAAGCGCTTCGAAATGCCGCGGGCTGATTAACATCATTAAGACAAAACCGTCGCTCGTGTCGATCGGTCCATAGATACGATCGAACGTATTCGGCTCGAGGATGATCTGGAAATCCTTCTGCATCGTGCCGAGCAAGGCATCGAACATCGCAATGTCTATGTACTGGCCGACTCCGGTCTTTTCGCGATAAAAGAGTGCCGCACTGATCGCACCGAACGCTTGTAATGAGGCAACATTATCTGCAACGGGCAAGCCCATATTGAGTGGCTTGTCGATGGTCGGTTGATAATGCAAGGTGACAGCATCGTAGCCGCTCCACGCTTGGACGATTGGCGCAAACGCGGGCCGGGTGGCATCAGGTCCCGTTTGGCCGAAGCCGGAAATGGAACACATGATCAGGCGCTCATTACATTCACGTAGCACTGGATAATCGATACCGAGTCTTTGCATTACTCCGGGACTGAAGTTTTCGACGACCACGTCGACATCTGCTACGAGCCGCTTGACGACGTCGATTGCAGTGGGGCTTTTCAGATCGAGCGTGATACAGCGTTTCCCAGCGTTCAGCTGGCTAAAGAGTTTGCTCGCACCGTTTCTATGGGGTGGTGCGGCGCGTAATAGCTCACCGCCGGGCGGCTCGATTTTTAATACCTCAGCGCCGAGGTCCGCCATCATGCGGGTGCAATAGGGCCCCGAGATCACGCAACTGAAGTCGAGAACTTTCACACCTTGCAGTACCCGCGGGCCAGTTGGTTTACGATTGTCTTCCAGGTTCATTCGCTAGTCTCTTAGGGAGTCGTGTAATGTTACGATGTATGCCAAGCGCAGGATACCGAGGAGACCGTTGCCGCCATGATCGACCTGAAGTTTATTGGTACCAAATCAGCCCCTTTCGACGCCGATGTCGAAAAGGGACGCTTGCGGTTATTCGCTAAAGCGATCGGCGAGACGGATCCTATTTATTTCGACGAAGCCGCCGCCCGGGCCGCAGGGCACAGCTCGATTTTGATGCCGCCGACGTTCTTGTTTTGCCTTGAAATGGAACATCCTGATCCGTATCTTTGGTTTCGCGAATTAGGCATCCCATTGCCACGCGCATTACACGGAGGACAACGATTCCAATACTACCGGCCAGCGTACGCTGGTGAGGTCATGACATTTCGTTCGGAAATTGTCGACATCTACGCGAAGAAGAACGGCGCATTAGAATTCGTTGTGCAAGATGTTTTTATTACTAACCAAAGAGCGGAGTCGGTCGCCGATTTTCGACGCACGATTGCCATTCGAAACGGCTAAAGGAAAGCAATGTCAGTGCTGAATTATAATTCTGTGAAGGTCGACGATAACATTCCGAGCCTGTCCATGCCGCCCGTAACACGTCATGCCTTGGCGATTTATTGTGGTGCTTCAGGCGATCACAACCCCTTGCATGTCGATATCGACTTCGCCCGCGAGTCGGGATTAGATGACGTCATCGCGCACGGCATGCTGATCATGGCCTACATGGGTCGAACACTGACCAATTGGGTATCGCAAGATGCGATCCGATCTTTCGACACACGCTTCCAGGCAATGACTCGGATCGGTGATGCGATCACGACCACGGGAAAGATTGTCGAGAAATTTATTGATGGCGACGAGCGTTGTGTGCGCGTTGAAGTTAGCGCGGCGGATCAGCGTGGCGAAGTTAAAGCGCTAGGCTCGGTCGTGATCGCATTATCTTAATGCGCGCGGTATTTACTCTATCCAACAGATCTAGTCGTTGCTCCACATAGTGAAAAATGGTTCTTGCGTCTAAATGAATAGGCGAAGAATTACCGCCTTAGTTATTTTTTTCGCGCTAGCGCAGACGTCGAATGGGGAGGTGATCGTTGTTCCGATCGGACAGCAAGCCCCAGAGATGCAGCACTTGCCGAGACCGGTTCGCGGAATGAGTCAAAATTCCGTGTTAAATGAATACGGCTTGCCACAAAGCAAATCTGCACCGGTCGGGGATCCGCCGATTTCTATTTGGCGGTATCCCTATTTTGCAGTTTATTTTGAATCCGACACAGTCATTCACAGCGTGCTGATCCATAAGCCGAAGGTCGACCTAGACGAATCAGCAACGCGTTGAAGACGCAGCATTCGCGGGAGATTACTCGCTTGTTTGTGCTTTCACGTAACGGGCAATTTCTTCGTGAGTCGCGAACCACACATCCGGTTTGCTCTTCATGTAGGTAATTAAACGGTCGAGCATCTTGATCCGATAACGATGACCGATAACTTGGGGATGCATCGTCAGAATGTACGCTGTGCCTTCTTCATAGGCACCGTCAAACTCCTCTTTCCATATCGAATACACATCGTCGGCATTACGCATAGCGACATGCTTGCTCGGCCAGCTCACCTGAAAGTACGGCCAGTCGTCGAGAATCCATTCGACCGGTAGCTCAACTAAGCCCGTATCTTTACCTTCGGCAATGAGCTGATACGGGCGATCGTCGGCCATCATGCTACTTTCATATAGAAAGCCCATTTCTTGCACTAGCTTGATCGTCGACGGCGTCAGATCCCAAGCGGCTGAGCGAAACCCGACGGGACGTTTGCCAACTTGATCGACGAAAATTGCTAAGGCTTTCTCATACACCGAGCGTTCCTGGTCTGGTGTGAGATCAAGTGGGTTTTCGTGTACGTAGGAATGGAATCCAATCTCGTAAGTCGGATGTTTGCGAATTGCCTGGACGATTTCCGGGTGCAGCAACATCGACATTGCCGGAATAAAGAACGTGGCGTTTATCTTATGCTTCTCGAGTAGTTTCATGACGCGGGGCATGCCAACGCGTGCGCCATATTCGCCGCGCGACATATACGACGGGCTCATCTGTTTTTGAAAGCCCATCCAAACAGGTTCGGTATCGACGTCAAACGAAAAGCTGACGGCCACTTTTGCGCCATTCGGCCAGGATTTCGGCGTGAGATCTGCGCCGCCTCGCACAACGTTTACTTGGGCGGCAATTTGTTCAGGGCTTAGTTGCCAGAGCGGTGTTTCGGTGCTCTCACCATCGCCATGTGCTAGCGCCACCGAATAGAAAAATAGCTGGGTGGCTGTAACGACCGCAGCCAATGACAGTTGACGAAGTGTTCTGGATTGCATTTTGGGTCCTCGCGAGTTCGGCACAATAAGCGGTAGTTCTCGGCGCCAACCGGCACGCATGCTGGCAATTGTTCACCTGCCTATCTTTATCATGCATGGCGAAGATAGTTTCGGCAACTCTCGTTGATGCTTGTGTGAGTCGGCGTTTTGTCACGGGCGCTCCATGAGTGCGAGTGAAGGTGTTCGCGGGTTATGGTGAGACAGCCACTGGCGGAACGACTTTCAGCCTATCCTGAAACCACATTCCCAAACATATGACTGCAATTGAGACCAGTACGAACGCTGGCGTATAGCCATAGCGATCAATGATTGACCCGAGGAAGGCGACGCCTGCGCCCTGACCGATGATCAGACTAAAGGCAAATAAGGACACCGCGGTGCCGCGGGCATCAGGGGCAAGTTCCGTTGCCAAGGTTTGCAAGGTGTTGTGCAAGAGATAAAAACCGAAGCCACAAATCATCAGGATCGGAACACAGGTCTGCCAGTTCGGCGCGAAAGCCAACGCTAAATAGCAACATGACATCGTCACACTGCCGGCGATTACCATCCCGCGCTCGCCCAAAGTCTGAATGATTGGCCCCGCCGTGCGGCTATAAATCAAACTCCCGGCACCGAAACAAGCCAGCATTAAACCGACCCAGGCATAACCGATCTCGAAGCGGTCATGCAAAAATGCGCCAAGAAATGCCCCTGCGCCAAAGAAAAAGAATCCTTCAAAAATTGCTGTGACAATGACCTCGCGCGGCCGTCGTTGGCGCAACAGCGCGAGATAGGGTAGGAACAACCGACGGCCGTAAAGTGCCGCCGGGCGGACCGTCTCTTGGTGATGATTCGAAAAACGCCAAACGAAGTAGGTCATTGCACCCACCACTATCCCAAAAACGATAAATATCACGCGCCAACCGAATAGTTCGGCCATGATCCCGCCGAGACTACCACCGGCGATTTGTCCCATGATCAAGCCGCTTAAATAGCGTGCAATGACGGGTTGGCGCACCTCGTAAGAAAAATTGTCGGCGATGAATGCCATCGATAGCGGGATCACTGCTGCTGTTGCGATGCCGGCCATGAAGCGAAATCCAGCAAGTAACTCTACGCTATTAGCGAGCGCACAGATCAGGGTAAAAACCGACGACGCACCGAGTGCAAAAATGATAATTTTGAGTTTGCCGAAGCGATCTCCAAGCGGCCCGACCAACAGTTGTACTAAGGCATACGGCACCGTGAACGCGGTGACAACAATGCTCACTTTGCCGACCGTTAGGCCGAATTCGTCGGCAAGTATTGGCAGGATCGGATCGGTGACGCGCATAATTGCGACGACAATAAAGGCGCCAGCGCTCAACCAAAAAATGATTTGATTCATGAGTCAGAAATGGTTCTTCGGAGGGTAGGTGTCCGACAAAGCGGTGTCGCATGATACACGAGCGCATGGACTATCGGGCGAGTTCAAGTTCCGCGTTTGGGCAGCCGCTATTACGGCTTGGTACAGTTAAAGAAACTTATGATCCAGTTACACGCTACAAGCGCCGTCCATCCCACTGCAACGAGTACGCGGCCTGCAGTCGAACGGAACTTGCCGGAATCGTCGTCGTTAAAAGACCAATCGGATCTCAGCTTAGTGCAAGCAATGCGGGCCCGCGATCGCGAAGTTCGTAGCCATGAACAAGCGCACGTCGCGGC
>JAQCEL010000219.1 GCA_027618655.1 Pseudomonadota bacterium | reverse complement strand
ACGCGACGTTACCGTTCTCAAACGGACAAGAACTCAATTTCCGAGTTGGCCGCCAGCAAGTCGTGTGGGGCCGTACGGATCTATTCCGCGTTTTGGACCAAATTAATCCAATCGATTTTTCAATTCAGAATATTTACGAGGAATTCGAAGATAGCCGCATTCCGCTAGGCATTTTCAATGTCGAATGGCGACTTGGCGGTACGCAAATATTTTCGGATCTCAATTTCCAGTTCCTGTGGAACTTCGAACAGTTCACGCCGCATAACTTAGGTCAAGCCGGTCAACCGTATAGCATCTTGAAAGCGGGCGATGCGTTTAGAGCACTCAAGAACTGTTGGGATAACGGTTGCACGGTCTCAAATTTCGCTTCCGGTTTGTCGCCGGCGGGTAATCTTGCGACCGATTTTCCAGCACACGTTATTGGCATTCGCAACATCGATATTCCAGATGGGCATGATCAATTTGGTATGCGCATGGAAGGCGTATTTAAGAGCGTCGGGTTTTCAATTAACGCGGCGTACTATTATTCGCAGTTGCCGTCTCTACGGGCAGGCATTCCGTCTCAAAACCCATTCATTGGACCCGGATCGGCTAATCCAACTGATCCAACCGACGTGTTCGGTGCGGAGCGTCCCCGAACCGGAGTGCCCGCATTTGACATTCACTTCCCGCGAGTACTACTTATTGGTACATCCGCTGATTTCTATGTCGACTACATCAAGTCCGCTTTTAGGGTCGAACTCGCGTGGACGGAGGGGGAGGAATTTGCCGATACATCCAAGGCACGATTGTTCTCTGAGTCTGATGTTATTCGCTGGGTCGTTGGTTGGGATCGTCCAACCTATATACGGTTCCTGAATCCAAATCGAACGTTTGTACTATCTGGACAAATCTTTGGTCAGCACCTACTCGATCACGACCGCTTCACCAACCCGCGCCCGGAGATCAGTAATGGCGGCGGCGGTAACGGCGGCCAGATCGGATTTCAAGATTGGGATCATAACTTCATCGGAACGTTCCTGATTCAAGGGTTCTACGCCAACGATCGCATCCAACCACGATTTATTACGGCCTACGATATTCGCGCGAAAGCTGGCGTTATTGGGCCCGCTGTCGATTGGCTAATTAATGATAATTGGCGCATGACGTTTGGCGCGAATGTGAAATTTGGCCGCTCGAGGAACTCTGTTGACGATGGTCGAACAAATAACGGCGCTGCACCGTTTACTGCGGGAACAGCGTGTACCGGCACGGAAGCTGCCTGCGTACCGGGCTTGGACGATTTTGCGAGCCTTGGTAACCGTTTAGGTTTTGAACCGTTAGGTCGATTCCGATCAGGCCCTATCGGCATGGCGCAGGACGAGGACGAGCTACAGATCCTGCTTCGCTACCAGTTTTAGGTCGAATCGTAGCGCAGACAGTACATAACGCGCGGGAACCACGACACAACGAACAGTGCTAACGTTCCGTCGTATCGATGTGGACCGCGAAACTCGGGAATTGAGAGAGGAAATGACAATGAAGTATTCAATTATTATGCGCCTCATGGTTGCCGTTGCAGCCGCCGTGTCGATGGTTTCTGCTGCAGCGTTTGACGACGCTGCGGTCGATAATTCCTTCTTTCCGTATAAAACTTGGACGCCGGAATTCCCAGGGTACACGCCGGGGATGGTGATTAACCAAGCAAACGTCGACCAGTTTGAAGAGGTACTCGATCCGGGGATGTTCGATCATCTGAAGAACGGGCGCTTTGAGATGAAGACCTCACCGACCGGCTCGCTGGAATTGCATCCGAATTATATTGCAGCGACTCGCGCGGCGGCCGCCAATTCCCCAGTGCTTAACGCGCAAGGGATCGTTGAAAACTTTATTGCAGGTCGGCCGTTTCCAGAAGAACCAGATGTGAACGATCCTAACGCCGGTATAAAACTCGCCTGGAATTATCAATACGGCTACAACTGGGGCGACAACGCCGATATTTGCCCATTCTTCTGGAAGTATAAAAACATGAAGAATGGGAACCTCGAACGCACGATTCAATGGTGCTTTCGTTTTCTCAATTGGAAACACCGGGTCAATACCGAACCAACCCCGGAACTTCCAAATAACGCGGGCGAGCTCTTCCGTTCGATTTATACGATCGCACTCGAACCGTTCGATCTGAAGGACACGCAGTTACTCATTCATCGCTATAAAGACGATAGTAAGCGGGACGACGCTTGGCTGTATTTGGGCTTCCAACGTCGCGTCCGGCGTCTCGCGACAGGGCAAACAACTGACTCTTTCCTCGGTACGGACGTGATGATCGAGGATTTCGAAGGCTACAACAATCGAGTTTCCGACTACGATTGGAAATACATAGAAACGAAGAACGTTTTCTTACCGTTCCATCACCATAACTCCTTAGCCCTGACCACGGATCACCAAGAAACGGACGGCTATCAATATGTGGAATTTGGCGGACAAGGAAATTGCTTTGCTGATACGACCTGGGAATTGCGCAAGGTCTACCGAGTTGAAGCAAGCCCCAAAGACAAAAACCACCCGCTGTCGAAAAGGGTAATGAACATCGACGCGCAAACGTTTACCTTGCCGCAAAGCGCGCTCTACGATCGCAAAGGTGACTTTTGGAAGACGTTTTCGATATGCCAGGCATACCCGGATGAGCACCATCCGTTGAATAAAGGAGCGGGTGTTGCGATTGACGATTGCTTCATGGTTATCGACGTTCAGGCACAGCACTGCACGACGGGACAATTCAAAGGCCTACTTGTTAAAGATGAGGCGGCGCAATCTCGCATGACAGTGCAATACTTGAGGAAAGCAGGCAAGTAAGACAGCTCAAATCTAGGTAAACGAAAAGGGGCGCTGGGGCGCCCTTTTTTATTAACAATTAGAATTCGGTCCCTGTCGGATCATGGAAAAAAACACGCTTAGAACTTCGAGCTTCGGCTTCGTCGTAAAGACGAGCACGAGAATTTCGACTCGGTCCGACAGTATTGGTCTGGCACTTATGCCTGCAACTAACGGTTGATAGCAGGAAAGACACGGCGCTCGTACGTCGACCAACCGAACAACCGACCAACCGATCGTGCTTGTTCCAACATTTTTGTGGGTGTCCTAAGTTTATTCTTGCTAAGTTTATTTACCATTTCTAAGTTTATTTAGGGTTTCAAACCGGGTTGCCGAGTACGAATGAGCCTGCGGCAGCCGTAGCTAGGGCGCGTGCATCGATGGCGCAGACACCACTTCCTCCTGGAAATTTGCTGCAACCGCGCAATAATGCTGATCGAGTGGCCCGCTCGAACTGCTCGCGCGCCGCCTAAAGCGGTAGACTGTCCCCGGCAAGTAATCTTTCGGCAGTAGCGAACACAAAACACTCGCTAGGATCAATTTTAAGGAGAACAACATGGCCATCAAAATTCTGGAATTGCATCACCATGCTGTGCGAACCGGGGGAACGCAGGATGAAGCTGACAGGACTATGACTTTTTATCGCGAGGTGTTGGGTTTGGGCGCCGACGACGGCAGGCCACAAATTCCCGGGATTCCGGGCTATTGGGTGGATGTGGGCGGTCGAGCGCAAGTGCACCTCATGGGCGTGGAGGGTGACTCGCGCTTCGCCAAGGGACCTGGGCAGGACCCAGCTGCTCCCCACGTCGCCTTCGGCGTAGAGGACATCGTCGCGACCCGCGCCGAGCTCGATCGAATGGGCACGCCGTATTGGGTTGCCGACGGCATCGTCGGGCCACAATCGCAGCAGATATTCATGCATGACCCGGCTGGAAATATGCTCGAACTGCACGAAGCAGGGACCTGTCGGTGTCAAGCCGCAACGCGCTCAAACGCTTGAGCCTGCGGGGCGTAAGGGTTCCGTCTAGACAGTTATTACAGCTTGTCTTGTGATTGTGATTGGGTTCGAACGCCTCGGCGTCGGTTGAAGCTGAACAAGAAGCAGTGAGTGACCAGCGACGCAAAGCGAAATACCGTGATGACGATTACGTCACTGAGTATGGCAAAGGGGACAGATCTATTTGGATGACGGTATCGCCGTCAAAAATACCTGTCCCCTTGCGGAGATTTGTAACTTAGCTATTCAAGATCACGTCGTTGTCTACAAACCCGTCGGTACCTTTCACAAAGCCCTTCCAATTTTTCATGTAGTCAACGAACGTGGCACTCAAGCCTTCCGTGAGCAGATGTTGCGGTGGAACGGGTAAAGTTACCGGCATGAAGTTATTGTCGGCGTTTAGTCGATTGGGATAATCGTGATGGAGGATCGCGGCCCTGCCCAGCATTACCCAGTCCACGCCCGCTTCCATCGCGCGTTGCATCTCGGCAGGGGTGTTGAGCTTGCCGGCGACGCCCAGTCGAACACCCTTTCTGTCGAGCTCGGTGAAATAAGCCAACAGACTCTTCCCTTGCGGGTTGTCGTCCTCCGGCATTTTGAAGACGTCCCACATAGACATGTCGAGGAACTCGACTAATTCGTCGCGCATGAGATGCTCTGCCAGCGCTACAACTTCCTCCAGCTTCATGCCGAAGCGCTCGGGAGACAAGCGTATTCCGATCGTGAAATCGCTGGCACAGCGCTCGCGGATTCCGCGAGTGATCTCAAAGATCGGACGCTGGCGGTTAGCGAGCGACCCGCCGAACTGATCGTCGCGATGATTGATCTCAGATGAAAGGAATTGCGCCAGGATATAACCGTGTGCGCCGTGCAGTTCGACACCGTCGAAACCCGCTTGTTCTGCGCGAACGGCCGCGCTAATGAACGCCTCAATCATTGCCTCGACTTCGGCTGTCGTCATGCTCCGGGCACCCCATTTCTCGTTATCCGAAGGGCACAGCGGCTGCATCCCGATAACGGCTTGCGGGCAACGCATACCACCGTGGTAGAGCTGTACGATGGCGAGGCTGTCGTTCGACTTGATCGTCCGGGCCAAGCGGGTCATGCCTGGTAGATGGTCGTCAGAAAAGATGCCGAGCTGTCCCGAAAAACCTTTTCCTTCCGGCTGTACATGCGCCGCGCAGGTCATGGTCAAACCGAATCCGCCTTCGGCGCGCTTGGTCAACCATTTGTACTCATCGTCTGAACAGATTCCGTCCTCATGACTCTGTTGATTGGTTAACGGCGCCAGCATAAAGCGGTTTTTCATGGCTGGTCCGCGGTTGAAAGTTAGTGGGGAAAACAGCGAATTCATAGGTACTCTCTTGCTTTTGAAATGTTCACCAAGCCGGACTGGAATGGACACGACCGCGCGGATTCTACTGGAACCAATGGAGTCTGACACGCTCGACTTAAACAAAAGTGGCAGCGCTATTTAATATCGAAGACCCCGCTATTCATCTCACGTCGGTTTCGCGGACCGATATTCTGGAGCTGCCCGGCATACCCTTGCCGCCGGCGCTTGTTGCTATTCGCCTCGGCCGTAACCGGATTGTGGCGACTGCGCGGTACTTCACGGTAAATTAATGCGAGACTGACGTGCCGCGGCAAGCACGAATGTCTCTTATTAATCGATTTCCTACTGAGCTACCTGCTTACCTCAGTTGCGGGGCGTAGGCGCCGCTCCACAGTTGTCAGCTAAGCTCCAAACCACTATTCGACGTTGCAAGAACAAGCTGAAGTTCTACGGATTCGATGACTACGCCGCCGATCCACGCAGCATTTTCATTTGCGCTGCTTGATGCAGTTGCGCGCCAGTTTTCTGCTGCAGTTCCTCAAACGACAAGCCGTCTACGATCGCACTGACAACGAGTCCCTTGTCCGTCACATCAATAACGGCCAGGTCCGAATAAATTCGGTTAACGCAGCGGACTCCCGTCAGCGGCAAGTCGCATTCGGCAACGACTTTCGGAACACCGTCTTTCGACACGTGGCTCGACAGCATCACCCACACTTGTTTCGCACCGGCGACAAGGTCCATTGCACCGCCAACTGCGGGCGGCTTCGGTCCGGGTAGCATCCAATTTGCGATGTCTCCGTTTTCGGCGACTTGATAGGCGCCGAGGATAGAAATGTCGATGTGACCGCCGCGGATCATTGCGAACGAATCGGCGTGATGGAAGAACGAGCCACCAGGTCCAATCGTCACGGCTTGCTTGCCCGCATTGATGAGCTCCATATCTTCTTCGCCTGCTGGCGGGGGCGGTCCCATGCCGAGCATGCCGTTTTCCGTATGCAATACAAACTCGCGGTCGCGCGGTAGACAACTCGAGACCAACATCGGCATTCCGATGCCAAGATTTACGTAGCTACCTTCCGCTATGTCGTTAGCAGCGCACTGGGCAATATCTAAGGCGGTTAAAGTACTCATGCGGGGATCCCCACTACTCGGGTCACAAAAATTCCTGGCGTTACGATCGTCTCGGGGTCGAGTTGCGCGACGAAGTGATTGACTTGCGCCAAGGTTGCTTTCGCGCTCATCGCCATTACCGGATTGAAGTTACGTGCGGTTTTAGAAAAACACAAATTCCCCCACCGATCTGCTTGCTCGGCATGCACGAGCGCAACGTCTGGTTTAATCGCACGTTCTAATAAATAGTATCGGCCATCGAATTCGCGACACTCCTTGCCGTCGGCGAGTGGCGTGCCGACTGCCGTGGCGGTATAGAAACCCGGGATCCCGGCGCCGCCTGCCCTAAGGCGTTCGGCTAAAGTGCCTTGCGGCACAAGCTCCAATTCTATTTTTCCTGCCGCGTGAAGTTCTTCGAAGATCGTCGAACCGG
>JAQCEL010000218.1 GCA_027618655.1 Pseudomonadota bacterium | reverse complement strand
TTTTTGGCTCGTTTTCCCACCATGCTCGCTACGCTTGCCTAAGTCCGACAGGCTGCTAGTGCGTGGTGGTCTGACTTGGTCACCCGAGAAGAGCAACAGCACATAGTACCAGTGGCGTATTTGGACCTTCTAGCAACTCAACCGAAGAGAACCGAATTTACCAAGAAGCCTCTGTCCCCCAACACTATTGCGAGAAGCGCTTTGTGACTCACCGCCTACGCGTGGAACAGAGCTGGGTGGAAAATCAGGACATCCGCAATCGCTTTCGCTATTTCTTGAATTTAAACTACCCCTCTCCGGAATTGGTGGTCCCGCTACACCGGTCGGTAAAGCGCTGCATCGCGCGCCACGTGGGCTTGTACCCGATCCCGCCACAGCTACTCGATCAACATCGGCGCCGTCGGCACGAGTTCCGCCTACAATAACGTCGTTATCGGTGTTGCGAGTTGTCGAGGCCAGCATTGTTGCCGGCGAGCGCCTGCTCCGCACGATAACTGGAGCGAACGAGCGGACCAGCCACGCATTCTCGAAAGCCGCGCTCGAGCGCTTGGCGGCGGTAGTCATCGAATTGCCGCGGGCTGACATAGCGTTCCACTGGCAAATGATTGACCGTAGGACGCAAATACTGACCGAGCGTCAATATATCTACATCGACCCGTCGCAGGTCATCCATGGTTGCGAGGATTTCGTCGTCCGTCTCGCCCAGACCGACCATCAGGCTCGTTTTGGTAAGCACGTTCGGGCGGTAACGCTTGGCATGTGCGAGCACCGCCAGCGTCTGCACGTAGCTGGCACGTGGATCGCGTACCGGATGGGTGAGGCGGAGAACTGTCTCGACGTTCTGCGCAAACACATCCAAGCCCGAATCGACTACTCGCTCGACATCGTGCAGCACGCCCTCAAAATCGGGTGTTAGCGCTTCGACCGCGACATGCGGCGTACGCAGCTTGATCGCACGGATCGCGGCTGCATAGTGAGCAGCGCCACCATCGGGCAGATCGTCGCGATTCACAGACGTGAGGACGATGTAACTCAGTCCCATTAGCTCGACACTGCGCGCGGTATTGTCGGGTTCATCGTCATCTAACCACCCGCGCGGATTGCCCGTATCGACTGAGCAGAACCGACAGGCCCGAGTGCAAACCGCTCCCATCAACATGATAGTTGCGGTACCCGCATTCCAGCACTCCCCTATATTCGGGCACTTGGCTTCCTCGCACACTGTCGCAAGACGATGCGCGCGGACATTGCGCCGCACTTCGTCAAAGCCCTCGCCAGCTGGCATGGGTGCTTTCAACCACCGTGGCTTACCGGCCAGCGCGCTGCGCTCGACCGGGGTGCGTGATGTCTTGAGCCCATCCTTGATCGCCGTAAAGCCCTGTGGGGTGACGTACTTGACGCCACCGCGCGGTGTAGGGCTGTGCGCCACCCGGGGTGAGACGACGGGGATACCCTTGAAATCAGTCATACGGAAATCCTACCTCACAGGCCCGTCGCCGCATAGTTAGTAATTCGCACCGAACAAGATCGCTCCGTGCTGGATGTTTAACAGAGCCGTTCCTAATCAGCGTGTTCCTCACTATTTCAGTTCTGTTAACGATCCGTTATTTCGATACCATCGATGAAACGTTAATCTTCGGATCCTTGCAATCGACGATATCACGTCCGTCCCCTATGCGCCGTAATTGGATCCGCACCCCCGCGATTGATCGCAATGATCCGTCGTGAAACCGTTTACCAAGTGCGCTTTTAGAATGCGCTATCTTGAACGAAAGCGCGTCGAATTCGCGAATGACTACACCAGATAACGGATTCATCATGCATTGGCAGGAGAGTCTCCAGCGGTTGCAAGCGGTGAGCATTCGCCGTACACATGCTTAGACTGAGCCGAAAGTCAGCGCCAAAAACACGAGACCGACAGCCGTGATCGCGGAGCCGACCGCACGCGCAAGGGTCTGTGAGGTCTGCTCGCTGACCCGTTGGACCAACCGTCCGCCGGCCCATATCGATGTCGCCATAACCACATATTGGATGACACTAAAACCTACCAGGTAGGCGAATAGCGGCGTGCTTTCGGCACCGATGATGGCTTCGCCATAGGCGTAACCATGGAATAAACCGGCGATCCCACCAACCGCGATCAGCAACGATGGGCGATATTGGCGATAGGCGACCAACAGGCCACCGGACAGCACAACCGAGATCGCGATCATGGCTTCAACCGAGAACAGGTTCATGCCCCTGAGATGCATCACCGTGCCGGCGACAGTTGCCACCACGAAGGCGGCAGGTATCCAATAACGCCGTGACTGGCCGACGGCGAGCAGACCGATGGCCAGCAAGAAGGCAAGGTGATCGATACCGATGATGGGATGCGCGAAGCCCGATACGATGCCTTCGAACAGATCGGCCGGCGCGCGCCCACCGAGTGGGTGATGCGCAAGTGCAGGACCCGCGGCGCAGAGCAGGACAATGAGTCCAATGGCCGTGGCGATAAGTCTGCCAGGTCCAAGCCCGAACGATGTCTGCTTGTTGATAAGATAGGTCATAGTAGCCTCGCTAATGATGTGATGTTTGTGAGTGTTGATGGCGATCGTTGCACGTTCAAGTACTGTTTGTGGCCTTTGTCTCGCAGGTTTCGAGCCCTTCCAGCACGGCTGCGGTCCGAGCTTCCAATTCAACGCTATTGACTACCCCGTGGGCTACGAGGACCTGTTCCAAGGCCCCCAGCCAGCGCTGATAATAATCCCAGCTAGTGTCGTCAAGCGCATGAGTTCCTTCCCATTTCGCGATCGATCCCATCAAGCCCTGACGGAAATCTTCCCAATCATAATGCCCATCCTTAGACAACGCGATCTTAGACAGCGCGATGGCCATACCGAATGCTCTTCCTTCCCAGTCTCGCTCGGAAGGGTCGAGGACTGGCGCGTTACCCAAAGGCACGTCTCCAGCCCCCGCCACGTCCAACGCAGCATGCGGTTTTCCCGCACTACGCTGTCCTAACAGCTTCGTGTAGAAACTTATGTGGCTCATCGATTGGCAGCACTTTAGAGAGCCATGTACTGCACATAGTAATCGCGAAATAATCCCAATTCCTTGTACAGCCAGCTCCTACTCCATCTGTCCCAACCGAAGCCTCGATAACCTCGGGCCTTCATCAAATGACGCCGAATCTTCCTTTCTACCCAGTCCTGTACGTAGCCAAAACACTGACTCGACATACCCACCCGAAAGTAGTTGACCCAACCTCGCAGTATCGGATTAATGATAGCAATAACCCAACTGATTGGCTGAGACTGGAAGCGCCTGAATACTGCTTTCAGCTTCTGTGTCAGCGATTTCCGAGCCTTCATCGTCGGCATGAACAGCACGCCAACCTTACCATTGTGCGTTATCGCGCGCCGGAAATGAAAACCCAGAAAGCTGAACACTCCACCAGCAGACAAATCCACCACCTTCGTTTTCTCAGTATTGAGATCCACACCCAATTTCTGAAATTCCTGACGTAACCGCGTCATCACAGCCTTCACCAACCATCCCCATTTTCTGAAACCATCTACCAAGACCACCAGGTCATCAGCAAATCGCGCGTATTCAAGATAAATATACTTGCCAGTGCGGGTTACCTCCTTCGCTTTCTCCAGCCTACGATCTACCTCATTGAGATAGAGGTTACTGAGTAATGGAGAAATCAAACCACCCTGTGGCACACCCCGCTTGCCGCTCGCTTTCAGAATCAGCTTTAGCAATCGCATGACCTTCGGGTCATCGACACGCTGCGCAACTTTCGTCATCGGGATATCGTGACGTACCGTATCAAAGTATGCATTCAGATCAATATCAATGACCTGAACGCGCTCTTTGACGATACGATCTGCGACTCTGTTGATTGCTTCATGGGCTGTTCTCTTCGGCCTGTAACCAAACGATCCGGATTGAAAATCCGATTCGAATATCGGTTCCAGTATCAGTTTGAGTGCACCCTGAACTACTCGATCGCGAATACAAGGAATGCCTAGCATTCGTGTTTTCCCTTTATCCTTGGGAATCTCCACTCGCCGGTTTGGCAAGGGCCGATAGGGGCCATCGACTAGCTCTCGCTGGATACCAACCAGAAACTGCTGCACTCCTTCGTGTTCTATGTCGTCAAAACTGACGCCATCAACCCCAGGTGCGCCCTTGTTCTGTTTAGCCAGCTTGTACGCCAGTGCCAATGTCTCCCATCGGCAAACGTGCACATAGAGCCCCCAGAACGGCTCATCACGGACAATGCGCGCTCGCCAGGTCGCGCTCTGCGTCGTTTTCCGGCGAGCGACAAATGCCTCGCGCGAAGATCACGAAGTTAACTGTGACATCGCTGCACCATTCCGGCCCGGCAAATTAGTTACAAACTGTTATAGTTCCGAGTGTATGCAATCATGTGTTTGAGGTATCAGGCCCGCGTTACCATCCATCGCGTGCAGCTCAATGTCGCCGCCCAACCGTTCCGTTTATGAAAAACCACGACACCCGCAAATTTTTCCAACTGTTCCGGCTGATCCTGCGTCCCGAAAGCAGTTTCTACTGGCTCGTGCTTGTCTATGGTATCGGTATCAGCGCGCTGACGCTGTCGGTACCGCTATCGGTGCAGGTCCTCATCAGTACCGTGGTCAACTCCGCTTTGTATCAGCAGGTATTCGTCCTCTCATTCATTCTGTTCTGTCTACTCTTGCTATCAGGTTTGTTCGTTGCGCTGCAGGTTTACCTCATGGAGTTGTTCGAGCGCCGGTTCTTTTCCCGCATCGTATCTGAAGTCACACTGCGGCTGATCTATGCCCAACAACCGTTCATGGAGAGCATCAATCGCGATGAATTGGTGAATCGCTATTTCGACATTATGACGGTGCAAAAAAGCCTGCCGCCGCTGCTTACAGGTGCGCTGGCAACACTGCTTCAGGCCGCCGTCGGTATCGCGGTAACTTCGTTCTACCATCCAGTGTTTCTGGTTTTTAACACCGTGGTCGTGTTTTTGACCTACCTCGTGTTCAGGATTTTTGACCCGGGCGCCGCGGCCTCGGCGTTGGATCTGTCGGCGAATAAATACGACGTCGCACGCTGGTTGGAAAGCCTCGCCCGATCGAATACTTTTTTTTTTCAAGTCGAGTCGGACTATCGATTACTCACTAGCGCGAACGATCGAAGTACGCCGTAATTATATCGATGAGCATCGCCGCCATTTTCGATTTGCGTTTGCGCAGGTCATTGGGTTTCTGCTGCTCTACGCTGGCGCCAGTGCGGCACTGCTAGGCGTCGGCGGCTGGCTGGTTGTTCGCGGCGAATTGACCATCGGTTAACTCGTCGCCGCGGAGCTGATCTTTTCAGCGATCTTTTATGGTCTGACGCGCATTGGTTACTATCTCGAACTTTATTACGACTTGTATGCGGCGATGACCAAGCTCCTGCAACTCTACACGCTGGAGGAAGAACAGATGCGCACCGACGGCGGTATTACCGAATGGCAACCGACCGTTCGTTTCGAGCAGATTCGGATCACCTTACCGGGCGGAGATTTCGTACTCAACTACGAATTCGGAGCCGGCCGAGCGGCCATGATCGAAACGCGCTCGACAAACCAAATAACGTCGATTGTAAATCTGCTACTCAACTTTGCGCGTCCTAAAACCGGACGCATATTGCTCGGCGGCCATGATGTCGATGATTTCAACGTGCACCGCTTGCGTGACGAAGTCTTGGTGATCGACAACGCCGTGATCCCTGAATGTTCAATCGCTGAATATCTCGCGATTGCTGATCCCGATCTGAGCCGCGCGCGTATGCGCGCGGCGCTCGAAACTGTCGGTCTTCACAGCGATCTCCCGTGGGTCTCGGACAATCTCGACGTCAATCTCACGCCCGATGGCTACCCGCTGTCCGTGGCCGGGGTCATCAAGCTCAAGATCGCCTTTGCGATTGTCGCCAAACCGCAAGTCATCGTATTGACACCGCTTTTCGACATGCTCAGCCATGAGGCTCGCAACTCAGTGATGCGTTACTTGCGCGAATCGACCACCACGACCGTATTGTGCTTTTCACACCGGCGCGATCTCCACCTGTATGACGATTATGTGTTGTTCGATTTTGATCAGCAGACGCATTTTGCGTCCATCGATGGTCTCGCCGAAGCCCACGGGCTCGTCGTCAGCCGACATGAGGCCGCGATCAATGCGGAACGCGTGTCCGGACCATGAAACCTTACGCGCAACGCGACGTCCGCCCGATGGTGGACTTCGCCGATCAGCGGCACATCGATGCGCTGCTCGGCCGCTTACCCGCAGCGCCGCCGTCGCCGTTGCGCTCGTTCGCAGGTGTGGTGATATTGTTGCTCATCGTGTGTGGTGTACTGATGTGGAACGTACCGTGGTTGCAGACCGCGCCGGGCAGCGGTCAGGTCGTTGCATTGAATCCTGCTGACCGGATCCAACCGGTCAGTGCACTGGTCGAGGGCCGCATCAACCGCTGGTTCGTACACGACGGCAGCATCGTCAAAGCCGGCGATCCTATCGTCGAAATCGCCGACGTTGATCCCCGTTTCGTTGAGCGTCTCGAGGCTGAGCGCTCGGCGGTCGCCCATGGCCTTGCAGCCGCGCGCGGCGCGACCGAAACCGCGCTGTTGGACTACCAGCGCCAGGAACGACTGTTCAACGACGGTCTGAGTTCGCGCAGAGATTTTGAAGGAGCCAAGATCAAGTACCAGGAAACCTTAGCGCG
>JAQCEL010000217.1 GCA_027618655.1 Pseudomonadota bacterium | reverse complement strand
TGACTGCGTTCTCGTGTTTGAGTGACCGCTACTCAGAAGCGCCAGTGTCTCTTCATGGCCGACTGATCCTGCCCGCAAACAACGGACACTTAGTTAAGCGACACGTTTAGCCTCAAATGCCTCCGGGCTGACGTAGCCATTGGCACTGTGTCGGCGAGTTCGATTGTAGTCGACTTCAATGTATTCAAAAACGGCGAGTCTCATTGCGTCTCGTGTTAGAAACCGCTCGCCATGAATGGCTTCAACTTTAAGTGTATGGAAGAAACTTTCAGCACACGCGTTGTCGTAGCAATTACCCTTGCCGCTCATGGAACACACGAGCTGATGTTTGCTGAGCAACGCTTGATAAGCACCAGAGCAATACTGGCTGCCCCGATCTGAATGCACTATCACGCCGGTTGGTTTGTGCCGACGCCATAGCGCATTTGCAAAGCGTCGCAGACTAACGATGCTGTCATGCGTTCTGACATCGCCCAGCCCACTACGCAGCGCGAATAAAGATCGATGACCGTGGCCAGATAAAGCCAACCCTCGTCCGACCACAAATACGTGATGTCACCCACCCATTTCTGGTTCGGCGCGGCGGCTGTGAAATCCTGATTCAGCAGATTGGGTGCCACCGGCAGATTGTGTTTTGAGTCTGTTGTTACTTTGAATTTCTTTGCTGCTTTCGCACGAAGACCCTGGCGACGCAGGCTATTGGCAACGGTCTTACGATCATAGGGAGTTCCTGCATCCGCCAGGTCCAACGTCAGTCTCGGCGAGCCTGAACGTCCTTTCCCCGCCTCGAAAGCATCCTTCACGGCTTCATCAAGCTTCGCCGTGCACCGTTGCCGAGCCGACGGCTGAACCTGACGCTGGCACCATCCGTAGTAACCACTGCGTGATACCTGAAGCACTCGACTCATCATCGTGATGTTGAAATCAACCTTGTGCTGTTGAATAAACACGTACTTCACTTCAGGTTCTTCGCGAAGTACGTGGCCGCTTTTTTTAATATCGCTAACTCCTCCGTTTGTTCGGCCAACTGTCGCTTGAGACGAACAATCTCCGTTGCCTGCGATTGTTCCAACTCGCTCTGAGACCGCTGTCGATGCGCTTTCTGCCGCCAATCGTAGAGTTGCGACTCGTGAACACTGAGCTCCCGCGCAGCCTGCGCAAAACCTATCTTTTCTGCCAGTTTCACCGACTCCGACTTATATTCCTGCGAGTGCTGTTTCCGAACCTGCTTTTTCTTGATTGATTGTTTTGTCATGATCCACCTCTGTTGCGAATGTTACTCGCTTAACAGGGTGTCCTTCGTTAGTGGGCAGGATCAACGCCGACGTCCGCGTCCGGCACGTCGGGATGGTTTTCCTTCGCACGGGGGCTTTTATCATGAGTGAGAACTACACTGGCGGTTGCCTCTGCGGCGCCGTTCGCTTCGAGGCGCGGGGTGCGCCGTTGTTCGCCGGCAACTGCCATTGCCGTGACTGTCAGAGGGCGACTGGCAGTGGCTATATGCCGGTGATGGGTTTCCCGGTCCAGGCCGTAAGCATCCACGGTGAGGTGCGCTACTTCGAGCGCCTCGCGGATTCAGGCAAACGCGCTGATGAGGGCTTCTGCCCAGTCTGCGGCGCGCGCTTATTTGCTCACGCCGAGGTGCTCGCCGACATGGTGCTTGTGCAGGCCGCGGCACTCGACGAACCAGCGAGTTTCGTGCCGCAGCTCGACATGTACACCGCGAGCGCGCAGCCGTGGGATGTGATGGATCCCAAGTTGCCCAAGTTCGAACGTATGCCACCGATGGGGGCCTGAGGCATGGACAGCAAAAATGCCGACCTCGCCGGCACGGACGAACAGGCGATCCGCGCGCTGCTCGCTCGCCAGTTCGACACACTGTGCTGGACGCCGGGCGATAGCCCCGACTACGCGCGCGTGCTGGCGGATTTCGCGCACGATGCAACGCTCTACGCTTCGCGCCGCCCGGCACAGTCGCAGACCGCGGATGAATTCTGCGCGCGCCTCGAGCGGCTGCGCGTCGACGGCACGCTCGCGACTTTTCACGAGCGCATGATGGGCGCCACCGTGCAGGTCTTCGGGAATGTCGCGGTGGCACTCGCCGCCTGTGAGATGACAGAAAACGAGCACACCAAGACGCGGGAAGTGAGCGGCTTTCTCCTGCTCAAGGACGATGGCCGCTGGCGTATCGCGGCGCAGGCTTGGGACATGGCCCGCGAGGGCTTACCGATCCCGCCGGCGCTCGGTGGCTGAACATTGCGGCCAGGGCTCAGGGGACACGATAGTTTTTTTCACGAAAGGGTGTCGGTCTCATTCCCTCTCAAGGAATAGACCTGGCACCTCTCCCTTCCCTCAGCCGACAGCGCGATCGAGATCGGGCCGCCCGTGCGGGTCGACTTGAGCTATGACGTTCAGTACACGATGGCGTCGCATGACACGATCGCACGCCGCGACCGCGATGTCATGACCCTGCTCGACCGACAGGCGGCTGTCGATCTGGATGTGCGCGTCGAGACTCTACATCAAGCACGATTCTCCACTTTTGAGTTGTCCACTTGACGGGGAAGCTTACGCCGCCCATCCCGCATTACTACGGATGTGGGACAAACGCCGACGCGGCTACCGCGCAATGGGTTACCGGATCGCGGAACCCTCAGCCTTGGAAAGGGTGTAACAATTATTCAGTCAGCAACCACCCCATATGTTATCTTTGATCGTATTCGACTCCGGCGGCTTGAAATCAGAATGAACGCAGCGGTGGCAAGAGATATTCAGCGGCACCGAGCTTTGGTCGCAGCCCTTTGTCATCGCCATCGCGCACGACGGCTAGACCTGTTTGGATCAGCAACCCGGGACGATTTTGACGCCCAGCACAGCGATCTGGATTTCCTGGTCGAATTCGAAGATCTTGAACCAGCGCAGTACGCGCAAGCCTTTTTCGCGCTGAAGGAAGGGTTGGAACGTCTCTTCGAACGCCCGGTCGATCTGATTACCGAAAACAACTTAAGCAATCCCTACTTTCGTCAGCGCGTTCGAAACGAACGTAAAAATCTGTATGCACGCTGATGCCGCCAAGCTGATCTGGGACGCGCAACAGGCCTTGCAGCGGATCAGACGGTTTGTCGCGCGTAAGGACTTCGCCACTTATCAAAGCGACGAGTTGTTGCGATCTGCCGTTGAGCGACAGTTCGAAATCCTGGGAGAAGCCTTGAATCAGCTCTCGCGCCTCGATCCTGATATGGCAGCGACGATTCCCGAGCTACCGCGCATCGTTGCGTTTAGAAACATACTAATCCACGGCTATGCCAGTGTTGATGACCGCCTGGTATGGGGTGTTGTCGAGAGTCAGTTGGAGCCGCTGCTTGATGTCGTTGCAGCGCTGTTATCGGAAAACTGAAGGCTGAGTTCGAAGGCGGCCTTTTCGCTCGGCGGGGAGGAGCACAGATTCTGACTGTCAGATGAGCGGCCTGAGACCTTATGAGTGCTGGATGTCGCAGATGGATGAAGTCGCTACAAGGCCGTCCATGGCGAGCGCCAGAGAAGCAATAAGTTCGGCCTGATTTCAGTCAGTTAATCGACCGGAACTATTTGGGGGCATCCGTGGGGGCATAATCGGTATTTCTAATTACAACTCATTGATTTATAAATAAATGTGATTGTCGCCGCCTCCACCATTCACACAACCTCAACCGATCCCGGTTGGGGTTTTTCTTGTCTGGTCGCCGCGGAAAGCCCCTTCCCGGCTGCCCAGGTCAAGCCTGTTAGCGTCCGGCATTCATCCGCCGTGTCCTGCGCGAGATTTCCTGGCTGGTTATCGCCGGCGACCACCAATCAGCATCATTCATCGAGATTGGCGCCTGATGCTTACCGTGATTGAGTTCTACGCTCACCCCGGTAGGGTCGAGGACTGGCGCGGTGGTCCATTAGGCTGTGGTCTTGTCTGTATCCCGGGTTTCCCCGTTCGTGCCCGTGTAGACCTTACCGTGACACCGTTTCCAGCCCCCTCCACCTCGAACGCAGCAGGCGGATTTCCCGCACTACGCTCCCCTGTTCACTTCGCTTCAAGGTTTATGTGACCTATCCTGCTGGCGATGCTTTCATCGTTGGTAACCAACGGACCTTATACTCATCGAAGAGTCCAAGCTCGTGATACAACCAACGTCTACTCCACCTCTTCCAGCCGAAACCACGACGCTGCCGGGCCTTGGCCAAGAGTCGCCGGATCTTCTTTTCAACCCACGTGCGGATAAACGAAAAACATCGGCTTGAGTTTCCAACCGCGAAGTAGTTCACCCAGCCGCGCAAAATCGGATTGATCTGATCGATCACCCCGCGCACCGGCTGAGAGCGTGAACGGTTGAAGAGGCCTTTCAGCTTCCGCAACAACGCCGTACGCTTCTTCATCTGTGGCATGACCAAAGGCATCCAGGGTCCCTTTTGGGATCGCACTCGCCTGAAGTCAAAGCCGAGAAATCCGAAGCACTCGCCTCGCGTTAGATCGACAACCCGACTCTTATCCTCGTTTAGTTCCACCTGTAGTTTGTCGAACTCCTCGCGGAGTCGTTTTTGCACCGCTTTGAAGAGCCACTCATGACGCGCATGCGAGTCCACCATGACCACTAGATCGTCCGCGAAGCGGACGTACTCCAGCCGTGTCCATCTCTCTTGGCTAGTGACGTCTTTAGCCCGTTGCAACATGCGGTCGACCTCGTTGAGGTAGAGGTTGCTGAGCAACGGAGAAATCACACCGCCTTGAGGAACGCCCCGGCTTCCCGAGGATTTTAGGATCTTCTTCAGCAAGCCCATGATCGCGTCATCATCGACGCGCTCGGCGATCTTCTCCAAAAGGAGATGATGACGCACGTTGTCAAAGTAGGATTTAAGATCCAGATCGATGACGCGCGTCTTGCCTTGAAATATTCCTTGACGGACTCGTTGTATCGCATCGTGCGCAGCTCTCTTTGGGCGGTAGCCAAACGAGCCCGGTTGAAAGTCCGCTTCGAAGATCGGTTCGAGGATGAGCTTCAGCGCACCCTGAACCACTCTGTCACGGATCGTAGGGATCGACAGCATCCGGAGTTTCCCCCCAGACTTCGGGATCCCCACGCGCCGTACCCGATCGGGTCTGTACGTACCGCAGACTAATTCCTCGCGCAATTGCTCGAGAAACTCCGCGCGCCCCGCACTTTCCACGGATCCAAACGTCACCCCATCAATCCCTGGAGCGCCGTCATTCTCCTTGGCTAGTTTGTACGCGGCTTGCAACGTCTCTGTCTTGCAGACGTGAATGTACAGCCCCCAAAAGCGCCATGACGGTTCAGTCTTCGCCTTGGCGTATATCCTTCGTCTCAGGTCTTGCAGACCAATAGGCGTTTTTATCATTTCGCCCCTGCCTCCCGTGTTGGCGAAGAAGTTATAAACAGCAGGGCTCCTTTGCTCCACGGACGTTACTCCGCTTCATCGCTACTACGAACCCGTCCGCCACCGTCTCGTCGTCAGCCGATTTCCCGGTGGATACCGGTTATACGACCTACCTTGCTCCACCGATTTCTCGATGGGACGAGGACGGCTTCTCCAGTTGCTCAGCACATCCTTGTCACCGTGCTGCCCCTACCACCCCGCCGGAGCGGTTCGACGCGTCAATCAGGATCCGTCGAACCGTGCTGCCTTCGCCTCACCATAGAGGGCTCGGCCTCCGAGCTTATTTCTGTCGGGGCCGCCTATGGGTTCACTTGCGTTGCGGCCCGGTGACTCGCTCACCACCCTAAAGGTGGCTTTATCAGTCGGCTTCAGAACAGTGGGTTTCCCTCCTGTCTGCGACTTAAGCTACAGGGCTCCTGACTATTGCCCTGACGGGATTGTCTCCCGCTGGATGCGCCAGCTTTAACCTGGACGCACTATGGTGCCAAAATATAGCTGAACCCAAAATCGCTTCAGATCCTGGATGTTGAGCAAGTTAGATTCATCGTTTCGAGCCTATCTGCGGTCCTTCGATGTAACGTAAGCTTAGCCACATGAATGCCCCGCAGCTTCAGTTTTTGATCTTGGTCCTTGCCGGATGGATCAATCGATCTCAGCAAAACGTTATTGATTACCTGCAGGAAGAAAACCGCATACTCCGCGAGCAGCTCGGAGGAAAGCCCCCGCGGTTCACTGACCGTCAGCGACGGCGTCTAGCTGCCAAGGCGAAGTTGATCGGCAGACAAGGACTCTTTGAGATAGACACCGTAGCCACACCCGATACCTTAGTTCGATGGCAGCACCGTCCGCCGCCCGGGTCGTCCTAAAACACTCGACGAAATCGAGCAGCTGATCCTGCACATGGCATGGAGCAATCCGTCCTGGGGTTACGCAAGGATCCGCGGCGCTCTGTACAACCTTGGCCATGAGGTTGGCCGAAATACGATAAAACGGATCTTGCTCGACAACGGCTTAGATCCTGCTCCGCTTCGAAACCGAGGAATGTCTTGGGCGACATTTCTCAAGGCACATTGGGGTGCTATCGCAGCAACAGACTTATTCAGCGTCGAAGTCCTCACGCGGAAAGGGTTAGTTCGGTACTTTGTGCTCTTCATCATCGATCTTCAAACGCGCCGAGTTGAGATCGCCGGCATTGTCCAACAGCCCGATGGTCAATGGATGCTGTGGTTCCCGAAAACTAATATCGCACGGAATCAAGCCGCTTTCCGTTCGTAATGGTGATGTAATCCACCGAGTTCCGGGAACTGAACAACGTTCCCCGATCCCCGTTGCTGCACCGGTCGAGAGCTCGGACTATCCCTCTCCAGCGACAAATGCGTGCGCCACCGATCGTAGTAA
>JAQCEL010000216.1 GCA_027618655.1 Pseudomonadota bacterium | reverse complement strand
GTGACGGCTTCAAGATTCACTGAAATATTTTTAGCTGCGGCGCTCGCACGGAGCATCCAAGTATGTGAGGTAGTTCAGTAGAAGCACGCGTTAATCGCAGAAACTCGCGCGGCCAGTAACTCGACCTGCGGGCGACTGATAGTGGGTTCGAAGGTGAAATCGAGATCCATGAAATCCTTGATCTCGACATATTGCGCCGCGCCTAGGTTAATTAAACCTTGAGCTTCCTCGGGCACCAGGCTTAGAGCGCGATAGATGAACGGCGCGCCTTCTACCGCGTTTGTACCATAGGTATCGACCGCTTCTTGCTTACCGCGCCGTCCACCCGGGATTGTTTTAGTCCACGCTCCTTCATCCAGCAGCGTCTCGGGGCGCACTCTTGACGGTTGTTCTTCGCTGGGCTCCGCTAGTTCGCGCGGCGCTACGCCGATACCTCTGGCAAACACGTCAAGGTTTGACGCACGCGCTACGACGCCAACTATTTCACAATACTCGGCGTCACTAAGACCATCAGTGATTGCTCGATCGTAGAAGCTACGGTCGAGATCGTTTGTTGAAACTGCAACTTGCTTGGCGAGCGCTTCGGCCGCTGCCGGTATTTTGCCCGCGCGCGGGTTTTGGACCGGCTGATCCTGCAGACCGGCTTCGCATCTAGCATCACGTGCTGCTGCGACAATAGCGATCCGTTGCTTAGCACTCCACCAGCGACCTGGCTTAGAAAAAGACGCAATAGTTTGTTGATGCGTTGCATCGAGTGATGCGCGAATTGTTAGATCTGAATCCGGATAGAGCGCCATTGGGAAAATTCCTCGCTTTGCCGTCGTTGGGTAGCCTAGCATAGTATTTCAAAACGGCGAGGCATAGTCTTATGCGGTTGTGATCGATCAATTACCGCGTGCGAGATGAACTTTCATAAAGATCGCGCCAGCCGCCATCGTGCTAACAACGAGAACGCTAAAGGTGAATAAAGCACCTCCGCCGATGCCTATTCCCATGACGAATTGCTGTGCCAGAGGACTGTCGGCAAATCGTGTAGCGAAGCCTGCAACCAGCGTACCACCGAAATTTCCGCCAATGCCGAGCGCAAAAAATAGTCCCGGCACAACGGCCACCGTTCCCGCCATTTGCCCGGCTCTTTGAACGCGGCGCCTGTGCGGACTGTTGGCGCTGATTCGTGTAACGACAAACCTGCCATAGCGTGATGCGAAGACGGCGCCGCCAACAGCGCCGGCGGCGACTAACAGCCAAAATAAGATGGGAATGTTCATGGGCTATATCTGCTCTTCCCTTGATTATTATGAAATATTGACGCCAAATGACCGTTGCGAAACGGCACGACAATAAGAAAAATATCCACGTCTGACATTGTAGCTCGTGTTGCGCGTTCGACCTGGGTTAGCGCGCTAGAATTCGCCACGAGTATTTTTATATGTGACTTGCGAATGCCTCGGCATCGCGATTGAGGAATATCAAAATGAACTACGAAACGATCAGTGTAAATAAGGCGGATCATATTACTCGTGTCGTATTGAACCGCCCTGAGGTGTTGAATTCAATCAATCAACCTATGCATGATGAGCTTGAATTAGCGTTTGACGATTTCGCCTCGGATGATGACCAATATCTCTGTGTGATTTCCGGAGCAGGTGAGCGCGCTTTCTGCGCTGGAAGTGATCTAAAGTCAATTGCGAAACGTGGTAAGCCACACGTTTATCCGAAAAGCGGCTACGCCGGTCTTATCGAGCGCTTCGATCTCACGAAGCCGCTAATCGCCGCGGTCGACGGTGTCGCGGTAGGCGGTGGTTTTGAAGTGGCGTTGGCGTGTGACCTATTAATCGCGACGCGTCGTTCTCGATTTGGTCTGCCCGAACCGCACGTCGGTGCGATAGCGCTCGGCGGCGGCGTGCACCGTTTAGCACGTCAAGTCGGATTGAAACAGGCGATGGGTTTAATTTTGACCGGCGATATTATCGATGCCGAAGCAGCTAACTCGATGGGGATCATCACGGAGCTCGTCGATCATGACGATTTGGATAAGACCGTGAACCGTTGGTGCGAGAAAATCATCCGCTGCGCACCGTTAGCCACGCGCGCGTCCAAGCAATCCGTGATGCTAGGCCTTGACGAACCGAGTCTTGCAGCCGCTATGGCAAACCAGAAAAACTACCCCGCGTTTAACGCGTGTTACACATCTGCAGACCGAATCGAAGGCGCGAGCGCGTTTGCGGAAAAACGTCCCCCTCGATGGACTGGCAAATAAGCTTGGCGGCCTTCTAACGCGAGTTATTATTCACTCAGCGGGTCTCAATAGCGCTCGCGGCGGGATTATTGAACGTCGCGAGGTCTAAGGCACCTTCACTTTTCGCGATCACACACGTCATTGCGCAATCACCGGTGACGTTACACGCCGTGCGCATCATGTCGAGGATCCGATCGACGCCAATAATCAGTGCGATCCCCTCAACCGGGAGTCCCACTTGATTCAGCACCATGGTCAGCATGATCAGTCCGACCCCAGGCACGGCGGCAGTCCCGATAGAGGCCAAAGTTGCAGTGACAACAACCAATAAATAGTCGGTTAACCCGAGATTGTAGTGATAAACGTTGGCGATGAAGACGGTTGCGACGCCTTGCATGATCGCCGTTCCATCCATATTGATAGTCGCGCCAAGCGGTATTGTGAATGATGCAACCGCATTATCGACGCCCATTTTTGCTTCTGTAGTACGTAGGCTGATCGGAATTGTTGCCGCACTACTTGCCGTCGAAAAGGCAAACGTTGCCGGGTCGCGCATTTTGCGCAGAAACACCAGCGGATTTAAATTCGCTAATGATTTTAAAATCACGGGGTAAACAATGAACGCGTGGATGCCTAGCGCTGCACTCAAGGTGAGAAAATAGCTGAGCAACGGCAGGATCAATTCCAGACCTTGGCTAGCGAAAGTGCGAGCGATCAACGCAAACACCCCATAGGGCGCAAAACGCATAATGATTTCGACCATTTTCATTATCACGACGTCGAGATCGCGAAATAAGTTAAGCACATGCATGCCGCGTTCGCCGGCCATGGTAATGGCAATTCCGAAAAGGAGCGCGAACAGGATGATCTGGAGCATGTTCCCAGACGCCATCGCCTGAATTGGGTTAGACGGCACCATGTCGATTAATACTTCCGCAAATGGCGGTGCTTCTTTGCCCACATAGGTGACGCTTTGAGTTCCAGCGTCGAAACCAGCGCCAGGTCCGATCGAGACGGCTAATGAGAGCGCAATCGAAACTGCAATCATTGTGGTCATCAAATACAGCGCAATTGCTTTGACGCTCATGCGCCCTAGTGCACTTAAACTTCCAAGTGAAGTAACCCCACCAACGAGTGATACGAACACGAGCGGAACGACCAACATTTTTAGCGAGGCGATAAAAATCGCACCAAGGACATAAAACACGCCATTAGTCAAAAATCGATCGACGGTATCGATGTCCTTGAACCAACCATTAATCGCGATCCCGACTAACGCGCCTAGCATCATCGCGATCATGATTTTTCTGGTGAGATTTTGCATAAACAAATTAACCCTGTTGGCGCTAGCCGGTTCTGCTGATGTGTTCGATACCGCCGTAATTGAACGACTCTTGTTTTACCTGCACGCAGCACAATCCGTCATGGCATGAGTGCTTACGTAAACCCAAGGGATACGGATTATGCATCACGCCCCGCAGCGTGTCCCGACGCCCATGCCCATTGAAAATTAAATCCGCCGAGGTGCCCTGTGACATCGACTGCCTCGCCGATGAAATACAGCCCAGGGTGGCGTTTGCTTTGCATCGTTTTAGAGGACAGCTCCTCGGTGTCAACTCCCCCGACGGTGACTTCGGCGGTGCGATACCCTTCGGTTCCGGCCGGCAGGATGGGCCACCGCTTGAGTCTCGAGGCAATGGATTTTAGTGCGTCGTTAGACCAGTTGCTCAAACCCGTCTCGGCATTGTTTGACCAACACAAGTTCTCTAATTCCAAAGTTAAAGTTTTGGGCAATATCTCGCTAATTAAGGTGCGTAATAGTATGTTGGGGCGCTGCGTTTTCGCCTTGATAAACCAGCTCCCCACATCTAAATCTGGAAATAAATCGAGCTCGATAGGCGTGGATTCGCTCCAGTAACTCGACAATTGCAGCGCGACTGGCCCGCTCAAACCGCGATGCGTAAATAGCAGTTGTTCGCGAAACGATTTCTGGAAACGCGAGTGCTCAGGCGCGACCTGCAGCTCGGATTCAATCGACACACCAGCGAGACGTTCGCACATCGAACCAATCGGGCCATCAAAAACGAATGGCACGAGGCCTGCTCGAGTGCGCAAGACTTTTATGCCGAATTGTTCGGCGAGCTTAAAAGCGAATCCCGTGGCACCCATTTTGGGAATCGATAACGCACCAGTGGCAACGACCAATGACTGGCTTTCGTAGGTTTCGGCGGCGCAGCGGATTTCGAATCCCGATTTACCCGGTGTCGCTTGAGTGACGCTGTCGACGTGGCACTGGGTCTTAATCTCAACGTTGGCCTCCCGGCACTCAACCAACAGCATGTTCAAGATATGTTTAGATGATTCGTTGCAGAACAATTGCCCATGTTTTCTTTCGTGGTAAGGGATGCGATGCTTTTCAACTAACGAAATAAAATCCCATTGTGAATAACGGCTTAGGGCTGATTTGCAGAAATGCGGGTTGGCTGACAAGTAATTGTCGGTCTCAACCAGTAGATTCGTGAAATTACATCTACCACCGCCTGACATTAAAATTTTCTTACCAATTTTATTGCTGCTTTCAATGATCAACACGCGGCGGCCGCGTTGCCCGGCCGTTAACGCACACATGAGCCCAGCAGCACCGCCACCGATGACGACGATGTCGTAATCTTGCTTGTTTCGCTCGGACACTGGTAAATGAGTTCAGCTTTAGTTTCGACCGAGAGCGGATTCGCTGCCGGCCTAGGATCGTTCAAGTTATTTTCATTAGTGCCGAGTATAAAGATTAGAAGCGGTGGCTACATTATCCGCGGGTACTGAGCGATCACCACGCATCAAGCTACATGAGGAGCGGAGCCAACCAGAATCTGTTGAGTATGGAACGGCCAGACGTTGCTCGTTGGGGATTGGCGCTGCGGATCCGGCTGTATAGCTGTTGGGAGCAGCGTTAGGACTGCGGGGCGAGCGCATTAGGCGATCACGTACGCCATGCGCCGCCGCCACCGCGGTATTGACCCATTTTGGCAACGACGCTATGTGCAATTAATTACAAGCCGGCCTATCGCGTAGAAGAACAACGCGGCGCACATGCCGCGCGAATGCCGGTCGTTAGCGGTATCGGGGATGAATACAGAATTTATTAAGTGGCTTCCGGCGACAGCGACGCAAAAGTCTGACCGGGGCAAGCTAAATTCGCGCGAAATAGTCAGTGCGCAAACCATCCGCGTAGCGCTAGTCGTGGCTTCCTTAGCGTCGTTGGGTTTCTCAGTGTTCTACGCGCTATTCTCCCAAACGCTGGCATTCGTGCACCTTGGCGCCGGAATCGCATACGCGCTTGGCTTTATCTATTTCAAAAAAACCCAAAATTTCGTCAACACCACGCGAGCGTGTTGTGGGGTCACCATATTTATTGTTGCGATCGTGAATTGGTCGTCTGGCGGTATCGCGTCTCCAGCAATCGCGCTTTTTACTCTGCCAGCGGTTGCTTCTGCGTTAATCGTCGGCTGGAAAGATGGGTGGATGTGGATTTTCGTTGGCTCCGCGTGTGCCTGTTTTTATTTCGTCTATGCGCTATTCGCGACTATTCCTGAGTCAATAATCCCCCAACAGTTCGGCGATCTCGCCGCGCTGTTGTACTGTCTAACGCTTGCAATTGTCATCGGTCTGCTGTGTAGCTTCTGGGTTAGGCACCAAACGCTCTTGGAAGGACAGCTGAGCGCGAGCCTCGCACAATCCGAATCCGACGCATTCATGGCGACGTTTTTGGCGCAATCGGCGGTTGCCGCAAATGGTAGTCTCGGATTTAATCAAGCGGCTTCCGTGTGCCTGGCGTTACTCTGTGGAGCAAAGCAATGGCATGCGGGCCATATTTGGCGGGTCGATAATAAAGGTCAGCTGGTCAGTTCAGGGCAATGCTTTATGGCCCCAGACAGCGGCGCCGCACGAATGCTCAATTCTGTTGCGGGTCAAACACCGAGCGTTGCAAATATAAGTGCGAGCCTAGCGCTCGCGACGGCAGCGCCGATTGTCGATCTTGGTAACGATCCGCGTTTTGCTAATGAGCCGCAAAGTGTTGCGTGTAGCATCCTCGCGTGGCCGATCGAGATTGACGGATCGGTGCGCCTGGTGTTGGAATTTTTCAGTGACACCCCGATCACTCTCGATGATCAGACATCGGCCTTGCTTGACCACGTAGCGGTCCAGCTAACCCATGTTGATGTTCGTGAGGCCGGTCGCGTAAAAACCGAGAAGCAGGCGTTTACTGATTTGGTAACTGGCTTACCTAATCGGGCAGGTTTTGAGCAGCTGTTCCAGCAAAAGCTAAAAGATGCGAAACGCACGGGATCGGTTCTCGCATTAATGTTCATTGATCTCGATGGTTTTAAGCGCGTGAATGATTCTCTCGGTCACGATGTCGGCGATAGGCTCTTGCAGATAGTCGGGCGGCGACTGACGCAGAATCTATGCTCGTCGGATGTAACGGCAATGATAGATCGGGCCGGTGATGTGGTCGCGGCGCGTCTCGGTGGTGATGAATTCGTGCTGTTGCTCAGTAATTTGGACGATTACAAAGATTCTGCGATTGTTGCAGAGCGGTTCCTAAATGTTCTTTCGCAACCGATCGATGTTGGCAT
>JAQCEL010000013.1 GCA_027618655.1 Pseudomonadota bacterium | reverse complement strand
CAAGGAAAATTCAGTCGCGTCGATGGCGCCTTTTTCGAGCGCCTGAAAAATTTCGCCACCCGGCAGCATCGTCACAGATGCACCAAGACGCTCCATCACCTTGCCACCAATACCAGCGAAGCGAATTTTTAAACCTTGGAGATCGGCAACCGAGGTAATGCGTTTGCGAAACCATCCAGCGGTTTCCGGCCCGGTGAGCCCGCACAAGACCGGATGAATATTAAAACCGCGATAAAGTTTTTCGCCGAGTTCGCGTCCGCCCGCGTTGAACCACCATGCCGTAAATTCGTCAGGTTCCATGCCAAAAGGTACCGCGGCGAGCAGCGCCGAGGCCGCGTTCTTGCCTTGGTCGTAGCCGAGCCAGGTAAATCCTGCTGAGACTTTTCCGTCACGCACGGCGTCCGTGATGCTGAACGCGGGAACAATTTCCCCGGGTTCAAATAAACGTAAGTTGACGCTGCCGCTACTTACCTCGCGTAGTACCGTCGTGACATAAATCGGATTGTCGCCGATCCCAGGCATCGTGGTTTGGAACGACACAGGTACGCGCCAGTCAATCGCTTCAAAACCTACGTCGCCGAGCTTCCGTAACGCTTGTGCATGCCCTCCTGGGGGGCGAACAGCCAAGCTACCGATCAGACCAATCGAAAATGCTACGACGATGGCCAGCAAGGCGGCGCGATGAGAAATCATAGGCGTGGCAGAGTTTGAATATGGAGTTATTTGAGATAGTGCATTGTCGAGCCACGCTAGTCGAGCAGATGGGGGATTTTCTAATTTGCGACGCAAGCATTACGTCGTTCGATTTGTCATTGGATCATCGCGACAACGGATGATGGTGTTTAGACTTGTCGTGCGTATGCAAAGCGAACGGCTTAATTTAAATTTTCGTTTAGCAACTCCCACATCGCACAGGTGTAACGATACAGTAAGCCGGCAGCTGCTAAGTCGGTCTCGGTCGCGCCAGACACGCTTAGCAGCTGCCGAGTCGAGACATCCCATTCATTCGCTATTGCTGCGTAATCAAACGCTGGATCGCCGCGGGCTGCGTACTCCCAATCCAAAAGGTACAGCCGTCCTTGATACTCGATAAGGTTGGAGGGTGTTATATCGCGATGGCAGAGCATGGGCTTAGTGTGTTCCGAGCGTCGCGCTTGCTGTTGTCGCAGAATCTGTTCCCGCATTGCCTTAATGGGATCAGGGATGCGCTTAGTCGCGGCCACGAGTTGTAACCAATAGCTCTCTGCATGCGCGTAGTAATCCGCGACCGGAATGGGGATCGCGAGTTGGTGGACCTGTTGAACCAAATCGATCAATTTCTCCAGCCTGGCTTCATCGCGTAGGGCATTCGGTTGCCAATGCACGCCATCGATAAACTCTGTGATTAATATCTCGCGCTCCACCGAGCAAAAGGCGATACGCGGCGCGATGCGCGCATTGGCGGCGCTTTGCAAGACCATTTCTTCTTGCGTCCTGTCGATGCCAAAATGCCGCGCATGCGGTGATCCTCTGCGCATGACCCATAGCGCACCCTCGGCGCGAATCAGAGCGCTCTTATTCGTACGGCCCTTAGATAAATCGCGAATTTCTTCAATCGGACCGCGAAACGGTAAATTTAGCGTGCCGAAGTTTAGCGCGTTGTGCATTGCCCTTCGTTAGCGGCCTGAGTGATACCGTCGCCGCCAAGTCACATAACCGCCGACGGCAATAATGGTGTAGGCGAAAAAAAGCAACGCCGTAAGGTGCAAGCCACGTTCGATATACAGCGGGATCGAAACTGCGTCTAGGACGACCCAATAGAGCCAGTTTTCGAGAATTTTCTTGGCCACCATGACCGTAGTAATAACGCTACCCCAAGTTGTAAATGAATCGACATACGGCCAGGCTGCTGTTGTGTGCTCACTCAGTAAGTAGCCGGACACTAGCGTTAGTATCGCAATTGATCCGAAAATAATTGCATGGCGTTCCAAGGACAATGCGTTAATTGCGATACCGTCGTGTGCTAGTCCACCGTAACGCCATTGCTGCCAACCATAAATTGCCATGCCCATGTAGTAGACATTGAGTGCCGAATCCATGAGCAGACTAACGTTCCAAAAGAGCGCGGTATAAATCGCGGTGCTCGCGAAGGCGCAATACCAGCAGAGCTGATTTTCACGCGTGGCAAGCAGTAAATAGCCAATCGCGAGTAACGCGGCACTTGCCTCCCACGCAGACAGATCGATCAACACGCTCTGCAGCTCTTGCACACTAGTGAATACACTAGGACGCGGGTGTGTACCCCGGAATTATTTTTGCAGCAAATACCGCGGTACCGTACGTCGCGTAACTCCAGGCGATGGTATCTTTGATCGCGTTCATTACCTCTTCGAAATCGCCAATCAGGGTCGTAGCGGTCGCAAACGTCTGTATTTTGATATTGGCGAAACTATTCAGTTTCTCGATCACGGCGTCGATCGCTGGAATAAAATCTTCACGTAATGGGTACATGCTTAGTTCGGCTGTGGCATTCATCTGATTATTTCCATTGACTGCGTTCATGGGGCGTTAAAACGCATAGTTAACATTGACGCCGAATACCCGCGGCTCACCACGCTGGTAATACGAACGATTGATGGTGAAAGCGTCGCGCGGATCGTTGGCGAAGAATAAGCCATGGATCTGGTTGTTGGTATTAAACACGTTACGGATCCAGGCTTGTACGGTGACTGGACCAACGTCGTAGCTCGTGCTCGCATGAGCGAGTGTGTAGGCATCGATTTTGCCGTCGTGATAATAGCCGAAGAAATTTTCGTCGCGGCCTTCAACTTCTATCCGACCACGCCATCGTTCAGTGAACGACAGATCCGCGCCAAGGTTGTACGTCCAGTTCGGTGATTTCGCTTGATCGCGATTGTTTGACTCGCGAAAAGCAAACGTTCCCAAGTCGAACACGGTCAGGCGATCGACATTCGTCTCCAGGTAACCGACGTTAGCGAAAATGTCGATGAATGGATTGGCCGCGTAATTTAATTCGAGTTCGGCGCCGTAGTTTTCCGCGTTACTCGTGCTGTCCAGAAAACTTGTGAATATAAAACCATCGACGACAAAGCTCTCGAGCTGAGCGTTGTCGCGATCCATATGGAATCCGCTTAAGCGCAGCGTCAACTTGCGATCCAGCAAACTGGCTTTCACGCCGATTTCCTTATTAAACATCGTTTCCGATGAGAAGCGCTGGCGGCTTTGCAGAAATGGTTGAAATCCAGCGCTGACGATCGGCAGATTGGAACTCGTATCCGTGTTGACACCGCCGGGTTTAACGCCGCGCGATAATGTGCCATAGAACAAAACATCGTCAGAAAACAAATGCTCTAAGGTAAGTTCTCCCGTCCAATAATCGTCGCTCGATTCGGACACGAGCGCGTTCGTGTCAGTGTATTGGTCCGCAAAGTGCTCGAATCGAATACCACCCGTTAATACCCACTGCGGCGCAATCTGAAAAATGAGTTGTCCGTAGCCGGCGTAGCGTTCGGTTTCATATTGGCTGGAAAACGGACCAAAGTGTTGACGGTCGAGATCTTCATTACGATGCTGCGTGTAAAAACCGAGCACCCAACTGAGACGCGCCGGATCGGATTTTAGGCGGATGTCGGCGGCAACGACGTCGCGTTCGCGTTCGAGTAGGTCGGTGCTACTAAATTCAAGCAGCGGGTCGCAGCGTAGCCCATCGCAAAATCCGGCGAATACCCAGTCTTCATCAAAACCATAGGCCTCATCGGTGTCGAGCCAGCTGACTAAGGTCTCGAGCTGGACGTCATCGGTAACTGCCCAGTTTGATGACAGCCCCAGTGATAGTGATTCGTGGGCATCCACACCCGGCTGATCAGTGCGCGTGGACCGCGTGTTCTCAAGCGAAAAGGCATCGTAACCGTTGTCGATATCCGTATAGGCGCCAGTGAAGCGAATATCCCCGATTTCGCCAAGCGACCAATGCAATTTGCCGCGTGTGGAGATTTCATCCCGGTCATTCGTGTCATCACGACGCAGAAATACATTGTCAATGAATCCGTCAGAACGATATTGCTGAAGGGCAATTCGCCCGGTGACGTTGTCGGCCAAGGGACCGCCCAGTGCACCGCCGACATGCCAGGTGTCGAAGTTCGCGTAGCCGGCATCAACGTAGCCAGATAAAACCTCACCCGGGTCGTTAGTTCGAATATTGATCATCCCGGCCAAGGCGTTGGCGCCGAATCGCGTGCCCTGCGGTCCGCGCAAGACGTCAATTTGCTTGACGTCGATTAATGACGCGCCAGTCGCGGTGGTGCCGACTTCTAAGCCGTCGATAGTGATGCCAACAGAGGGGAAGTGTTTTGGATCGACGAACTGCTCGAGATCGCCGACGCCGCGTATTTGGACGAATCTAGCCCGACCGCCACCAGCCGTGAAGCTAACGTTTGGTAGTACGCCGAGGACATCATCCAAGTGGCGCGCCGCGCGGTCTTGGATCACGACGTCGTCTATGACGCTGATCCCGCCTGCGCTTTGCATAAACTTAGTGTCGTAGAAGCCCGCTCTAACAACCACTTCTTCGTCCGCACGCAGGGGCGTATCAGCGGCGAACAACGCGGGCGCTGCGGCGATTAAGCAGACGGTAGTTACCCGTAAAAACATTAACAGTCTCCGTAGCGCATTGCGCAAAGAGACCCGGATGAAGTAGAGAGAACCGCGATGAAGCTCTGTCCTATCCCTACGCCGGTATTATCCGGATCAGGTTCACAGGGTTCATTGCTCTGCAATGTCTCAGGCCCTTTGGCCACCCCTTAGGAATATCCCCGGCGGGCGGGGATCATCTGGGCGGATGTTAGCAACTATCTGCGGGTAAGCATATAGGCGATGCGTTGACCTTCGCTGCGTGAGTCCGCGGCATCCGCGCATTTATTCAGAAATCATTTTGCGAAATTTGAGATCGGTCCCGCGATCGCAGCGTTGAACGTGCTTGCAAATCGCCAGGGTCATTGCCTCAGCGCGTCGTAATGCTTGCGCCCATTTCCTTTTGCTTGGCCGCAACACCTGCCGGTGGTGGTAACTCGATGCCGCGTTGCACTGCGGGGCGCGCGGCAATCGAATCGATCCATCGCCCAAGGTGGCTCAAGCCGTCGATTGGAATGCGTGCCCATCGATGAGTTTTAACCCATGACCAATTCGCGATATCGGCGATGCCATATTCCCCGGCTAGATACTCATTGTGCTCGAGGCGCGCATTTAACACTTCGTAGAGGCGGCGCGTCTCATTTTTATAGCGCTCGCGCGCCGCAGGGACGTCTTCGCCGAAGTAGCGCTCGAAGACAACGGCTTGGCCTTGCATCGGGCCGATGCCGCCCATTTGGAACATTAACCATTGAATCGTGAGGTAGCGACCCGCGAGGTCCGCGGGCATTAACTGACCGGTTTTCTCGGCGAGATACAGCAAAATCGCGCCTGATTCAAAAATCGTCATCGATGGTTCAGAGTCGACGATTACGGGTATTCGTCCATTAAGGTTTAAGGCACGAAACTCAGGCGTATGTTGTTCGCCCGCCGTCAAATCAACCGCATGAAGTTGGTAGGGAATGCCAAGTTCTTCGAGCGTTATGGTTGCTTTCCAGCCGTTTGGCGTTGCAGCAGTGTACAGGTCGATCAATGATTTACTCTCTCGGGCTAGCTACTACCCAGTTATTCTTCAGTCCAGTTGCGTTTCAGTTAAGTCGACGTGGCGATTATGCCATGGGATAGCTATTCCAGTTCGCTCTGCGAGCGCCGTTCGAAACTCAGCGGCTCAACTCGCAACGCTAAGCGTGTCAAAATGGCGGCACGTTATATCTGCCAAACTATTTGGAGCTTTCATGATTGAACTATATACCTGGCCGACGCCGAATGGATGGAAAGCATCTATTGCGTTGGAAGAGATGGGGATCCCTTACAACACGCATGCGATCGACATTATGACCGGCGTGCAAAAAGAGCCTGAATTTTTAAAGCTCAACCCAAACGGTCGGATCCCGGCTATTGTCGATACCGACGAAGACGTGACGTTATTTGAGTCTGGCGCGATCATGATTTATTTGGCTGAAAAATCGGGTCTCTTTCTGCCGAAAGACGTTCGCGGTAGAGCACAAGTGATCCAATGGGTGATGTTTCAAATGAGTGGCATTGGTCCCATGATGGGCCAAGCAAATATCTTTTCGAGATATTTTCCCGAGAAAATTCCTGCCGCCATCGAGCGGTTTCAAGGCGAAGTACGGCGCTTGTTTTCAGTGCTTGAGCGGCAGCTCACCGACAACGAGTTTCTTGCCGGAGACTATTCGATCGCTGATATGGCGAATTGGTCGTGGGTTCGGATCTACTTTTGGACTGGCGTCCCAGTCGACGACTTTCCGAATTTGCGGCGTTGGTTAGATGTGATCGAAAAACGTCCTGGCGTACAAGCCGGCGTGAATTTAATCGATCGCGCGAACTACGATCTATTAACCGGCCAAGCTGGAGATCCTGATCAAGTCGCGAAGGAGGCCTTTACCTTGGTCCAAACAGGTAAGGATTAGCTGTTACGGTGCGCTTGCGAACTACTCCGATCACCATTCGTCAGAGGAATCTTGAATGACCGTTTGCCGTCGGGTTAGCGCCCACCATCTGTTCGTTGTAATGCTACTCGCTCAGTGGTTTGGCGTACTTCCCTGCCTCGCGTTTGACGAGGGGGCGAGACACGCGATTGTCGGTGCTTGGATCCTGAATGAAGATCGCTCCGATTCGGCACGCGAAAAGTTCGAAGCGTTCGATGAACCCGTGCGCGGCGGATTTCGTGAAGGCGGAATTGGCGCGGGAACACGCGGCAGATTGGGCGCTAAGAGCGGCGACCCTAGCGCGAGTGAATTAGAGTATTTGGCGGATGATCCTGATCGGATCGCGCGCAACGTGTCGATGCGAGAAATATTATTCGCGCGCTCGATTAACATTGCTGGGGACAAGGGGTTAGTCGTCATCTATGACGAACAGTACCAGCGTAAATTAGTTCCGAATCCCTATGGTCGCGTATTTTCGGCGAGCGGCGATGAACTGATCGCCGATGACTATGGCCACACGCTGTCGTTCTGGCGCAAAAATGAGCTCGTGGTTGAAACCAAAAGTGAGGGCGTGAGTATCGTTGAACGTTATCGGTTTGAACCTAAAGGTGCGCGGTTAAAGGTTTCAACTTCGGTTACGCCATCAGGCCGGGCGGGCATTGAATTTGTACGAATTTTTGATGCGCTTGATCGCTAAGGCGGCAAGTTAGCTGCAAGCGCAAATTATTGCTAGCGAACCTGCGCAACAATTCCTGCGATGCGCGGCCAGGCTTCGATTCCAGCTTGGTCCATTAACGGCAAATATTTCGGGTTAAACCATTTCGTTAGGCCTGCTTGGTAGCCTGCGGTGGCCTGCAGTGCTTCGAACCAGCGCGCAAAATTAAGTTTGTCGTCCCCGTCCCATAAGCCTTGGAGATGCAAGTGCTTTAGACGGGTCGCGTAGGGCGCGTATGCGATGTCGGCTAAGGTCAGCTTGTCGCCGACGATCCATTGGTGCGTTGCGAGTGCTGCGTCCAAGTCTCGGAGTAAGTATTCGAATGCACGAATCGACCGTTCAAAGCGTGGCGCCTCTACGCCAAGCGACACCACTTGGCGCTGGACGTCTTGAATGTAGGGATCCGGGATCTTCGCGAAATGTTGTTCTAACGCCGCCTCACTGCCGGTCGCTGCGATAAGTTGATGGCGAAACGCCACGCCGAAACTGAGTGAGACAACCTCTAAATGAATACCGTCGTCGAGTCGCTTCATCCAAGCACGAGCTCGCGCGCGGCCGAGTGCCTCTTGCGGCAGCAACGCAGGCTCCGGAAAAGCGTCGTTGAGATACTCGATGATGATGTTCGATTCAGCGAAAATGTTCGCATCGTGAATTAAGGTCGGGACCAGACCTTTCGGATTGATGCGCAAAAATTCCGGCTTCAACTGATCACCCGCGCGTAGGTCGAGTTCTTCGCTGTCCCACTCCAAGCCTTTCTCGTGTAATACGAAGCGGACTTTTTGCGCGCATGTGGACATGTCATTGTGATATAGCTTGATCATCGACGGGTGCCTTTTCCGAGTTGCAGCGACGCGATAATCGGACGAATCCACGCTCGTTTCAACATGAGTGACGGTTTCGCCCCTACGGCAGAACTAGCGTCACCGACCTAAGCACTGTGATAGATTGTGCCCTCAGGTCCTTAAACCGGTGATTCGCAGCGAAGCGTATCTAAAGCGATCTGCGCTGCGAGATCCGGCTTTCGAACCTCGCGCAATGCCCGGAAAATTTGTTCCGAGCGCCTCGCGTCAACATTGAGGTAAAACGACTATGAGTCACGGTCATTCCCCGCAAGTCCCCGTCGTTGGAGGTCAGGGCTGGAATGTGTCGATGCAAGATTCCTACAATCTGGCATGGAAACTCGCGCTCGTTATCGAGAATCGGGCGAGCGACGCTTTGCTCGATACTTATGAGCGCGAGCGCGAACCCGTGTCTGAGCAAGTGATCGAAGGGAGTTCTTCGATTCACGAGATCATAATGTCCCACGGTAGCGGTCTTGAAGATCGTATGGCGCTTACGCAAACGGATGGTTGGAACGACAACGCGGTCGCGCGGATCTCTGGGTTGAGCTACAACTACTGCGCTGCCATGGACATTCCTGACGGATGTAACGTCGGCGTAAAGCCGTTCATCGGTGAGCGGCTGCCGGACGTGCACATATCGCCGCACGTTCGTCTCCACCAATTAACGTCACACACCCGATTTACGCTACTCATCATCTTAGACGAGGGAGGCGATGCGCAACTCGCCTCGGCGACTAGCATCTATCGCTTAGTCGAACGTGAATATCCGGCGCTTGTTCGAGTAGAGCTGATCGCGCCGATCACACCGCATCCTTGGCCGGGACTGATTCCGACGCGCGATGAACAAGGTGCCGTCGCGGAAGTATTGAATGCTGCCTCGGGAGGCGAACTGATCCTAGTTCGGCCTGATGGCTACATAGGTTGCCGTGCATTATTAAATAGCGCGAGGGGCTTGGCAGCCTATTTGGGAACAATATTTCTGTCTCGCTAAGTAGTGCAGCGCATTTAACGCGTGGTAAATGCACAAGCGGTCTGAACATTAGCCAGCACCGCGAATGAGGTTGCTGCTGCCGGAAGCTATTAACTCTCTCGGAGGTCACAATGAAAGTGTTTGCCAGTATCGTCATCAACAAACCTGCTCAGACAGTTTGGACTGTCTTGCGCGATTTTGTCGGCTTAACAGCTTGGAGTAATGCGGTTACAGCCGCTCACATATCGAACGCAAAGGCATCTGATCAGATAGGCGCGATCCGACAATTGGAAATTGTCGATGGCAGCGTATTTACCGAAACTTTATTAGCGCTGTCGGATACGCAGATGTATTTAAAGTACGACATCGTCGATGGGCCCATACCAGTCGAGCACTATATTGCGACGATGCAAGTCCATCCCGTTACTGCAGGCGACGCGAGTTACGTCACCTGGTCCGCAGAATTTTCGACTCCTGACGACCAAGCTGCAGCGATGCGCGAGGTTGTTGCCGATCAAATATGTGCTGGTGGCCTGTTAGCGCTAAAATCTTATATGGAGCGGCCTGACTGAGTCGTATTGATACTCGCGAACTGCGATACGCAGCCATGCCGTGATGCACCGCGACTGTCAAATAGAGAGACTGTCCGGCTGCCGAGCTCGGCGCGAGAACGCGTAGGAAAAGGTGGAGACGATTATGGAACATTTCGACGTATTGATTATCGGCGCAGGTCTTTCCGGGATTGGTGCCGCACGTCAGCTGCAAGAGAAATCACCTAAGAAAACCTTTGCCATCCTCGAAGCTCGAGAGGTGATCGGTGGCACCTGGGATCTTTTCCGTTATCCCGGAATTCGCTCTGACAGCGACATGTATACCATGGGTTACGACAGCAAACCGTGGCTTGAGGCAAAAGCCATTGCTGATGGCCCGTCAATACTTGCTTACGTGAAGGAAGCAGCGGTAGAGCGAGGATTAGACGAACGTATTCGCTTTGGTAACCGCATGAAACGCGCGCATTGGTCGAGCGTTGACAGGTTCTGGACCGTGGAGTCTCACAAGGCAAACGGCGAAATCGTGGAATTTTCTTGTAACGTGCTGTTCGTGTGCAGCGGTTACTACAACTACGAACACGGATACATTGCGAAGTTCGAAGGGATAGAGGATTTTTCTGGCCAAGTCGTGCATCCGCAAAAATGGCCGCAAGATCTCGACGTCTCCGGTAAGCGCGTCGTCATCATCGGCAGCGGTGCGACAGCCATGACCTTAGTGCCGGCGCTGGCGAAAACGGCGGCGAAAGTCACCATGTTGCAACGTTCCCCAACCTACATTGTGTCACTGCCGGCTGAAGATCCCATTGCTCGTGTGCTTAATAAATTACTACCCGAAAAACTCGCCTATCGATTGATTCGCTGGAAGAACGTTCAATTACAGCGATTCTTGTATCACCAGTCGCGCGTAAGACCGGAGAAAGTTAAGCAAAAACTGTTGAGCCTGGTGCGCAAGCAGCTCGGCGATGACTTCGATGTTGAGAAACATTTCACGCCGAGTTACAACCCTTGGGATCAACGCTTGTGTCTGGTGCCGGACTCCGATCTATTCAAAGCATTGAGAACTGATAAGGCGGCTGTAGTAACCGATGAAATTGATAAAGTCGTGCCAAATGGTATTCATTTGAGTTCAGGTGAAACGCTCGATGCCGACATCATTGTTACCGCAACGGGACTCGAACTTGAAGTGTTAGGCGGCGCACAATTTCAAGTTGATGGAGAACCCGTACATTTTCCAGACACCTACTCGTACAAAGGGATGATGTTCTCTGGAGTGCCAAACTTAATTTACACACTGGGCTACATAAACGCATCGTGGACATTACGCTCCGAGCTCGTGGCGGAATATGTTTGTCGCTTGGTCAATCACATGGATGAACATCAGGTGACGCAATGCACGCCGCGTCTCAGAGCGAGTGATGAAGGGATGGCGAGTTATCAAATGATTAAAGATTTCTCGCCAGGATATATGGAACGGGGTATGCATTTATTTCCTAAGCAAGGCGATAAAGATCCGTGGCGCAATACGCAAAATTACACCTTAGACAAGCAGACGATCCGCACAGCGCCGATTAGCGACGGGGTATTAGAATTTACTAACGCGCCGACGCTTCCAGTCGCAAACGAAGTAACGACACCGGAATCGTCGTCGGTTAAGTCCGCAGCCTAGCGCTAATCCACTAGCGCAACGACAACCGGGCGTCCTCTGCTGCATGGGACTGAACCACGCGGCGTTCCAGGATCTAATCTCGCGGGATGGTTCTCTGCGGCGATTTGATTTTGGATCATTCCGCGTCGCGCTTTCAGATTGCAGATAATTGACGTTCGATTATTGCGCCGTATAGCCGCCATCGACCGCGAGAGTATGGCCGTTGGTGAACGAGGATTGTTCTGAGCAAAGCCAGACAACGGCCGCAGCGATTTCTTCGGCTTGACCAAAGCGTCCTTGCGGGTGCCGACGGATCAAACGTTCGCGGACACCACTGGTGTCAGTCTCGAGGGCTGCAGCCATCGGCGTTTGAATGACACCGGGGCAAACCGCATTGATCCGGATGCCGTGTCGTGCGTAGTCCAATGCCGCCGATCGCGTGAGTCCAACCACGGCGTGTTTGGTTGCGGAATATGCAGCACCCGCACGCCAACCGACTAATCCCGCGACGGATGCCGTATTGACGATTGCGCCGCCGCCGCGCGGTAGCATCTCCTGGATTTCACGACGCAAACACGACCACACCCCGGTAAGATTGATGCCGATCAAGCGATCCCATTCTTCGTCCGTCGTCTCGGCGATTAAGTGGTTGTCGCCGGCAATTCCAGCGTTATTAAACGCGCAGTCAAGCCGCCCGAATTGGCCGATGACTTGATCGAAACCCTGGCTAACGGATTGCCGAGACGCGACATCCATAGCAATAAATACTGCATTACCCTCACGTGCCGTGATTTCTTCAACGACTGTGTGACCGGCGGATTCGTCGCGATCGGCGACGACAACGATGGCGCCTTCGTCGGCCATTGCGATGGCACTGGCGCGGCCAATGCCGCTCGCTGCGCCGGTAACAAGCGCGATTTTATCGGTTAATAAATTCTTCACAGGCAATATCTCCGTTGCGCTATCGATGTAAATTGAATATTTGGGGGTGTCAGCTTCGTGCAATTATCGTCTAAGACCAGCTTATTCCTATAATGGCGGCGTGGCCCCGTTTGGCCCCGCTGCTTACCACAACGAGGAATTCCGGATGACAAGCTTTTCCATCGACGGTGATCAACCGCTAGAAAAGGACAAAATCGCTGACGCGGAACTAGAATCTCGGGTCGCGAGTCACTTGCAGTGGCTTGAATCTGAAGGTTACGAAGGCGAGAAACTTGAATTGCCGACGAGGAATCTAATTTATGCCGGTCTTTTGCTAGCCGATTTGCGCGATGCGAATTTACAGGACGCCTGTCTAGTGAAGGCGAATCTGCGCGAAAGCAACCTCACCGGAGCAAACTTGGATCGCGCGAATCTGGACGGTGCGAGCATGGTGAATGTGCAGCTTTCAGGGGCGAGCCTCATCGGTGCCAACCTCGCCAAGGTGATTATGCCCGGTGCCACTATTGAAGGAACGAATCTTGCCGAGGCAATTTTGCGCTCGAGCAATCTGTTGAGCGTGATTATTGTCGATTCGGACTTGCGCGGGGCGGATCTAAGCGACGCGAATGTCGCTGGTGGTTCGGTCCGTGCGAGCTGTCTGGATGGCGCCAATCTTACGGACGCTAAGCTCATGTTAACCAATCTGATGGGCAGCTCTCTGAAATCCGCGTGCTTGAATCGGGCAGTGATGTTTGGCGCGATCTTGGACGATGCAGATTTTAGCGACGCCGACCTGACGACGGCGCTCGGACTCACTCAGGCCCAGCTAGACACGGCGTTTGGCAACAGTGGCACTAAGTTGCCAGCCGCTCTGGGTGCCTATGCCATGCGCGAAAAATAACATTCCTGATCGGGTCGCTGCAAGGCGGTGGGTAACTTAGCGCACATCGACGTCGCATCAGACCATCCGGTGGTGCGCTAATGGGATCTTCACAATGGGCCGACTTCGCTACGGTTTAGGGATCGTCTCCTTGGCTGCGGCCTGCGCAATCTCTTGAATTTGCTTACATTCCTGGCCAATCAGGTTCTCAAGAACGGCAAGCCGAGCGGGCATCTGCTCGACCGGACCCAGTAACGCCGCGTAACGCACTAAGATGGCGGCTAGTGCTTCGACTACAAGCAGTGGATCTTGCTTATTTTGCTGTAGGAACTCGTTCGTATGACGAAATAGTTTTTCAACCATCGCCTGTTTTTCCTTAACGCTGTCGTCCATCTCTGGTGTCGACGGCGGCTGCTCGCTTCCATCTGAATCAGTCATAGCTAGTTTTTCAGCGGCGCATGGTGCGGCCGCAGTCCTTATGCATTTGCATCATAGAGATGAGGGCTTTTTATCACACATCGAGTCGCTGTTTACCTAACGCCGGAGGACTCATATACTCCCAAAGGCGCAGCCCGTTAAAACTGCGTGAGGCTAATACGAGTCTCGATGGGACGGCCAGATTACTCGCTGTCCCAGTCATTGTAATCGTTTGATAAACTTTCTGAACAAAACCAGCAATTGGTAAGGTTCAGTGGAGAGTATGGATATGGCTGGAGATCTTTCACTTACTAAAATCGTCAACCAAAAAGGCATCAGCGTGACTGAGGCGACCAAGCGCATCGCCGACCTCGGCTGGGCGCCAAGTTATTTCGAAGAAATCCTCAAGTACCCCACAGATTACAAGGTCGAAAAAGCACCTAAAGATCCGATGAAGCAGGTGCTGAGATCCTATTTCCCAATGCAAGAGGAAAAGGACAACCGCGTCTACGGCGCACTTGACGCGGCGCTCCGCGGCGACATGTTCCGTAACGTCGAACCCCGATGGATCGAGTGGCAGAAGCTGTTCTTAGCAATCATCCCGTTCCCGGAAATTTCCGCAGCGCGTTCCATGGCGATTCAAGCGCAAATCGCGCCAGGTGAAGATCTGCGCACCGGATTTACGATGCAGATGATTGACGAGTTTAGACATTCGACGATCCAGATGAACCTGAAGAAGTGGTACATGGAAAACTATGTCGACCCGGCTGGTTTCGACATCACGGAAGCTGCATTCGGCAAATGTTACGCGACGACGATTGGACGTCAGTTTGGCGAAGGCTTCATCACGGGTGACGCTGTCACCTCGACGAACATCTATCTGCAAGTGGTCGCTGAAACCGCATTTACCAACACCTTGTTTGTCGCGATGCCATCGGAAGCCGCGCGCAATGGCGATTATGCGTTACCGACGATTTTCCTGTCGGTGCAATCGGACGAGTCGCGTCACATTGGCAATGGTCACTCATTTTTGATGTCGATTGTCAAAGAACCGGAAAATCTCGATTTACTCGAGCGCGACTTGCGTTACGCCTTCTGGCAGAACCACGCGATCGTCGACGCTGCAATCGGCACGATCATCGAGTACGGGACGAAAGATCGCGATAAGAATAAAGAATCGTACGCCGAACTCTGGCACCGCTGGGTGTTCGACGATTACTACCGGACCTATCTCCTGCCGTTAGAAAAATATGGCGTTAAGGTTCATCACGAAGATGTCGAGGCGGCTTGGGATCGGATCGTGAAAAGCAACTACGTTCACAAAGTGGCGCAGTTCTTTTCATTCGGTTGGCCCGTCGCTTTTTGGCGCATCGACGGCATGGTCGATGAAGACTTCGAATGGTTCGAGTCGAAATACCCAGGTTGGTATAACGAGTTCGGAACGTATTGGGAGAACTACGGTAAAGCGAGCCTGCCAAATCAACCGCCGTTGATGTACCTGGATTCGGGCTATGTCTATCCGCACCGTTGTTGGAGCTGCAACGTTCCTGCACTCATTCGTGAAGAATTCTGTGTCGATGAAGTCGATGGCGAGCTCTATACCTACTGTTCGGAATTATGTCGCTGGACGCACAAGGTTGCGTTCGCGCCCGAATACAATGGTCGACCAACCCCTGCGATGGGTCGCTTCAGTGGACGGCGACAATGGGAAGAGTGTTACCACGGCTGGGATCTTGCAGATGTCGTCAAAGATCTGGGCTTCGTGAGATCGGATGGCCACACCGTGATTCAGCAACCGCATTTGCATATGGATAGCAGCAAAATGTGGACCTTGGACCACTTTAAAGGCTTAGAAGTGCGTAGCCCGTTATTGGACTTACGTGCGATGTCACAAGCTGATCGCGAAAAACATATTGCGCAATATCAGGCAGGTTTTACCTGCAAGCCACTTTAAGGGCTATCCAAACTTAAGGACTGAGCGGTCGGCATCCACGGGTGCCGATCCGCTTGATCGGACAGCCCGCACTTGGGCAACTATTGGCAGCGTCTACCGATTACGGGCTAAATTTTAAGATATGACACACACTGTACGCCTCGAACCGATCGGTGTAGACATGGACGTAGAAGAGGGCGAAACCGTCCTCCAGGCTGCATTTAGGCAGGGCATAACGTTGATGCACGGCTGTAAAGAAGGCCAATGCTCAGCGTGCAAATCCGTCCTATTGGACGGCGATGCGGAACACGAAGATTTTTCTACGTTTGCACTTTCCGAGCCCGAGCAAGCGGAAGGCAAGGTTTTGCTGTGCCGCTTATTCGCCTATAGCGATCTTGAAATTGAGCTACTCAATTACGACGAAGAGTTGTTGTCAAATTGGATCCCGGCAAAGAAATTTACCGGTGTCGTTTGTGCAATCGAGCCACTAACGCACGACATTAGACGCTTTGATATCCTGCTCGATTCGCCAATGGAGTTTCGTGCCGGGCAGTATGCGGATATCACCTTGCCCGGAACTGGCGTAACCCGCTCCTACTCGATGGCGAATTCGCCGAGCGAGCAAAATAAATTGTCTTTCATTATCAAAATCTACCCTGATGGCGCATTCTCCGAATTACTGGCCAGCGGCGTAAATATTGGCGACCCAATCGAAATTGAAGGTCCGTTTGGAACAAGCTTCAGAAACGCTAAGCATGAAGGCCCAACCTTGCTAGTAGGCGGCGGTTCAGGCATGGCGCCGTTGTGGTCGATCTTGAATGACATCGCGGAAACGGACCCGGGTAAACCCGTGCGGTTTTTCTATGGCGCACGCACGCAAGAGGATTTGTTTTACCTCGACGAAATTGCAGCGATCGGCGCGAAGCTCAGTGACTTTGAATTCATTCCGGCGCTTTCGGACGAAGTGAATAAAGAACAATGGAGTGGCGCAACCGGCTTCGTCCATGACAACGTCGCGAGCGCTTACTCGGGTAGTGGACGAAACACGAGCTTGGATGCCTACGCGTGTGGGCCACCGCCGATGGTCGATGCCGTACTCGGTGTTTTCCAACAAATCGGCGTCGACGCAGATAATATCCATTTAGACAAATTTACCCCGGCGACAAGCAAGTAACCGGTAACCAATCGCAGGCGCCGAAAAAATTCCGGTGTCTGAGAACTAAGGTGAGGAAGCCATGACACAGAAAGCCTATTCCGGTGCTGCCGGGAGTTCGACCTTCGCAGGATCCGATAGCCGCAAGTACAATTATTTTGAACCAGCAGGGCGTCGCGCGACCTTGTATGAAGATGTGACAGTCGACGTACAACCTGATCCGTCACGCCACCTGTTGCAGGGCTGGATCATGGCGTTTGCCGACGGCCAGCCGACTTACGGCGAATATATGACGGTCATAAAATGTGCAGATTGGCATGTTTTCAGAGCACCTGACCAAGAATGGTCGCGCACCCATTACCAACGTCAAAGTCATATAGAAAACACGATTAAGATGGTCGTCGATAATGCGCGTAGCGATGGCGCCCCAGGGCGTTTTGCGAAACCGTGGGTGAACGTCCTCCAAGATCATTTTGGTGCACTTAAACATGCGGAATTTGGCCTCGGCGTTGCGTTAATGAAGGCGCAGCGCGATGGTCTGACGCAGATGGTGAACAACACAATATTAACTAACGCGTCGTACAAATTGCGCTTATCGCAAGACATTACGCTTTATCTCGGCGACATCGGCTTGGACATTACGATCGATGGGGACGCAGGTAAAAAAGCGTGGATGGAAGATTCGCACTGGCAGGCAACGCGCAAGGCCATCGAAGCAATTCTCGCGGCTAGTGATCACATGGAAATATATTTCGCTGTCAATGTCGTTTTTGAGGCCTTAGTGGGTGAGGTGTTTCGCAGCGGATTCATTATGCGCGCAGGACCGAGCTTCAATGACTTCGTCACCCCAGCGGTAGTATCAGCGGCAAGCGACGATTATCGACGTAATCTCGCTAACACCCTGACATTGCTCGCGATGGTTAATGGCGATGCAGCGAGCGGCGCGGCCAACAAGAAAATTATGACGGGTTGGTTAGCTAAATATTTACCACTGTGTCTGGACGCGACAGCTCAATTGAAACCCGTGTGGATGACGACTGGGGCCCGTGGCGCAGATTTCGGCTCAGCACTTGCAGATGCGAAAACAAAATTTAGTGAGATCTTGGCGGAAATCGATGTAAGTTTGCCCACGGGGACAGCGCTATGAGTACACAAACATTTAAAGATCTCGACCGCCAAGACACGATATCGCATCGATGCGGCGTAACCATGAATGACAGCGCAGATGCGAGAGTTATCGCCGAAGTCATGGAAGAAAAGCCCGGAATTGAAGTGCTGCATTACCCCGCAATGATCCGTCTCGATACCGAAGGGAAAATGATTTTCGACATGATAGAAATAAGTGAGGCCATTGGCCGGGAATTTACGGCCTACGATTTCGAGGTTGTTATGTCCACGCACTACGGACGAATGGTGATGATTGACGAAAACAAGGTCATTGTTTTTGGTGATCAAGATGAGGCGCTGCAATACGAAGAGTAAATGGTAGACGCTTAGACGCTCGAAGGCGCCGATGGCGGGAAGCGACGCGCCAAAGAGAGCAATTCGCTGCTAAGGGTCGATGCGCAAAACACCTACGCACGATAATGATAAAGACCCGTTCGCGACCGAGGGGTTGGAAAATCCCATGCGTTTCGGGTCACGCCTTACCCTTCGCGACTCCTGGCTGTTGCAAAACTAAGCAATAGGGACTCCGAATAGAACAGCGCTTTATCACCGCGCGATCCTGAGCAAATTACATCGACTGCGCATTTGCTTGAGTAAGGTCGCACGAACTTATTTTCAATCTTAATTTAACGCAGTTGAAGCTCGCCTGAGCGAGCGACAGAGGAAGTATGGTATGGCCAAAATGATGATTTTCGGCAAGGAAGCTCGTGTGGCATTGGGCCGCGGCGCAAACCTGCTAACAAAAGCCGTACAGTCCACATTAGGGCCGAAGGGTGGCAACGCGATTATCGACGTACCGATAGGCACACCCATCGTTTCGCGCGACGGCGTGAGCATCGCCGCAGAGATCGAACTGCCCGATCGTTTCGAAAATATGGGCGCGCAGGTTGTTCGCGAAGTTTCCAAACGGACCAATGAAATAGCCGGAGACGGCACGACCACGGCCACCGTGCTCGCGAATGCGATGATTCAGGAAGGGTTTAAATCACTTGAGGGAAATGTCGCGGCGCTCGATCTGGTCGATGGGATGGCCGAGGCCGTGGCAGTGGTGATCGAAAACCTTAAAAATTCAGCAACCCCGATCAATGAAATCGAAGGTGCTGCGACGGCTGTGGCAATTATCGCGGCTAATGATGAACTCACGGGCAGACTCGTCGCCGAAGCACTCGAAAAAGTTGGACCTACCGGAATTGTTACAGCGGACATCGGCCTGACGGTGGCGTCCACAGTGGATGTCGTCGAGGGTGCGTCATATGAACGCGGCTATGTTTCGCATCACATGGTGAACCACGTCGAATCGATGCAGATAAGATTAGAAGATGCCGTTATCTTACTTACCGACCACGGCATATTGAACGCCAAAGATGTTGCGGTATTGCGCGCGCTAGCCAATGAGGCAGAAAAGCCGATGTTGGTTATCGCCGACGACTATTCTGCCGAGGCCGTCGCCGCAATGCTGGCGAAGGACGCAGGACCTGCAATCGTCGCGGTACATGCCCCCGAATATGGCAAATGGCGCCAGGCGATGATGGAAGACATCGCGATCGCCACCGGCGGACGCGTGTTTGCAAAAGCGTTGGGGATGCAATTTCATGACGCGACAGTGAGCGACTTAGGTACGACGAAGCAGATCATTATTTCTGCTGATTCAACCGTACTGTCTGGCGGCGGTGGGGATCCGCAGAGCATCAAAGGTCGTGTCGATCAAATACACCGACAGCTCGAACTGAATGAGGTCCCCATCGAAGAAGACAAGTTTAATATTCGATTAGCCAAGATGTCTGGCGGCGTCGCGGTTATTCATGCCGGCGGTTCTACGCCGGTCGAACAGAAACGCAGGGTCCAATTGATTGAAGATTCGCTAAACGCGACGCGCGCGGCGATTGAAGAAGGCGTTGTGCCCGGCGGCGGTTGCGCGCTAATCAGTTCCATTCCCGCGGTCGACAAACTCATCGCCGAACTATCCGGCGGCCGCAAAGAAGGGGCCTTGGTTGTTAAGCGATGCTTAACGAAACCGCTGGCGTGTATCGCACAAAATAGTGGCGTCGATCCGCAAATGGTGATCGACAATGTCATTGCGGCGGAGGAAGGTATCGGTTACAACGCGCGCACGGGTGGGTTCGTGAATATGCTTGAAGCCCGAATAATGGACCCGGTAAAAGTAACTTATACGGCGTTGGAAAACGCATTGTCAGTTGCCACTTTAATTTTGACGGCCGAATCGCTAATTGCCGATATTCCAGACAACGTCGATCCGACTGCGGGACCGGCTCGTGGAGGCGGTGCGGAACAATACGGAATGAGCTAGCTGAAAACGGGATCCCTTGCGCACGGTAATTCGCTTCGGGAGGCTCGTTTGAGCTATGGTTATTAAGACTTCGCAGGCTCCTAGGAGTATCTTAAAAAGAATCGACTAACGGATAGTCCTAATGTTCGAATGGATCAAAACATCCCTCTCGCGTCGCGCACTTTTCGGGACCGCCTTGGTTGCGGGTACCAGCCCGTCCATCCTGGCTAACAATGCGCATCACGGCAACATGGGCACGGTTGGCAACGTCGACAACACGCGCAACGGATTCGATCCGTATGCGATGCTCACGGATTGGGATGCTGGCGTCTTAACCGCTGATTCGACGGGGCGTCCGGTGCGCACGTTTACAATATCGGCGCTTAACCACGATATCGAAATTGCACCCGACCTCATTTTCCCAGCCTGGACCTACAATGGTCGTGTACCTGGTCCGACCTTACGTGTCACTGAAGGCGATATCGTACGGGTCGAGTTTACGAACGTTGGTACCCATCCGCACAACATCCATTTTCATGGCATCCATCCGGCGCGCATGGACGGAATGCCAGGGGTTGGTGAAGTGCGACCGGGCGAAAGTTTTACCTATGAGTTCGAAGCCCGGCCATTCGGTTGTCACCTTTATCATTGTCATTCGATGCCGCTGCAGGGTCACGTCCATAAAGGTTTATACGGCGCATTCATAATCGATCCGGATCCGGCGCGACACCCGGAATTCGACCTCGTTGCCCGGTCGCGACTATTGGGTTCAGAGGAGAACGCGCAATGGCAAGAATTGCTGATGGTGATGAATGGCTTCGACGTGAATTTTGACCAGGAAAACGAAATCTATGCGGTTAACTCAATTGCCCACGCGTTTGCGAAGCGGCCGATCAAAATAGATCGCCACCGCCCAATCCGCGTTTACTTGATCAACCTGACAGAATTCGACCCGATCAATTCATTTCACTTACATGCCAATTTCTTCCAATACTATGATCATGGTACGACCTTGACCCCAACGTCGCAGACCATCGACACCGTCATGCAGTGCCAAGGGCAACGCGGGATCTTGGAGTTTTCGTTTGCGGATCACGAGCCGGGAATGTACATGTTCCATGCGCATCAAACCGAGTTTGCGGAACAAGGTTGGTCAGGCTTTTTTGACGTGGCATAGCACGCTTGTATGACGACAGGCATTACGCAGCGAGTGACACCTGACCTCGGATGAAGATATCAGATAAGAATCTACGCGGGCATATTTGAAATGCGTTCCAGCAAACTATTGGCGTTTGGGAGCCTGTGCGTATTCGCGGTTGGTCTCATTGGCTCGGCCCCCTGGCTTCTCAACGCGCTTTTTGCAACATCTTCGAACTACCCGATAGCCGCCGACCTCACGGTCGAGAGGGTTCAAGTCACGGATCGCGGGTTCGTCGCGAAACTTCGCGGGCAGAGCCGCGAACCAGCGCTTATTGCTCAGGTCATGGTTGATGGCGGCTATTGGATGTTTACCCAACAGCCGCCAGGCCCAATTGCTCAGGCGAAATCTGCAACGATATCCATCGAGTTCCCGTGGATAGAATCCGATACTCATCACATAAAATTCATAAGCAGGCATGGTGAAACGTTTGCATACACGGTAGACGTTGCGCTACCAAGCCCACGCCCGACCCGCTCGTTGTTGGTTGAATATTTCGCGCTGGGTTTATGCGTTGGACTGCTCCCAATCTCACTTGGCATGCTGTTTTTTCCTTGGTTAAAAACGCTTGGCGCAAGCGGGCGCGAATTCTTAACCGCGCTCACAATCGGGCTGCTGAGTTATTTATTGATCGACATGGCAGTGGAAGGTTTTGAATTATCGGCCGAAGCAAGTCCAATATTCGGTGGCCCGTTACTCGTCATTATTCCCATGGTCCTCACCGCGGCCGTGCTGCTAGCGCTGAATCGACGGCCCGAGCAGCGCACTACGAGTGTGCGGATTGCTGCCTTAATCGCGCTTGGGATCGGCTTGCATAATTTCGGCGAAGGATTGGCTATCGGCGGTGCGTTTGCGGTGAACAAAATATCTTTAGGTGCGTATCTTGTGATCGGATTTGCATTGCATAATATCAGCGAAGGTTTCGGTCTAGTCTCTCCGTTAACGAAAGACAATATTGGCCTAGGGTTCTTGGTTGGTTTGGCGTTAGTCGCGGGCTTACCAATAATTCCGGGGATCTGGCTAGGGGCGTTTTCGTTTTCTCCGCACTGGGTCGCGGCGTATTTCGGGATCGGCGCGGGCGCCATCGCTCAGGTTATCGTGGAAATTGACCGCTTTGCAGTCGCGCGTGCCGAGGGGAGTCATGCAAAACCGCGCTTTAGCGCCGCATCTGTGGCAGGATATTGTGCGGGTGCAGGGATCATGTATGCGACGGCGTCCTTCATTGCCGTTTAGCCATTAGCGTGCGGAGCAAGTACGGCCGAAGTTGCGAATAAAAATCCTAGCTAGGGAATGACAGATGAGTATAAACAAATTCGACTTAAACGATAGTTCAGTGATCGTGATCATCGGTTCCGGCGCGGGTGGCGGAACGCTAGGCAACGAGCTTGCGCAGAAAGGCCATAAAGTCGTTTGCTTGGAAGCGGGCGCGCGGCTTGATTACACGAAGGACTTCGCCAATGAAGAATGGCCAATGTTCGACAAAATATCCTGGTTGGATAAACGCACGACATCAGGGGATTGGCGCGTGGCGAAGGATTTCCCTGGCCTGCCTGCCTGGATTTGTAAGACGGTTGGCGGCACCACGGTCCACTGGGCTGGCGCGAGTTTACGTATCCAGGATCATGAATTTCGCGCGCTATCGCACTACGGAAAAATCGATGGCGCGAATCTTCTAGACTGGCCGGTCACATTGGAAGAGTTGGAACCCTACTACGCCAAGGCGGAAGACAAAATGGGGGTGACGCGCACGAACGGCATTCCCGGATTGCCAGGCAACAATAATTTTCGAGTCATGGAAGCCGGTGCAAAAAAGCTTGGTTATAAACACGTTCACTCAGGTCGGATGGCGATTAATTCTGAGCCGCGCGACGGCCGCGCTTCTTGCCAACAATTAGGCTTTTGCTTTCAGGGTTGTCGGATGGGCGCGAAGTGGTCGACCTTATATACCGAGATCCCTAAGGCCGAAAAAACGGGCAATTACGAAATTCGCCCGCTCTCTCACGTATTAAACGTCGAACATGATCCGGCAGGTAAGGTGACCGGTGTTGTCTACGCGGATAAAGATGGCAATCATCATCGACAACTTGCGAAAATCGTGTGTGTCGCCGGTAACTCAATCGAAAGCCCGCGTATTTTGCTTAATTCCGCATCGAGCCTGTTCCCTGACGGGTTAGCGAATTCCTCGGGCCAAGTCGGTAGAAACTACATGCGGCATTTGACCGGTTCGGTCTACAGCATTTTCGACAATCCCGTGCACATGTATCGAGGAACGACCATGGCCGGAATTATTTCGGACGAATCAGGTCACGATGCGAAGCGCGGATTTGCGGGTGGCTACGAATTAGAAACGGTATCGCTCGGCATTCCTTTTCTTGCTGCGTTTTTACTGCCGGGTGCTTGGGGTCGAGAGTTCACCGAGTTTATGGATGCCTATGAACGACTCGCCGGAATGTGGATCGTTGGCGAGGACATGCCCCAAGAAACCAACGCAGTGACGCTGCACGCAAGCGAAAAAGATCAATACGGTATGCCGATCCCGAACGTGCACTACGATGATCACGCGAATGATCTGGCCATGCGTCGACACGCATTCGACGTGGGTTCTAAAGTGCATCAAGCCGTTGGTGCGACAAAAGTAATGGAAACGCCTCCTTACCCGTCGACGCATAATCTCGGCACGAACCGCATGAGTGCGTTACCGAAAGATGGGGTGGTGAATAAGTGGGGCCAAAGTCACGACATCAATAATTTGTTTGTCTCGGACGGTAGCCAATTCACAACCAGTGCGAGTGAAAACCCAACCTTAACCATCGTTACCCTGGCCATCCGACAAGCGGACTATATTGACGAGCAGCTGAGTAAGAACAATTTTTAAGCGCCTGTTAAGACTAATACTGAACTCTACGCGTGAATCCACCATCGATGACAAAGTTAGAGCCCGTGATGAAGCTTGCTGCCGGGCTCGCCACAAACGTTACCGCGTTTGCAACTTCGGCCGGTGTGCCCATGCGTCCGAGCGGATTATTGGCGAGCGCCGCCTTGTAAATTTCTGGCTGCTCACGTTTTCTGTCGCCCCACACGCCGTCGTCAAAATAAATCGTTCCTGGAGACACCGTATTGACTCGGATCTGCTTCGGCGCGAGCATCGTGGCTAAATTTGACATGTAATTGATAACTGCGGCCTTAATCGCATTGTAAGGGCGCGGTCCGCCGAACGCTTCAAGTGCGGCAGTCGAAGAAACCGCAACGATCGCCGCTGCATCCGACTTTTCGAGATGCGGCAACGCGGCTTCGACGGTGCGAACCGTACCGAGCATGTCGATCTCCATGGCCGTGCGCCAGCTTGCTTCACCTGGAGCGCCACTGAGCGCGCTCACATTCGCAATCGCTATATCAAGACCGCCAAAGTTTTTCGCCGCCGTGTTGATCCACGCTGACAGCCCGTCAGTATCTGCGACGTCGGCGATCGACCCGGTAACTTGTGTACCGTTCGGGGCTAGCGCCTGCATTGCAGTGACAGCGCTGGTGACTTCTTCGCCGTTGCGCGCGCATATCGAAATTGAACAGCCTTCTCGAACGAGACATTCCGCAATCGCGCGTCCGATGCCCCGTGTCCCACCGGTGATGATGGCGCTTTTTCCGCTTAATCCTAAATCCACAGTGATACTCTCCCGTTAATTTGCTTCCAATAGCACGATGCTCGATGTTACTACGACTTCGCGGGCTAATTTAGCTTGGCTGTTTGAGCGTGGTGATAAATTCAGCGCCTTCCGATTCATTGAGTTCGGTGTATGACGCAGATGTGCGGTCGATGATATCGCCATAGCGTAATTTAATCTGCGTAGCCAACTCGACCGGCCCACCGGAGACGGCGAATTTATCGAGCACCTCATCGCTAATGACATCACCCATTGCCGCCCATCGGCCTTGTTTTGACATGGCATTGAGTTCAGCTTGGATTTCTCCCGCACCAATAGATTCCAATACGGGTTTATAGGCCGGAGTGGATCCGTAAAACGCCACTTGCTCGCGCATTTTTTTTGCTGCTGTCGCGAGTTCACGCTCATCGCGCCCTTTGATCGAAAAAACCGGATACGAAATCTCAAAATCCGCGCGCTTTTTGCCCGCTTTGGCGAAGCCCCGCTCAAGCGCCGGTAAGGTAACGTTGCGCAGGTAGGCTTCAGTTGTGAACCCATGCACGAGTAGGCCGTCTGCGACTTCACCTGCAACTTCTGTCATGTGTGGGCCCACGGCCGCAAGATAAATCTTCGGCCGTCCGTAGTGCGTGTTCGTCGGCGTGAAAAACGGCGTCATTAACGTATGCGTATAAAACTTGCCGATAAACTCTAACGGTTTATTGTCGTACCACGTATCCCAAATTGCGTGCATCGCAAGAATAAATTCACGCATTCGTGCCGCCGGCGCCGACCACGGCATCGAAAATCGTTTCACGATGTGCGGGCGAATTTGCGATCCTAAGCCCAAAATAAGCCGCCCTTTTGATGCGGCGTTAAGGTCATGCCCTATGTTTGCCAAAGTCATCGGCGAGCGCGCAAATGCGACTGCGATGCCCGTGATGAGATCGACCTGTGAGGTCGTTTGCGACGCAACCATGAGCGGAAGGAAAGGATCGTGTGCAGTCTCAATCGACTTCAGTCCGGCGTAGCCGAGCGCTTCCAGCGCCCGAGCCTCGGGTCCGACTCGGTCCAAATCCCAGGTAATCATTGAATCTACTTTCATCGCTACAACTCCGAAGTGGGCCTCGATTCTCGACGTCGATCAAAGGCGCTGTCAAGAACTGCTCGGATCTATTGCAAACGACGTTGCTGTGAGATTATTGCCGATGAGAAATTGCTCAGGAGACGACGATGGCAGCGCAGTTAAAGGCAATTAGCGATCTGAAAACACATTGCGTCAGCGCGTTGCTCGCGCATGAAAAATGGCTATTCGGCGAGTGCCATGGACAAGCAGCGTTTATTTATCTTGAGATTGACCAAACACAATGGGTTGAGATATTTCCGAATACAAATGAAGCCGCTTGGATGCTGCGCGAATCAAATCAGAAGCGTGCGCGGACGCCGACCAGTGAGAGTGATACGCATTATCGAATTCGCGATATTGGCAAGGATTTCAAGCTGAATGGAGAACATATCTCGAATGCCGAGCAGATAAAATTGAGCGATCGGATTGAGATCTGTCTCGAGTTTTCGAACCTCACGGACATCACGATTCACTACAACTTAGTCACTCATGAATCGTCGCTATATTTCATAAAAGACCGCATCAACTCCGCTCGGCGAAAGTGGCGCGCCTTAGTAATTCTATCTGCGCACTTAATTGTAGGCTGCCGCGACTCATTTCCGAGCAATTTCCATTAACGGCTGATAGGCTTTAACGATATCGCCATCCGTCGCAGGCATCGCGTTTAAAAAAAGCATGTCGTCCAGCACATCCTCGTAGCTCGCGAGACGTGCGCGGCAATCAGCCACAGTACCGGCAATCACGAGTTGATCAACACATTCGTCTGGAATGGCATCAACCGCGGCTTCGAGTTTTCCGGCCGGCATTAGCTTCAATAGCGCGTCGGCTGCGGCACTGAATCCTTGTTCGCGCATGGTGTACTCGTAGTAAGGATGGGGCAGCGGGGCATAGAGGTGACAAATTGCCTCACGTGCAGCGCGGCGCGCCCGTTCGCGATCCGCATCGGCCGCGATGATCCCGACAGCGGTCCATTTTAACGATGCGGGATCTCGACCGGCCGCGGACGCGGCGTCGGCTGCTTGCGGTTTCAACACGTCGCGTAAATAGTTGGCAGACAGTGTTGCGCCAGCGCCAATGCCATCCGCAACTTGTGCGGCAACCTTAAGCATATTTGGGAACACGGCAGCGAGGTATACGGGGTAGGGCGTATCGCCGGGATCGACGGCCGGCGACCATTCCATCTGATGAACTTGACCCTTATAAATCAAGGTCTCGCCGAGTCGGGTACGCGCAATTATTTTCAACAGCGTGACGTACTCGCGCATTTTCGTCAGCACTCGCGCGTGTGCGATGCCTTGCCATTGTTCGTTGATTATTCGATTTCCGCCGCCGACTCCGAGCATCAATCGTCCGCCGGTAAACCCGTTAAAATCAACGGCCGACATGCCGGTGAATAGCGGGCTATGCCCGTAGGCGTTTAGCACATAAGGTCCGAGCTGGATGGTCGAGGTCGCGCTTGCCAGTGCGGTGAGTGGCACCCAGGCACTGCGCCACGCTTCGGCCATGCACAAAGAAGCAAACCCGTTACGCTCGGCCTGTGCGGCGATGGTCGTCAATTCTCGAACCGTGGTGTCGCCACCCGTAAAAATGAGCCCTAATTTCATAACAATTTCACTCCCTGGTTTGTGCCGGGACTAAGCTGATCTTAGCGGGCAACTACAAGCAAATTTTACTTGCGAGGCCGAGAACACGAACGAGATTTTAAAGCCCTTGAATATCTGCTTGCTCGGCCAGTTCCGTCGACCAACGGACTTCTTCTTCTTTAAAGAACAGCGACTCTTTTACTTTGCGGTCAAAAAGTTTCACGACGTTATCGTAATGAGACCCAGCGATGCGCATTGTATCGAGTATGAGCACTCTTGCGTCTCGCGGAAGATCGAGATAGTTCACTGACAAAACGTACTGCTGCTCGAGCAGGGTCTTCGCAAATTCTAGATTTAACGTCGGGCGTGTTGCCTCACTGTGCGATTCGAGTGCGCGCTCGGCAATGTCGAGGTATTCGGTATAGGCATCGACGGCCGTTTTCGCGGCACTTGTGTTTTGCTTAATCACCATCGCCTCGATCTCGGCGAGTTTCTCGCGGGATAATTCGAGTGCCAAGGTATAGCGTGCTTGCGGATCTGAGGCGATCGCAAGCCGCGCTTGTTCTTGCCATAAGTCGAGTTGATACCCGAACTCATCAGGTGTCGTGCCGGGATCAGGCAACCATTTGACATCCTCAAACGAATTCATAAAGCCGTGTCCGGCGAACGTTGCGGGACTGTTCACAAGGAGAAGTAGCAATAGAATTGTGCGGTTCATTGATGGGCTTGATCATGATGGGCGTTCGGCGAGCCCCAAGGCTCAATATCGGTACTCATGCCGTCACGATAGGCGGCAACGTCGAGCATAAAGTTGAACACTTCAGCCGCACCACCCGGTGCACATTGGATAAAAACAGCATACGTTCCAGGTTCCGCGAAGACGTAGCGCAACGGAATATACGGTCCTTTGAAGACGAGTTCTGCCGGCATGTTCGACATCTCAATCATCATGTCGGTCATCGCTTTCGCACGCGCTTGGGGGTCTAGCGTGCGGTCGTGCATTCTCGCCATCATTGCCGCCATATGCGGCGTATAGCTATGCGTGTGGCCGAATTGCTGACCATCCGTACGCCACAAGGCAACATGCGCTTCGGACCCTAAGATAAGTTCCAGATCAGTGACGGGTTTATCGTTTCGTGCCAACTCCAGGACTAATTCAGTCTCGAACCCCGCCACTGGAATCACGGGCGAGACAGACAATGACGCGTGATATTCGCCGCGAGTTAGTTCCCGGACGAGATCGATCGCGACCGTCGGTTCGTCTGGCGGATCACCCACCTCGACATCGAAGTGCTTAGTCCAGCTCCGATTCCGATGGGTAAACTCACTCACAATCCGATAATGGCCAGCACGAGGGAAATAATATGGAAAATGAAATGTGGCGTCGTCAAGATCCGCTTCATTGATCGCGGCGAAGTCTTCGTGATGGATGTGCGCGAAACTCGAGAAATCTAAATTGACAATAAAGTTGTGGATCACTCTTTCATGCAAGACTTGTAAGTCCTGCACTGGGGCACCCGTGCTCTGCAAGGTCAATCTTTCGGTTAGCAGTGTTTCTTGTTTGGCTACGGGCTTACTCGGTTGCGTTTCGAAAGTCATGCGATAAGGCCCGGGCGGGCGGCCTTCGATGAACGCTGGGTCCGGCGATCCGCAACCAGTGTGCGCGCTCGCCAGGATCACCGTTGCCAAGATCTTGAGCGCGCGCCTCACGGAAAATTGAACCGCAGGATCACTGCGTCTGAAACACGAGCTTCCCAGCTGCTTCTTGGGCTGCATAACGGGCGGCGATTTCCGGAGATAACGTGATCTTACGTTCGTTCGGAAATCTTTCGAGATACAAATGCGGGCGCAAAAAGAATTGATCCGGCGACTCAATTCGGGTTTGCGTTTTGAGTGGCTCGACGAGCCAGTCGCGGCGCATGAATTCCGCGGTGAAGATCATTTTTTCTTCTTCAGGTGTCCACTCGCGGACGTTGTGTGCGTCGTGAAAACTATAACTCAGCAAATCGTGGTCGACGTTCCAATACACTGAATTAAATGAGGTGTAACCAAATACGCCCATGCTCGGGATCTGGTGCTGCGCCAAGCGCTCTTCGACCATCATCAGGCGATCGTCCGTGCCGTATTTTTCAATGCGCAGCGGAAAAAACGTGTTCTTCTCGATCCACATGATCAGATATTTTTCGTTGTAGCCCGGTAGCCAGTCAGGCTTCATGGTGCCTTTTATTACCCAACACGCGACGCTCCCACCGTCAAGGTAGTGCTCAAAAGTATCCCCCATCATCTTCAGGCTACTCGTTTCCCGTTCGACAAACCCTTGGCCAGCAACATTCAACGTAATAGTGGGGCGGGTATTTGGGAATCGTTGCGTCTCGTGCAATACGTCAGTTCCGAGCACCTGCCAATCGAGTTCCCACGGATCGCGACCAAGGACATCATCGAAGGTTTGTGAATTGTCCGGGAAACGCTGATCACGTCGCGGTTCTGGTTGGCGGCGCACGCGGCGGAGTTGTGGCGAGTAGACGAAGAAATCCATTTTTTTACGAAATTCTTTGTCAGTACGAAATGGCGTCCAAAACTGCATAACGCCTTCCGCATCAGGCGGAAAGGTATCGTAGTTCATCCAATGGTTGTAGATCTCGCCAGGTTTCGTATCGTATATGTATCCGCCGAGGCCCTTGCGCCCATGCGTTGTGACCATGAAGACTGTGGCGCCTTGATTGATGTAGCCAGAACTTGTCACGACGCCGAACGCATCGACGAGCATATTTGACCAGCGCGATACGTGAACAAATTCGGTGGCGCGATAGCCCATTTCTTCAGCGGTATACGGTGCCTCGAACGGATAGCGCTCTGCCGGGACATAGGGAATCGCACTATCTCGTGCAGTGGCCGTCGCGGGGTCAAACATCGCGCGATCTTCACTCGAGATATTGTCCAGTGTGCGCCACTGCGATTCCTGGGCATTGGCTGTCAGGAAACTGCTTAATAACGCGAGCGTCGCAACGGTTTTCAACAAACGCGGCCGCGCTTGCTGTTTGGCTGCCTTAAAATTCATAGCTTAGCTCCCAGCCAAAGTTATCCCACTTATTGTATTGACCGTAGAGGTCGTTGCTATCGCCTGTGTCATAGCTCGTGTAGAGGACATTAGCCTTAACGAACTGCGATACCTTGTAGCTTAGCCGGAGTTTGCTCTTAATGCCTCCCCACCCAGTATCTGAGCCATTGAGCAACGGAAACAGCGTTGCCTCCATGCTGAGCCGATCCCGGCTGAACGCAAACGGCCGAGATAAGAAAACGACCGGTATGAAGCTCCACTCGTTACCAAAACCGCCACCGAACCCTGGGCCAAGCTCCTCTTTGTGATTGATCGTCTGGTACCACGATGCTTGCAAGATCGCCGTGGTTCGTCCAGGTAAGCCAAATTCAGTGGCAAAGGCGGCGCGAAATGTGTCTCTTTTCGAGGTGCCGTCGGTTGTAGAGCCCGCCAAGGCTTGTGCCTGTTTTTCAAAATCCGCGAAGCGAACGCCATTCGTATATAAGGCTTCGACCCTGAACACAGTCGGTAAGCTGCCAACCCACGGAACGTTTTGAAAAGTAGTCGCATAGTCAGCCGTCGCGCCAACATGATGCAAGCGTTCGTGTTCCCCTTGCAAGGTGAGTACGCGCTCGCCGTTGACGAGCTGGGTGCCAAGCACTTGATCGACCGGGTTTTTGTCCCAGGCGTACATATAGATGAATCCATACGTGAGTGCGCCGGCTGCGCGATCGACTCTGATGCCGTATTCGTGATCGCTGAAATTCTCTGCGCTCGGACGTTTTGTCCGCAAAAGGACGTTGTTGGTCGTCGTTGGAATATTCGGCGAGAACCACGGTGATCCAGGTAGGGCTTGGCGGTCTTCCTCGAAATCAAAGATATAAAGCAACTGAACCGTGCTTTCGCCGAAATGGAACGTCGAGTTCGCCATCCAGGTTGGCAAGCGGCGGAATTCATAGTCTTCGGCTTCTAACTGAACCGATTCGCGGCGGTCCATGCCATTGACGATATCGATGAACTGGCCATCCATCTTGCCCCACGCAACCTGTTGCTTACCGAGCTTCAAGTCGAAAGCCGGACGGCGATAACTCACATACAGTTCGCGCAGGACGCGCTCACCCGTGTTGTAAATCTCAGCGGTTCGGTCATTTTTGTCAGCAAATAGCCCGGTCGAATCCTGCCAATCGTAGGCACCGTCGTACATCATGTGGGCAATGCCCTTCACGTCGAGACCGGTGGCCACGTGGTAGCTCGTCTCTAACTCAGCCAGGTTCTGCAGTTGTAGAAATCGGTAGTCTTGTTGTTGGAAACCGACGGTGCCGTGCCGGTCGACGAGAAAATCCGAGAATTGGCGAATAAATCCGCGAAATTGCAAATTCGGCACGGCCCGCTCGATTGGTTGGCGGACATGCTTACCGATCGGATCAAACGTCGCCATCGTGCCATCGATTTTCGCTTTCACGTTGCTAAACGAGAAACTACCGCCGCCGTCACCAGCCGCCGGAACCACCGAACTGAGGACGGCTGGCGCATCGTCTGCTTGAGCGAGTTGTCGCTCAGACGGATCTGAATCCCTGATCGGAGAAGTCGTTTGAGGCTGTTGTACGGGCTGATCCGCCAGCGCGCCCGAGGAAATTTCTGGATCCGATCCGGCATCGAATAGATCCACAACCACTCTATGACCGGAGTTGCCGTCCGGATCGAGTTGAATCGTATCTGTTGATGCCTGACGAGCTAAATCGAGTACCACCCTAAGGTCGCCATCGCCGCGGGTCGCATAACGCACGCCTTCGACAAGCGCACCGGACTTCGCAACGAGAGGCATCGCAGAGACGCGCCCCGCATCCACGTCGCGAAAGTCGATCACAATTCGCTCAGGATTCGACAGCGCGAATATCGTGTAATAGACCGACTCGTCCATGTCGAATACCAGGCGGGTTCGTGATTGCTCGACACCGGCGCGAATGTTTTCCAACGTTGCGGCGGGCGCCATCGCTGGCGTGATCGTTAAGGGTGCTAGCAACGCGAAGCCTACTGCGCGCCGTTTCGAGAACGTACGTTGCTTGAACATGGTTACTCCCCAGAAGTAATCGGATTGGGCTTAAACACTATATCTAACTCTATTTCTAACTTTAACTATCGAATATAAACTATTGAATTAATTATATCTAGTCCATATTTTCGAGTCTTGTCTTGGGGTATTGTTGGCCAAACAGGGGGTTTCGCTGATGAGCACTTATCAACGTGTTCAAGTCCGAGTTTCGCAACCGACTTCGGGTCGAAACGCCGTCGCGCGGGACTTTAGAGGGTGAATTTCGGATCGAGGTCGCAATTTGATCATTGCGAATCAATCAATAGGACTTGATAAACACCTAGAATTCACATGAATAATTTGATTAATAATAATATTAATCAAATGGTTATATTGATTATCTAATCTGGTTAAGAATACGCAGGGTTTTTATTCGGACCGCAACCTTGCGTCCGAGTGAGGGGACTCGTGCGTAAGTGTTCGGGTCCGGACGTCCGTATGGTTCGGGCTCATCGAAGATCGAACGCAATCGAATTGGCATTCAGATGGCGATGCGCTTCGCGAGATCGGCGCACGCTCCTGTCGAGCGAACGTGAGTTGCAGCGCAAGCGTTTTTCGGGCCTGCGCGCTGCTTACGTCGAGGTGACGAACTGTGTAAGATTCGGCCCGCGAGGAGCTCGAGGTAATGACATTGCAAACGGTATTTATCGATGGAGAAGCCGGTACGACGGGTCTGCAAATCGCTGCGCGCCTGGCCGATCGAGATGATCTTGAACTGATTCAAATCGGTTCAGCAGAACGTAAAGACGTCGGCGCGCGCGCGGCCGCCTTGAACGCCGCCGACATCGCCATCCTGTGTCTCCCAGATGATGCGGCAAGAGACGCGACCAGGCTCGTCACGAACCCAACAACTCGGATCATCGATGCCTCAAGTGCGCACCGGGTTTCACCACAATGGGTCTATGGATTTCCCGAGCTGATGGGCAGCAAAGCCCCCAAATTCTGCAAGCACAGCGGATTTCAAATCCTGGGTGCTATGCGATTGCTGCCGTAGCGATGCTGCACCCGTTAATTACCGCCGGCGCGATACCTGCGAATTGGCCAATCTCACTCACGGGTCTGTCGGGTTATTCAGGCGGTGGCAAGGCCTTGATCAATTCGTTTGAGAACGCAGATAGTCCCGATGCAATCTCAAGCGTTAATTATCATTACGCCCTGAGCTTGGCGCACAAGCACGTGCCGGAAATAACTTGTTGGAGCGGTCTCGCGAATTCGCCGATCTTCTTGCCGACCGTAGGGCGATACTACAAAGGAATGCTCGTGAGTGTTCCATTGCCCCTATGGGCGTTGCCAGGCGCGCTCACACCGCACGTTATTCGGGATATCTATCGCGAACATTATGCCGGGGAGCCTTATGTGACAGTCGCCGATCCGTCCGAAATCTCGACTGGGCGTCTCGATCCGGAAGCCTTAAACGACTCAAATGAACTACGCCTGCATGTATTGCACGACGCGGCCAACAGCCAAGTTGTGGTGGTCGCGCAGTTAGATAATTTGGGTAAGGGCGCGTCAGGGCAAGCCGTGCAAACGCTCAACCTGTTGCTTAATGTCGATGAAGGCACCGGATTGTAGTTCGCCCGAGAGTTCCGACAGGCAACGAGAACATTAAGTCAGAGCGATAACCGGAAAATAGCAGTCTCGGCTGAGCGATCAGCAGCCTAGCGTGAAAGCGCTGCACGATCCGTTTTGATCGTGTCGTACAGCGTGCCCATCCGTTAAGGCACCGGAAATTAAGCGTTAACTTGCCTTCGCGGTTCGCGCGATCGCTCGATTACCGTTGCTATGTCGATTGCCGCTTGCTTGTGAGCGTCCGCCGCCAGGCGCCCGTTGCCCATTGTTGGTACGCGGTTCATTCGAATTGCGGCGCCATTCGTTATTCGGCCGGCTGGCGTTTGAACGCTGTGGTTTGCGAGCGGGAGCACCCAAGCTAGATTCAGGAACCCTGTGATTCGGTTCAAAGTCGACGATTTCTTCGCGCTCAATTTTTCGCTTCAGCAGTCGTTCGATGTCGCGTAGTTGTTTCGACTCATCCGCACACACGAGTGAGATCGCATTACCGCTCGCGCCGGCACGACCCGTGCGTCCGATGCGATGGATGTAATCTTCCGGTACGTTCGGTAAATCAAAATTCACAACGTGCGAGAGCTGATCGATATCGATGCCGCGTGCCGCGATATCTGTCGCAACCAGGACCTGGATTTTATTGTGCTTAAACGCAGCGAGCGCCTTCGTGCGCTGTGCTTGGCTTTTGTTACCATGGATCGCTGCGGCGTTGATCTCGTCGCGTTGCAATCGTTTAACGAGCTTGTCCGCGCCGTGTTTCGTGCGACTGAAGACCAGCACTTGGTACCAGCCTTGTTCCCGGACGAGATGGCTTAGCAACTCTGCTTTACGGTCTTTATCCACGGGGTGGATCTTTTGCGCAATGATATCGACCGTTGAATTGCGCGGCGCGACATCGATCTCCACAGGATTGTTAGTGATGGATTTCGCGAGCTGTCTGATCTCGTCAGAAAAAGTCGCCGAGAACAGTAAATTTTGTCGCTCACGCGGCAGCAGTGCCATGATTTTCTTAATATCGTGAATGAAGCCCATGTCGAGCATGCGGTCGGCTTCGTCGAGAATTAGCGTTTCAATCTCGTGGAAGCGAATGGCTTTTTGCTGATGTAGGTCGAGCAAACGGCCCGGTGTTGCGACAAGAATTTCGACACCGCTACGTAATTTCATCATCTGTGGGCTAACCGCCACCCCGCCAAACACGACGGCTGAGCGCAGTTTCAAATATTTTCCGTAAACGCGAACGCTTTCCTGAATTTGCGCGGCAAGTTCGCGCGTTGGGGTGATGACAAGCGCGCGCGCGCAGTTGTTGGTCGCAGCCGGTCTCGCGCTCAAAAGTTGCAGAAGGGGGAGGGTAAAGCCAGCGGTTTTACCCGTGCCCGTCTGCGCTGCAGCCATTAAATCGCCGCCAGCTAAAATGGCGGGGATCGCGTTCACTTGGATCGGTGTCGGGCTCGTATAGCCAGTATCACGCACAGCGTGCAGCAATTGCTCGGATAGACCGAGATTTTCAAAGGTCATTTATTCTTTCCTAAATATATATGGTGCGTTCACGACGATGCCTGCGCATGGCAGCGTTGCGTAATGAAAGCGTGCTTTTTTATGGCTCAGTAGATCTCGTTCAGGGACCGCCACGATTTCGTGGTTGTCGTCGCCCGAGCACCATCAGCTTTGCCGGTGGAGTGCGTTTCAGCGCACGTGCGGCATGCAGTAATTGATTCTCTGGAGGGAGGGGAAGTGGGTCGCTCGACGCTTGAAAGAAACGTTCATTCACAGTGTCGAGGAGACAAACTAACAACTAAAGATGTCGCGCTGGATCTCCATGGTGGATGTCCAGCCGCGGGCAGCTTAGCACAGCAAACGGGTTAATACGCGCATTCATTTTTTAGCGCACGCGAACGTCACTCGTTTTTGGGCGAAATCGATGCCAATACATGCAAGTCCGAAAACGGCTAGTTTCCTGGAATCGATTGGGCGAGAATTCCTATCCATGAACATCCCCGCGCTTAGTCAACAGACCGATCACGATCGCCGTACGTTCTACGACATTGTGTCCAGCCATGATCCACGCTTTGACGGTTGTATCTTCGTCGGCGTGAAATCGACTGGCGTGTACTGTCGTCCAGTTTGTTCAGTGCGAATGCCAAAATTCGCGAACTGCACATTCTATGGCCATGCCGCGGGCGCCGAAAAGGCCGGATTCAGACCCTGTCTCATCTGTCGTCCAGAGCTCGCTCCAGGTGATGCGAAAGTGGATGCCGTGACGAAACTCGCGCGACTCGCGTTACGTCGCATTGAGGATGGCGCGCTGAACGATCGCAGCGTCGATGATCTCGCCCGTGAGTTCAAAGTCTGCGGTCGTCATATGCGCCGCGCAGTGCATAAGGAATTCGGCATAACCCCCGTAGAGCTCGCGCAAACCCAACGTCTCCTGCATGCGAAACAATTGCTCACCGAGACGGATATGTCGGTCACAGACGTCGCGTTTACGGCCGGCTTCGCTAGCGTGCGCCGCTTCAACGCGCTGTTTAAATCGCGCTATAGGCTCGTGCCGACAGCGTTACGACGCAAGTCCACGGACCGATCGTTATTACCCATTACGGATAGCGAACCCTTGCCTGGCATAACCTCGTTTCGGATCGATTACCGACCGCCGTACAACTGGGACACCTTGCTTGCGTTTCTGGGCGCACGCGCCATTCCTGGCGTTGAAGCAGTGCGCGATGGCGTTTATTTGCGCACCGTTAGGATCGGCCCGCAAGCGGGGTGGATCGCCGTTGCGCCGTTTGTATCCGCGAAGCGTTCGAAACCGATTCACGCTTTACAGTTACGAATGTCGGAGAGCCTTCAAGGCGTGTGCGTGCAAGTCTTAACGAAGGTCAAAACAGTGTTTGATACGCGTGCGAACGCCGATGACATTGACGCGCATCTGAGTCGCGATCCATTGTTGAAACAGGTCGTCGGAGAATATGCCGGAATGCGATTGCCCGGCGCGTTTGACGGATTCGAATTGTTACTGCGTGCGATTCTCGGCCAGCAAGTCAGTGTTAAAGGCGCGACAACTTTGGCTGGACGTATGGCACGTGAATTCGGCGATCCAATCACGACGCCGTGGCCAGAACTCACGCATCTCAGTCCGGATGTGGGGCGCATCGGGCGAGCAAACATCGATCGCATTACCCAAATCGGCATGCCTGGTAAGCGGGCTGAGACTATTCGATGCGTCGCGCGTGCAATGCATGCGGGCGAACTCGTGCTTGCCCCGGGGACGGATCCGGACGTCGCCCGCGACGCGTTAATCGCATTCCCTGGGATCGGGGAATGGACCGCGTCTTACGTCGCGATGCGCGCGCTGGCGTGGCCGGATGCGTTACCGCTTGGCGATCTCGGGATAAAAAAGGCGCTCAACTTAACGCGCGCTGTGGATATCTTAGCGCGTACGGAAGCGTGGCGACCGTGGCGCGCTTATGCCGCGATCTATCTGTGGTTGTCATTATCTGGTGACTGATTGAGGCATCGAGGAATTGCGCATGAGATTATTGATCGACCGAATTAAATCACCGATCGGTGAAGTGAGAATCGTGTCCGATGGTGAGTATCTCCGCGCCCTGGATTTCGCCGAGTATGACGATCGCATGCAACGCTTGCTCGAACGACACTACGGTTCTTACGAACTCGTGCCGACGAAAAATCCGAACGGCTTGAGTGACATGATGGAACGCTACTTCGCCGGTGAATTGACTGCGATCGATGAGGTAAAAGTTGCCGCCAACGGCACGGCTTTTCAGATCTTAGTGTGGCGACACTTGCGCGATGTGCCGCTCGGGCAAACCTGGAGCTATGGGGAACTAGCGCGCCGCATTGGTAAACCAAAGGCCTCACGCGCTGTCGGTTTAGCGAACGGCAGCAACCCGATTGCGATCGTTGTACCGTGCCATCGAGTGATTGGAGCGAACGGATCGTTAACCGGTTACGGCGGCGGGATGGCGCGTAAGCAGTGGTTGCTTGTTCACGAGGGTGTGAATTTGCTCTAAGCGCAATGCTGGAACTAACCGAGTTAAGCTCCGAAAAATATCTGCCAATTCGCTATGGGAGTGCGGTGTTGCGGCGAAGTGTCGCGTTCAGTTCCAGGCCACGGTCGGCATAGAATAATCAGAACTAGGCCGTTTTTGGGCTATGAACCTATAAACGGCAGTTGAAGCAGAGTGCTGATAAGCTAAAGGCTTACGGGCTGCGGCATAGCGGCGTA
>JAQCEL010000215.1 GCA_027618655.1 Pseudomonadota bacterium | reverse complement strand
CGATTTTTCGAGTGCTTAATGAGTCGGCTCATCGGCTCACCGCCCTTGCGGGTCGATAATAGTGTTCAATAAATCACGCGTCTAGAGCGAATGCGTCGCGATAGGCTGTCCGAGATTAATTCTCCCTGGTACGCTGCGCTGCGAGCGCGCGAGTAAAAGCAGGCACAAGACATGAAAGTCGAAACATTATTACCACTAGGCAAAGTCGATCCAGGTCTGCGCCAGCCAACGTCTTCAATTGATATTGCGAGTGTCTACGACGACGCGAAAATTGTCGAAGGACTGGGTTACGACTCGTTGATGGTCGAAGAAACGAAAGTCGACCCCTACGTCGCGATGGCCTTGGCTGCTCAGGCAACGAGCCGACTGCAAATCGGTACGGCGGTGGCAATCGCTTTCGCGCGCAGTCCAACGGTTAGCGCAATGGCTGCGTGGAATTTGCAACGCTTGTCAAAAGGTCGCTTCACACTCGGCTTAGGCACGCAAGTCAAAGGCCATATTGAACGCCGCTTTGGTTTCAAATGGTCGGCACCTGGACCTTGGATGCGTGAGTACATCCAGGCCGTACGTGCGGTGTGGAATAGCTGGCAAAACAGCGAGCCTCTGGATTTCGACGGGCTACACTATCGATTGAATCTCATCGTGCCATTGTTCGATCCTGGCCCGATTGAACATCCCAATATTCCGATCCACGTCGCCGCAGTGAATGAATACATGTGCCAAGTCGCGGGTGAAGTAGCTGATGGCGTGCGCCCACACCCCGTGTGTTCAGCAGATTACATTGAAGCAGTTATGTTGCCCGCGTTGGCCCGTGGAGCCGCGCTAGCGAAACGCAATCCGGCCGCCTTCGCCGTGTGTATCAAACCACTGATTGCGACCGCGCCGGACGAACAAACATTAGTCGAAAAAATACGGGATGTGCGCGCACGCATTTCATTTTATGCCTCCACACCTGCTTACCGCGCGGCATTTGCGCACCATGGATTAGGCGAATTGGCCGACGAACTAAAATTACTTTCCAAAGCGCAGCGCTGGGAAGAGATGCCGCAATTCATTACTGACGACATTCTCGAGCGTTATGCCGTCGTCGGTTTGTACGACCAAATCGCCGGAAAATTGAAGGCCCGCTACGGGCGGCTCGTGAGCCACGCGGAATTTAGTATTCCGCTTCGCGAACCCGGCGATGAGGAGCGATTACGCGAGATGCTAGTCACCTTGCGTGACGATGAAACGACTCCTTAGGCGGTGTTCTAGCTAAGCGCCTTGAAAACTTCTTCGAGACTTGTCTTCGCATCGCCGAATAACATCTGCGTGTTGGGGCGGAAGAACAAGGGATTGTCGACCCCTGCATAGCCGGTGGCCATTGAGCGTTTCAAGACGATCGCACTCTTCGCTTTCCAGACTTCTAAAACTGGCATGCCGGCGATGGGGCTATTCGGTTCTTCTTGAGCCGCCGGGTTAACGATATCGTTCGCCCCTATCACGATCGCCACGTCGCAAGTTGGGAAATCGTCATTGATTTCATCCATCTCTAAGACGATGTCGTAGGACACCCTTGCTTCGGCGAGCAATACGTTCATATGTCCTGGCATCCGACCAGCGACTGGGTGGATCGCGAAGCGCACGTTCTTACCTCTTTCTCGCAATTTTGTCGTCAGCTCAGAGACGATATTTTGTGCGTGCGCAACCGCCATTCCATAGCCTGGAATGATGATGATGTTATCTGCCTCGCGGAGCAACTCGGCGGTATCGACTGCGGAGATTGGTACCGCTTCGCCTTCATAAATCGCGGCCGGTCCGCCACTGGCGGTGCCGAAACCACCGGCAATCACGCTGATGAAATTGCGGTTCATGGCCCGGCACATGATGTAACTTAAGATTGCGCCGCTCGAACCGACTAAGGCACCTGTTACGATCAACAAATCATTTGACAACATGAAGCCAGTTGCTGCTGCCGCCCATCCTGAGTAACTATTTAACATCGACACCACGACTGGCATATCGGCGCCGCCGATCGCCATGACCATATGCACGCCGAAAGCGAATGCAATTAAGGTCATAAAGATCAGCATCCAAATGCCGCCACTCATTGACTCATTGCCGACGAATAGCGCGCCTAACCATAGACAGATAATCGCGAGCCCGAGGTTCAAAAAATGCCGTGCTGGAAGCAGCAAAGACTTGCCGTCGATAAGGCCGCGTAGTTTCCCGAACGCAATGATCGATCCGGTAAACGTTACCGCACCGATTAGTATGCCGAGATAAATTTCGACCTCGTGAATGGTTTTCTCGGCACCGATGAACACGTGCGAGGGATCGATATAAGTCGCATAGCCGATCAGCACCGCGGCAAGACCGACGAAGCTATGCAGCATCGCGACAAGCTCAGGCATCTCGGTCATCTGTACTTTCATTGCCGCAAACGTGCCAGCAGCCCCGCCGGCGAGCATCATGATGATTAAGACAACGTATGAGCTAACTTGTGCACTGAGGATGGTTGCGATGATCGCCAAGCCCATCCCACACATGCCGTAGAGATTGCCGCGTCGCGCGGTTTCAGGGTGACTAAGTCCGCCGAGACTGAGAATAAATAAAATGGTCGCAGCAATGTATGCCGCAGTCAGTGGTCCAGAGGCCATTACGATTCCTTATCGTTGAAACATGCGCAGCATGCGTTGAGTAACTAAGAAACCACCGGCGATGTTAATGGAGGCAATTAAAATCGCGACGCCGGCTAGCAGCGTAATCACAAACGAATTTGTCGATACTTGCAGAACGGCACCGAGTACGATGATGCCACTAATTGCATTCGTGACGCTCATGAGCGGCGTGTGTAGCGCGGGTGTTACATTCCAAATGACTTGGTAACCAATAAAACACGCCAGCACGAAGACCGTGAAGTGCGACATGAATATTGGCGGTGCGACTGAGCCTAATCCCCACAGCCCGAGTGCGCCGATTATCAACGTCAGTGTAGAACCCCAACCTGCACCGCGCTTTGATTCCACTGCAGCGGTTTTTTTTGCGGGTGCCGGCGGCTTTGCTGGAGCAACCGAGAGTTTCGGTGCTGGCGGCGGCCAGGTAATTTCGCCGTCTTTAATTACCGTCGTGCCGCGAATCACTTCGTCATCCATGTTGACGACAATTTCGCCGTTTTTCTCTGGGCATAATTCCGTTAAAAGATTACGCAAATTCGTGCCATACAGTTGACTCGATTGCGCAGCCAAGCGACTCGGGAGATCGACATAGCCAATGATTTTCACCCCATGTCGAACAGTGATTTCACCAGCGACAGTGAGTTCGCAATTGCCGCCTTGTTCGGCTGCCATGTCGACGATAACGCTGCCGTCGCGCATGATCTCGACCATGTCGGCAAGAATGAGCTTTGGAGCGGGTTTCCCTGGTATGAGCGCAGTTGTGATAATGATGTCAACTTCGGCTGCCTGGGCGCGGAACAAAGCCATTTCAGCTTCAATGAAAGCAGGACTCATTTCTTTCGCATAGCCACCCGTGCCGCTCGCTTCTTCTTCGAAATCGAGTTCAAGGAATTTCGCGCCCATGCTCTCGATCTGTTCTTTTACTTCAGGCCGCGTATCAAACGCGCCCACGATCGCGCCGAGACTCATGGCAGTGCCGATCGCCGCAAGCCCTGCTACCCCGGCGCCAATGACCATCACTTTGGCCGGCGGTACTTTGCCAGCGGCCGTGATTTGTCCGGTGAAGAAGCGCCCGAAATTGTTTGCTGCTTCGATGACGGCGCGATACCCGCCGATGTTCGCCATAGAACTCAAGGCATCGAGCTTTTGTGCGCGTGATATTCGCGGCACGCTATCGAGCGCGAGAACGGTGACCTTTTTCTTCGCGAGCAGCGCCATCAGCTCAGGATTCTGAGCAGGCCAAATAAACGACAACAGCGTTTGCCCTTCATGGAGTAAATCCGCTTCATGTCGCGCGAGCAGCGGATGCGTTTCGGGGCTGCGAACCTTAAGAATAATATCGGCTTCGCGCCACAAAGTTTCGGTATCGCCGACGACGGTCGCGCCAGCGGCTTGATTGCTTTTGTTGGAAAAACTTGCGCGTGCGCCCGCGTCTGATTCGACGCAGACCTCAAAACCTAGGGCGATCAGTTTTTCGACGACATCCGGAGTCGATGCGACTCGACACTCGTTCGCGTGTACCTCGCGTGGTACGCCAATCTTCATAGTGATTCCTCCCGTCCTAAAAATTGAGAGATCGCAAATCTCTCATTGATTCACATCACGCGAAGCGAGTTGGAATTCTCTAACCTTACGGCGACGTTGGCACATGCGGCGGTCAGATTCGGACCCGTGTGGATTTCGCGCTCATGCCAACGGTACGGAAATTAGCCCGCTATCTTAGCGAAACCTGCCCTTGAAGTCAGTTTTTACTCTGTCTAAACGAGGACGATGGGTGCCGCGGGCCCGCGATAATCATTTGTCGAATGCTGGGCCGTCGAAGCGATCGATCGTTGTAAAGGATTCGACCGGGCGGCGCCGAAGTTTGCTGAGTGGCTTGGCCGGTTTCCCGAGCGGCAACATAGCCGCAACCGCGTAATGGTTGGGCAGTCCGAGAATCGTTTGAGCCCGCTTTTCGCCGTGGGCTAGAAATGTTGTTAACACGCCACCGAGTCCTTCGTTGCGCGCGGCCAAGAGTATGTTCCACACGAACGGGTAGATCGATGCGCCGCTGATCACCCCGATCCGTGGTTGGTTAGCATCGAATGCGGTGACAACTTTCAAATCTAAGGCGACCACCAGCACCAGCGGTACTTTGCTCGGATCGTCGAAATGTTCGAGCATGGGGTAGCGCAGCGCCGTCGAATCAGCCACTTCGGGACTCACTGAAGTTGGCGTAATAGGATTGAACGGCACTTCACCTGCGTCGTCTTGCGCGCGATAGTAGCGAAACACCGGGATGCAGATGTCGGCGAGTTGCCGGCGAATACTCGCATCACGAACCACAATCACCCGCCAACCCTGGTGGTTCGCGCCGCTCGGCGCGAAACGTGCGCTGTCCAAAATTCGGTATAAAGTCTCATCACTGATCGGGTCGCTAGTAAACGCGCGTGCCGAAAACGCCGTTCTCATCACATCGGTTAAGTCCATGGAGGTGCCTCAAGGGTTCAATTGTCGTTGCTACTCTAGCAAATCGCGGAGTCGCTTTGATCTGCGATCAATCACTGACACCTACGTTGACATGATTTGTATTCACACGCTATCGGTGCAAAATAGCTGGCTGGAAGATGTCAAAGCGCTTAGCTCGCGTGAGCAGAACTGTCGTTTAAACGAGAGAATTTGGTTATGGCTGATCCTCATCAATTGCCGCCCACGCCGCGACGTTTTTGGCATTTTCGGCGAGCTGTCGACGATCCGCCAAACTTTATGTACGAGCTGATCAAGCGCTACGGTGATGTCGCGCGCTGGCAAGGCTTTTTCGACATGTATTTCGTGAATCACCCAGACTACGTCCGACGCGTGTTGTCGCCTTCCTACGAGCATTTTTCGAAAGACATCATTGATTATCGAGTGTTGTCGCGAATTATGGGCAACGGGCTGGTTTCGAACGACGGACCGCATTGGGTAAAACAGCGCAAATTGATGCAGCCCATGTTTGCTAACCGGACCGTCAACAGTTTCGACATGCCGATCAACGTGCTCACGAAAACGATGTTGGATTCCTGGGATCAGCGCCTTGCTGATGGTCCTATTTGGGTTGGTCAGCAAATGGGCCGACTAACTTTCCAGATCGTTGGCGCGACTTTATTCGGTAGCGATATCGATCAGTACGCGGATGAAATCGCTGAGATTCTCGAGATCGTAAACCTACAGACCCAAGATATCCGCGCACTGTTGACTTTGTATTCGTGGCTACCGACGCCATACAACCTCAAATGGCGTAAGGCGAAACGGCGCCTCGATGAGATTGTCTATGCAATCATTACGGCCCGTCGCCGCGAAGGGGATCAGAAGAACGACATATTGGATCGACTCATTGGCGCTCGTGATCCAGGCACCAATGAAGAGATGGACGAAGAGCAGGTGCGCGACGAAGTCGTCACATTAATGCTGGCAGGACACGAAACATCATCCATGGCATTGGCATGGACTTTGTACTTACTCGCACAGCATCCAGAAATTGCCGATCGTTTGGCCGAAGCGCTCGACCAAGCGTTAGCGGGAAGGCCGGCTGGCCACAAAGACCTAAATTCCGTGCCTTATCTAAAACAAGTCGTACAAGAATCAATGCGCATTTATCCGCCCGTATGGGCGATTGGCAGGCGCTCACAGCAAGCCGAAGTGTTCGGCGACTACGAGATCCCAGCCCAATCGTACATTGCGATCGTGCCTTACGCACTCCATCGCCATCCTGAATTTTGGCCCGATCCCGAACGTTTCGACCCGGATCGATTTCAACCAAACCCAAGCGAAAGTCGCCATTCGTATTGCTATTTACCGTTTGCCGCAGGGCCGCGCGCGTGCATTGGACTGGGCATGGCGATGTTGGAGATCCAGCTCGTCTTAGCGCAGATCGTGCAACGCTATCGAATCAAGCTGGTTCCCGGGCACCCGGTTGAAGTGCAGGGCATGGTGACTTTGAAACAACGCTATGGCTTGCCGCTTATTTTTTCCCCCCGGGGCGACTAAAACGGCGTAGGCGAACTTTTTCTCTGGCGGACGCTCTGAATATGCGGCCGGGTGGAGGTTAACGCGCGCCCAAAGGAGTTCGCATGAAACACGCACGATTCGTTCCGTTACTCATCTTGATGCTTGGCATGGTCACAACCGTTGGCGCGAATAGTTCTCGCCTGACCGTGTTCAACGAAGTCCTCAGTACGACGTCAGATGTTCCGTCGACGTTTCCCGTGTACTTATCGCGTCTCGGTACGTACTACGCGGAGCTCTATATTGAACCAGGCGAAGCAGCCGCTGGGCGGCTCCAAACCCTGGTCGATTTAGATGTCACGGTATCATTTCAGCGGCGGGAGAAAATCTTATTCGCGCGTGACGTGACCGTTCAATTCTCACCCGAAAAAAATGTCGCGATCTTATTTTTTATCGAATCACCACTCCATCTCCCGCAGCGTAAGGGTGTCGACATGGTCGTCATATTCCATCATCGGGACGGAATGAGCGCTGCA
>JAQCEL010000012.1 GCA_027618655.1 Pseudomonadota bacterium | reverse complement strand
AAGATTGTAGATAAGGGTGCGAACTACGTGCTTTCGCTCAAGGGTAACCAAGGTAATTTGCATCAACAGGTGAAGGCTTATTTTGCGCACACCCATCGCGAGGCGCCTGAGTTGATTAAAGCCGGTCAAACGGAAACGACCGACGCCGGTCATGGTCGGATTGAAGTGCGGCGTTATCGTCAGTTGGCGATAACGGACTGGTTGGATGAAGCCGAAGGCTGGGTCGGTGCGGCGAGTGTGATTGAGGTGGAGCGAGAACGTCATGTTGGCGGCGAAGTAACGAGCGAGACGCAATACTACTTAAGTTCTTTACCCGTGGCACCTGTGCAAGTAGCCGAGACGATCCGCAGCCATTGGGGTGTTGAGAACCAAGTCCATTGGGTATTGGATGTGACGTTCAAAGAAGATGAGTGTCGGATCCGACGGAATCACGGAGCAGAGAACATGGGAATGATCCGACGGTTCTGCATGAATCTCGCCCGTGTGAACACGACCAAAAACAGTCTGCGCGGCAAATTAAAGAACGCTGGATGGAACGATGCTTTTCGAACCGAGCTGCTCTTTGGTTAATTATTGCTCAAGTATGATTTTGCCCTGTCGAGAGTCGTAATAGATGCGATTTCCGGACGAATTCCTTTATCATGCCGGCGCACCACCATTGCCACTAAACATAATTCTTGTTTCGAGGAGCAGGAGCATTAAATGCCCGACGCAATCCTAACTAGCGCCCATGCGCTCCGACGTACCGTTCTTATATTCATGTCGCTCGTCGTCATGAGTTCTCTCAACCCGGCGCTAAGCGCCGACACAAGTGATTCACCAGCTGCAGCCCGGGCCGTCCTAGAGGAACTGGCGAGCGCTATGGTGAGCGCTTTGCAAGATCCGAGCGTACGTCAAAATGATCAAGAAATACAACAGCTTGTCGTTAATGTTCTGGTCCCGAAAATTGATTTCCGGGTCTCGTCGAACCTCGTGCTCGGGGAATATTGGGCTGCTGCGTCGGAGCCGCAACGGAGCGCATTTATCGATGAATTTCAAGCGTTTTTAGTGCGGTTTTACGCCGGCGCTCTCGCTAACTATGTCGATTCTAGCGACGTACCACCCGATGTTATGTTGTTCAACCAAGAGCCCCGCATCAAGGACAAACGGCAGCTGATTGTCCCATCCGTAGTTAGTCAACCCAATGGCGACAGCATTGCCGTCGATTACCGGATGTTTTTTCGCGATTCGTGGAGAGTTATCGACGTCAGCGTCGGTGGCATTAGTATGGTGCAAAGCTACCGAAGTAATTTCACTTCAACAGTCAAGGAACAAGGCCTCGACGTGTTGATCGCACAACTCCGACAGCGCAACAACTCGTTCTCCGCCAATTAACATCCGCCCGGCTTTCGCTCCCGGCGCGCGAACCCGGCGCGAACGCTAACGGCAAACGCGCGCGGGTCTAAACGGGAACAGACTTAGCCGCGCGCCAGGACTGCCACAGGCCGCCGGCACCTAGACAATTCCATGCCCATCGGAACCAGCTAACAACCGCGAGTGCCAACCACGAGGCCCACGCAAGCATCAGTAATCGGTAGACGAGAATCGGCACGGAGAGGACCGTCACTGACGGGGTCTCATGCATAATTCGATCGGCATACCAGAGTAATTGGTGGGAACTCGATCCATTGCCAGCGACGTGCATATCTGGATTTCCGAGCAAACCTTGGCGGATAGCTTCAACCAAGACGAGCGTCGCCGCAATCGTCAATAAGACGATGGCAACTTGCGCTAAATTAAATCGGTAATGTTTGAGTTCCGCACCGTGACGTTCGCGTACACCCAGGGCGACTAGCCACAACACCACGATTGCGGCCAGTGGCACAGGCACTTGACTTAGTCCGATCGCAAGTAACAACCATTGCACGGTCGTCAAAGGCGTTTGTGATACTCGCGACAAGACCAGCGCCACGGCGATCAAAATAGCGAATAGGCTCCAGAATCGTACGGCCGGCCCTAAGCGCGGGCCGAACGCGAACAGCGTCCAACGATCCGCACCAAGCTTAATCTCGACTTCATGGTTGATACTTTCCACAGACAGATCGATTGACGCAGAGTCGAAGCGCGGCCCGATGCCTTGGTTGTCTTGCCATTGAATTTCAACAGACTGAGCGCCAGGGGTGAGCGGGATCGTTAACTCACCGTCTTGCGGTTGTAGCGCTTGAGATTGACCATTTATCCGAACAGCCTGCAGTTCAATGTCCGCTGGCAGCCCCAAATTGTATTGACCGCCTTGGCTACTGCGGATCTGCAAACTTAGATGGCTGTCCGTCGCTCGTTTTCCTGGATTTAAGGTCAAGCGGGAACTATCGATCGTAAGGCTTTGTCCAGGACTAGCGGACGGTTTCGTGACGACAAACGAAACACGCTCACCTGGCCACGCGCGCCATTGCGGGATCCAATCTGCGCCATTTTGTGCTTCGTGCACGGGTGCAATGCCGCTATATTCAAGATGCCACATTGGGCTCGCCTGGACGCGCCAAGTTTCCAGCCATGCGTTGGTCTGCGGCGCCGTTAACGTAAATGATTCGCTCTTAGAAATGACGGATTGCCACACGAGTTGATGCGTCTGCGGTCCTAGATTGACATTGACCGCGCCCTTGGACACCTCGATGCCTGGTGTGACAACCGCTTCGCCGAGTATCAGCGGCACGGCAATCACTGCAGCTTGGCTACCATTAGCCAGCCGCTGCACGGTGGTCGTCAGCGTCCAATCAAGACCGAGACGCAGGCTTCGCTCGATTCGTATGAACGGGGGCAATTGATTCGCTGCAAAAACCGCCGTCCCGTGCGTTTCGTTTTCCTGACCGACTCTAGTTAACTGCAGCAACTGCTCGACTTGCCCATCATCACGCACGCCGTCCACGTTCCAGCCTTCAACTGATAATTCAATCGAGTGTGGGCGCAGGGGTAAGGCGATTTGAACGTTGGTTCGCGGCGGCAGCACACCCACACCGACTACTTGATGTACGCCTGCAGGAACATTGACCCATAAGGTGCCGCTACTATCACGCGCCATCGCCAAACTTGCCGCACCGTCCACGAGTACTGATTGCGGTTGCCATTGTTGCGCGTTGCCTGGGAGTGGAATTGCGCTGGCCGAACCACTATTCACTTCGAGTCTGAACTGTACAGTTACCGCGCTAATGTCGAGACGCATGCGGGTAATGTCGGCACACAGATCGCCACAATCAGGCGGCGCATTGAGACGTTGCCGCAAGGTTTCCAGCAATTGCATGTCTGGAAAATCTGCTGCCAGCACCTGTGCTGTAGGCGAAACGAGGCCAATTGTCCCGACGAGTAGCATCAGTGCATTGGACTTATCGCTTAGCTTTAGCAGTTGGCGCGTTCGCGCACCGAATAGTAACCACAACAAAATCGCAATCATTAGCACACGCATAACGTGGATCACTGCACTTAGCGCCGGGGGAATGAATGTCACGGAAATTTTCTGCGCTTGTTGGACTGGCCCGTTCCAATCTAATGACAAAGATTTCCATTGCCATTGCGGTATACCAGGACCCGTTTGGATAATCGCGCTTGGATCTATCGCAAAGAAATCATCGGCTGGCGGCTGGGGTGGCGCAGCGCTAGCGGCACTTAGCCTTGATTTAGATCTCAGTTTTTGTCCCGCCATCGAACTCGACATGTCCAGTTCGAATGACTGTTCGTCTGCAGTCGGGCTCGGTGCGCCTAACGCGGCGGAATCTTCCATCATTTCAACACGCGCAGGCGCCATGACTTGTCGCTCTGACCCACCGAATTGTGGATAGGGAAATTCCAACTGCGGATAAATTTCCAAGCGACATTCGTGTACCGCGAACGGCACAACGATCACAATCAAAACGATAACCACCCCGCCATGCAGGCCGCTGAGTACGCGACGTAACCAGCCATTTGGCAACACTTTCAATAATGCAATGAGCGTAAACAACGTCAACCAAATGTAACGCGGCGCATCAGGTGCATGCCAAATAAGTACTAGCATCACGAATGTTACGGCGCAGAACACGGGATTCCACAAGCGCAAGGCAGTTACAGCAATCACGAGCACTAAAAATAGATCTAACAACGACCAGCGCGCGATCCAAGTATCGGGAATATTGTCCACGCCATCGATCGCGAACACGTCCCACCCAGGGGGCAAATTTAAGGTCGCTTGTACGCTCTGGAAATCTTGCGCCCATCCGATCGCTGCTAATTCACGACTCCGATCCATACGCGCTTCGGCGACGATGTTCACTTGTGCGCGGCGCAACTCGACGCTGTCTGCACCATCTGCTTCGCGACGCGAAATAAATCTAGGCTCACCATCGACGACAACTTGCCCAAGGTGTAGATCCGGTCCGCTTTCCAGACGCCAACGACGACTGATCGTGCCGCTAATATAATCCTGAGTTGTCAATCCAGCGCCATCGAAATCTAACCAAATTTGGCGCGACAAATTGTATTTATCCGGCTCGGGATCCGGATCACCGCGACGAATGATGTTCAGGCGCATGGTTGATCCAGCGGTGAGCGAATAGATCGGTAAGTGTCGCCAATGATCCGGGGTTTGCGTGCGGCTCGGATCGACCGCGGGGACGCCCTCTACTTTCACTAGACGTAAATCGTTACGCGCATCGAATGCCCAAAACTCGTTACTCGGCCAGGGACTCGTTTGTTCTGGCGCAGTCAATTCCTCTAGCGGATCCGGATGGCGTGCGAGCACTTCAATCACATGGCGCCCGGCGCGGGCCTGGACACGCAGATCACCATTAGTCTCGATACGTGCCGGCAACGGGCTATTGATACTAATCGGAATAAAACCATCGAGCAGTGGTTTCCCAAGGACCAGTTCGCGCTGTTGGCCAGTGACGTCCAAGTCGATTCTTGTTTCGACCTGCATCGGAATTTCGTCAACCACGCGACGCGATACTCTCAAAGATTGCGAATTTTCAACCCGTTCCACACCGAGATTTTCGCCACCTAACCATATCGGCCCGGTTGATGCTCGGAAACTCAATGGCTTGGCCTTGAACTTGCAAATCGACGAGTCCCGTATCCGCTGGAATCGCCAAGGATTTGGGTAACTCTTTCCATTGAAATTCGCCCTTGAAACCATAATTTCCTTCGCCGACGAGCACTGCGGGTTTGCCGCTACGCTCGATAACTGCTCGTGCAACGCCATCGACCGTGACGTTTTGTGGCCAATGCCTGGCATCGCCAGGCAGTTCGATCCAGCTGTCAGCGAACACGCGCCACTCGGCATTAAAATCCCCGCGCTGCTCAGTGATCCGTAATTGCAAAGTGCTTGGCCACGCGCACCGTTTCGCATTAAAGCTGTTATACAACGACGGACAGCTGCGTTGCTTATCGTCAGCAACAGCCCACTTTATCCACGGTTTTAGCGGGACGGGCACCTCTGCTTCTGACAACGGTGCGGCGAGGCTAGTGCTCATCAGCACGTATAAACAGGCGAAGCACAAAGCGCGTAAACTACAAGCCATGTTCATCTCGTTGAATCTCCTCAATCAATCGTGGCCAACCAATCCAAGCAAGGGCGAGATTGTCGGTAATGCTGTCGCGTTTGGCTCGGATCGGAAGATACCCTTTCTTCCAGTAGCGTTCATGTATTAAAGTTTCAAACCATGAGCTCGAACAAACATCCAATACACACTGCCACTCGATCAGGCATCACGCTAAGTAGGGAAACGTTATCAGGCGTGGTCACGGCACACCATCGTGAGTGAAGAAATCGGATCAAGTTCTTTGATTAGGCCCGATCTCCAACCATCCGCCGAGCAGTTCGATTTTGATCTGGATGGCGCATTGTCGGCAATTGTCTCAGTGCGCACTCAAGTTCCAGACGACGCATTTACGGCGCAAATATTAGGCACTGAGCGTGCTGGGCATGGCGTACGCATTGATCCTTCCGGCTTGGTTTTAACGATCGGTTATATCATCGCCGAGGCGTCCGAAATTTGGTTAATCGGTGCGAACGGGCAAGCGGTCGGCGGGCACGTCGTCGGCTACGACTACGAGACTGGATTCGGGCTCGTGCAGCCATTAGGGAAACTCGACCTCCCCATTCTCGAGTGTGGCGATTCGGACCTCATCAACATCGGCGATGAAGTCATTATTGCGGGATTTGGCGGCGTGACCCAAGCTCTGACCGCTGAGGTCGCAGCCAAGCGAGAGTTCGCCGGATATTGGGAATACGTTCTCGATGAGGCGATCTTTACGTCGCCACCGCATCCCAATTGGGGTGGCGCCGCCTTGATTACGGCCAGCGGCCAACTCGGTGGTATTGGATCGCTTTATGTCGAAAATGTTTCGAACGATTTCGACGTGGGCAACATGATTGTGCCAATCAACTTGTTAAAACCAATCCTCGCAGAAATGCTGAGTTACGGCACTCGCCTAACGCCAGCACGCCCATGGCTAGGATTGTTTGTCACCGAAACGCCAGAAAATTTAGTTGTCGCAGGCGTACTGGCTGGTGGCCCGGCCGAACAAGCGGACGTGCGCGCCGGTGATGTTGTGATCGGTGTTGCAGGCGAGCGGACCCGTACCTTGGCGGACTTCTTCCGCAGGATATGGGCGTTCGGTGATGCGGGCAGTGAGATCCCTCTGGTTATCTTCCGTGATGGCGCCGCGTTTGACATTAAGGTGCCATCAATCGATCGACGTGCGCAATTCAAGGCTCCCGAGCTGCATTAAGCAAGCCGCAAATGGCCTCAGACTTACTAAACTTTGCGAGCGACAACTGTTCGGGCATACACCCGAAAGTATTGGATGCAATTGCGCGCGCCAATCACGGCTTTGTGAAAGGTTACGGCGACGACCCATACACCGCTGCTGCTATCGCGGCATTGCGCAATGAGTTTGGTAAGCGAGCCGAAGTCTTTTTCACGTTCGGTGGAACAGGCGCGAATGTCGTCGGGATAGCGTCAATTGCGCGCTCGTTCGAGGCCGTTTTTTGCGCCGATTGTTCGCACATTTGGGCGGACGAATGTGCCGCCCCTGAGAAGTTCTTCGGCGGTAAGCTGGTACCCCTGCCATCTGTATTCGGAAAAATTACCCCTGAGACCATCGCCGCGAATAGTGGCGAATCGCGTGGCGTGCATCACGCTGTTCCCAAAGTTATCTCAATCACGCAACCCACCGAGTGGGGAACGATTTATCGACCGGAAGAAATTCGGGCGCTGGCAGAATTCGCGCACGCTCGCGGGATGTTCTTACATGTTGACGGCGCTCGACTGTCTAATGCGGCTGCCGCGTTAGGCTGCTCATTGGCCGCGATATCTTGTGACGTTGGAGTCGATGTGTTGAGTTTCGGCGGCACTAAGAATGGTCTTATGGGCGGCGAAGCGATTATTTTTATTAACCCCGAATGTGCGAAGGATGCCGCTTTTCTACGCAAACAAGCGACCCAACTACCATCAAAAATGCGCTTTATTTCTGTTCAATTCGAGGCTTTCTTGGCAGCTGAATTGTGGCGCACTAACGCTGAACACGCGAATGCGATGGCGCAGCGATTAGCGAATCGCGTGGCCGAAGTTGAAGGCGTTGAATTCTGTTGCCCGGTGGAAATAAACGCGCTTTTCCCGAAACTAAACCCGACTTACCTCGCAGAGCTATCGGCACGCTGCGAATTCTACATGTGGGACAAGAGCGCTTCGATCGCACGCTGGATGACATCGTTTAACACGGCGATCGAAGACGTCGACACATTTGCGAATTTGATTCTCGATGTCGCGGCGCGTACCGCGGCATCGAACGTTGTTGGTAGGTGAGCGGAACTTAACCTAGCAGCCTGTCGGACTTAGGCAATCGTAGCGAGCAGGGTGGGAAAACGCGCCAAAAAATGTGCGATTTTGAGGAGCGTAGTGGTTCTAGGTAACGAGAAATCGCACATTTTTTGGCGCGTTTTCCCAGCAGCGCAGTAGATTGTTCCTAAGTCCGACAGGCTGCTAGATATGTGCTTGGCCTAGCGCTTCAGTTTGAAGCGTTAAGTGGCTAAATCGACCCGCAGATTTATTGTGTGCTGATTAACATGTAAGGAAGACATGCAATGCACTACGGAATATCAGTGATTGTTCGCGGGAATGCCGCCGGACCTGAGACGTTTGACGAAACCGCAGAGCGCGCCGAAGCAGATGGCTGGGACTGCCTATGGGCAAGCGACCACCTGATCATGCCGGAAATGAGCGTATCTCGATATCCAGGTCGCGCTGATGGACAATTGCCAGAAGCGTGGCGGCGTACCTACTATCAGCCATTCAGCGTGCTCAACTATCTGGCTGCGCGCACGCGCCACGTCCGGCTCGGCATGAGCGTACTCATTTTACCCATGCGGAACCCACCTGAGGTCGCGGCCCAAGTCGCAGAAATGGATCGACTCAGCCACGGCAGAGTGAACTTCGGTGTTGGGGTTGGATGGTATCGCGAAGAATTCGAAGCGCTCGGCTATACATTCGAAGACCGCGGTGCGCGCACGGATGATGGTCTTGCCATGATCAAGGCCCTGTGGTCGCAGGAAAAAACCAGCGTTGATGGCCCCTACTACCATTTTCGCAACGCCGAGATCGGGCCAAAGCCAGCACAAACCAACCCGCCAATTTATATCGGAGGAAATACCCGCGCTGCGCTACGCCGAGTGGGACGCTTCGGTGACGTGTGGCACCCGTTCAAAATTTCGCCGCAAGGCATCAGTGACGCGAAACCTGCTTTGTTCGAGGCCTTGGAGAAAGCTGGCCGTGCACACCAAGACTTTCCGATCGCACCAAAAATTCCACTAACGTTTCAACCCGATCCGCCTCGCGACGGCCAGGCATCAACGGAAGGTCGGCCACGAGATATTATCGATGCACTGAAACGTTATCAGGACGCAGGTGCCACAGAGTTCTGCTTTGACATCATGACTGAAACCCTCGCCGTAGCGCTCGATACCATGTCGCGATTTGTTCAAGAAGTGCGGCCGCATCTTTAAATCCGATCTGATTGGTTTTGCTTGGACCTTGGAGCCGGCGAACGTTACGAATTCAACCTAGCGGATATTGGAACTAATCCGCGCGCGCCGAGAGCGAGCAGTAAACGTTTTCCATAATCAAACCACGCGCGTAGCGTTCCGGATCAAGCGGCACGGTGCTAAGTCGATCGCGCGGTTGCATGGCGGTGACGAGCGCCGCTAACGCATCGACAATGTCATCGCGGGCTAAGTCACGCCGCAAATATTTCGCCATCGCGTCGGACACGAGCTGCGGTGCACTCGGTAGCTTACGCTCGAGCACGGCCAACCGCTCGCGAAAGCCTGCTTCAGTCTCTTTTGAATAAGTCATCGCATGACCATCAGCGAGTGCCCAAAAGCACAGCTCCGGATGAATTTCTCTCAAGTTCAAGCTCGGTCTCACCGCGTTCGCTAGTAGCTCATCTACTTCGCGGATTTTCCGCACAATGCCGAAGGCTTGTCTACTCAAGCCTTTGCCCGACAAGTGCCGACTTTTCGCCAAGGCACTCGCGTAATCGTCGCAGCCCAGCACGGCGCGCGGCGGGACCGCGAAAACACTCGACGAACGCGGCCGGCCGAGGAGTTTTCGTGCCGCCACATCACAAGCACGTGGTACTGCGGACGTATCACGCAAGCCCATCGGTATATCGATGAACATCACGCTTGCGACGGAGGCACTCGCGACGAGGTCGACTAGCGTTTCAACAATGCCAAAGTTGAAGCGATCATCTCGTTCGCTAACGTAGAACCATCCTGCGCGACATCCGTCGACACCGTAGATCGCCACCGTTATGACTGATATGCGACGCCGCGATAATGACGCAACGCGATCTAGCTCAGAAACCCAGCTAGCCTTTCATTACTATCCGTAAACGGATAGTCGTTGTCGGCTTCGTAACCCAAGCCACTTGCCAAGCCTTGGTTTTCTGCCACGCGATATAGATCTTTATACGCAACAAATGATTGAGCGCTGTTTGGACGCATCTCTTCGATTAGCGAGGCTATGACTTCATCCAGCTCTGCCAGCGGTGCAACTGCGTTTGCCAGTCCAAGCTCAACGGCCATTTGCCCGGTTAAGGTTCGCGCCGTAAACGAAAGCTCACGCGCTTTCGCAATTCCCACACGCTTCGGCAAGCGTTGACTCATCCCCCAGGTCGGTCTTAAACCCCATTTAGCGTGCGTATCCCCGATACGCGCTTTATCTGCCACCACCATCAGATCGCAGGCGAGCGCGAGTTCCAGGGCACCGGTAAAACAGAACCCGTTGACTCGCGCAATAACCGGCACTGGCAACATTTCAATTTTTTCAATCAGAGCACGCGCTGGTATATCGAGAATATCACCGACTTTCCCGTTTTCGAGTCGTCGACCACCGAGTGCTTTGAGATCCACCCCGGCGCTAAACGCGCGCCCTGCTCCCGTTAGGATGACAAATCGAGTATCGCGATTATTTCTGATGGCATCGAGTGCCTGATTCAATTCCTCGAGCATTAAAGGGGTGATTGCATTTAATGCATCGGGCCGGTTCATGGTCACGGTTGCGGTATCGTCAGAAAGTTCGATCAGCAGCTCTTGATAATTAGAATTCACAGTATTTCGTTTTCCATTTTTTGGGTTTCATAATGCGGATCACGCCGCCCGGATTGCCGAATTATTACACGGCTTTGCCTAAAACCCGTGTAGTATTGCCGGTCCCGACTGCGAGGACATCCATCATGCCTGAACGATTGATCCGAATCGGTACTTTGATATTTGCGTTAGCGTTTAGCCCAATCCTCGTTGCCGAAGAAGCAGTCCCAATCGAGACAATTGAACTGACGGGTGGAGTACACCTGCTGATGGGCCGAGGCGGTAATGTCGCAGTCTCTAGCGGGACAGACGGCGTATTAGTGATCGACGATCAGTATGCATCGCAATACGACGTGATCCACGATGCTATCGCAAAGCTCGCACCAACAAGCGCTAAATTTATTATCAACACGCACTGGCATAGCGACCATGCCGGCAGCAACGAAAAAATGACGCAAAGCGCCGCGATTATTGTGGCGCACGAAAACGTTCGTCGCCGTCTGAGTACCGACCAGGTTATTGAGTTCTTCAAGGCTGAGGTCCCAGCCTCACCGAACAGTGCCTTGCCGGTAATCACTTTCAACGACGACATCACCTTTCATTTCAACGGGGACACGATTCGCGTTTTCCATACCGCCAACGCACATACCGACGGTGACTCTGTCGTCCACTTCGAAAATGCTAACGTCATCCATGCAGGGGATACGTTTTTTTATCATCTTTATCCCTTTATCGACTCGGGTAGTGGTGGCTCGCTCACTGGTCTCATCGCCGCAGCAAATCTAATTCTCGCAATGAGCAATGACGAAACGAAAATCATCCCAGGCCACGGCGCGCTTGCGGACAAAAAGGGCTTGCTAGCGTATCGCGATATGCTCGTTGCCGTGCATCGTGCGATCGCTGATCTGATCGTCGCGGGGAGTTCCGCCGAGCAAGTCGTGCTCGCCAAACCGACCGCTGCATTTGACGAGAAATGGGGCGGCGGATTTTTGAAACCTGATACTTTTGTGAACATCGTCTACGACAGCATCAAACGCGCGATGCTCAAATAACATCGTGTCGTCGCGAGTTTCGGCAATTCCGTAGCATCGGCCAGGCAACGTATTTATGGCGACTTCAGTACCCGCCCAAACAATCCCATCCGTGGCGGACCCTAATCTCGTCTCAGCGAGCCTTATTGGGCTGCTTGCATTAATTTTCGGTTTGTCCGCGTTTGGCACGGATATGTACCTACCCGCTTTCCCCGCTATCCAACGCGACTTCGGTGCGGCCCCACAAGCGGTACAGCTGAGTCTTTCGATTTTTCTCTACGGCAACGCGATCGGACATCTTGTACTTGGGCCTTTGTCTGATCGCTTGGGACGCAAGCCAGTGCTACTGGGTGGCTTGTTCGTTTTTGCGTTAGCGAGTTTCGGATGTGCTACTGCCGGCAACATCACGGAATTGCTTGCCTATCGTTTAGCTCAAGGCGGTGCCTCGGCGACGGGCCCGGTTTTAGTGCGAGCCTTGGTTAATGATCGGGTCGCGCGCGAACAAGCTGCGCAAATGCTCGCGCTACTGACTGGCTTGATGGCGTTTGCCGCGATGCTGACGCCGGCGATCGGTGGTTGGATTGTGCAACATTGGCATTGGAATACGATTTTTTATTCAATCGGCGCGATGGCCTTAGTATTACTGATCACGGCCATCTTTAAAGTCCCAGAAACCTTGCCCGCTGAACGGCGCTTGACGCAACTCGGCGCGCGCGAGATCGCGGGCGGCTACATCGAGATCGGGCGCGATCTAAGATTCTGGTCCTACGTGCTACCGCCTGCACTCATGTTCTCTGGCGTGTTTGCCTATGCCGTGGTGAATAGTTTCCTCTTGATCAATGACCTTGGCATGGCAGAAGATTTCTACGGCATCAGCTATTCATTAGCAGCTTGCGCGTACGTCGCAGGCTCGCTTGTTGGACGTTATTTGGTGAGCGTTCTGGGCATTCAACGGACAATTGTCACGGGTCTAACGATCGGACTGTGTGCTGCCGCGGGCTCCGTTGCCGCAAGCCTTTCGCTTGCGATCTCTACTGCATTAGTGATCGTTCCTGGTTTATGTATGTTCTTTTCGACGTCGTTGATGCTGCCGATAGCGTCGTCCGTTGCGGTGAGTTTGTTTCCAATGCGCGCGGGAAGCGCGAGCGCTGTTGCTGGATTTACGCAGATTAGTTTTGCCGGATTTAGCTCCGCGATTGCCGCGTACTTATACGACAGTACGACCTTACCGTTGCACGTGTTTACCTTGGCGTGTTGTCTTGCGTCGGTCACCGTCTGGCTGATGGGCGCTAGCTTGCGGCGCTGATCGGCGCTGGCGAGCGAAGCGTAGACTAAATTCAGCCTCGCTCGATCACATCAACCAAGCGCGCCGCTTGCATCGAGGCCAGTACGATTCGAGATATTCGCGGCACCCGGGCTAAGACACTTAAAGCAATCCGTCGCGCGCGTGCATGAAGTTCGTCAGTATCGACCATGTTGATGAGAGGAATAACGGCCGCCTTACCAACGCCCTTCAGCGATCCGGTCGCACTCGCTAGCAATTCGATTAAGTGGCGCTCCTCAAACGGCTCGCCGAGTTGCATCGTCAGGAAGTTTGCTAAGCGTTCTGGTTGATGGGCGATGTCGTCTGCGAGCGGGCGCCCTAAGACTTGCGCGGACACGACCGGAATCACCGTTGTTGCAAATGATGGGATCAAGGGTTCATTAGGCCCTGGGGTTTTAATCCATCGCGATCGCGCGCCATCAGCTTTTATAAGGCACACATCAAAGTATTCTTGCCGATAAATTTTTTCCAGCATCCGGCCAGGTAGGCCACCAACTCGATGCGCTGTCGCAGTTTCCGTAGCCAACGCAACAACGCGTCCGCTCGACAGCTCGGGGAGCGGCGCCGATCCATCGGCAAGCATCACGACCCGATCAACCAGGTCCGTTCGGTACGCATACATATGCGTGGTTGACGACAATAAAACTCGGCCCGAATGCAAACCTGCCAAGGCATACATTGTTGTTTTCTTGCCCCCGGCACCGACTAAGCACACCACGCCTTTTGTCGCGCCAAGCGCGGTGAGCAACATCGGGTGTTTGATCTGAGATTCACTGTGCAAAACTTAGCTCCCTTATTCGCTCAAGCGACTTCGCAGTGTTCAACAACCAATGGTCTACTCATTTGAGTCACTGATCCACCACGCCAACCGCTCGCTTTGCAAGTTCCTCGGCGATCCGATCCAGAGCACTTAGGTGCGGACTCCAATCGGTTTATCACCCTTGAAACGTACCGCGAAGCGACACTATCGCGACCCATTGAGGATGCTGACCGGCGTCATTAGAAGACAGGATAAGAGCCACTATTTGGTGATTTGAACATTCGTTCAAATCGCTATAGGATTGCGTGCAGCGGTGGCAAGGCCCGGATCGCGTCTGTCGTCGAGAGACGCTCGCGAGCACGCACGGGTAATCGCCAGCGGCCGCAACCATTCCTTTCCTGGAGTCGATAAATGTATCCAGCCCATATTGAAAGCTATTACCGGCCAACGACGGTGGCCGAGGCGCTCGCCGCGATAACGCGGCAACCCGAGGGAGACAGCATGTTCCTAGCCGGGGGACAAAGCCTCATGCAAGCAATTAAATCGCGGATGGTCCGGCCGACCAGCATCGTCGACTTACAAAGCGTCGCGGAGTTGCGCGGTATTGATCAAGCAAACGGTCTGCGCATTGGCGCCATGACTCGCTACGTCGAAATTGCCGAATACGAGCAGTTCCCAGCTGCCTACGCGGCGCTCAGAGACGCCGCTGAGCGCGTCGGCGATCGGCAGGTTCGTAACCGCGGCACTATTGGTGGCAGCGTCTGTTGGAACTATGTGGCTTCGTGCCTGCCGAGCGTCGTACTGGCACTGAATGGCACGATGTCTCTGGCAAGCGCCGACGGTTCGATACGTGATGTCAAAGCCAAGGATTTCATCATCGCGCCATTGGAAACAGCGCGGCGCGAAGACGAGATTCTGCTTTGTGTATCCTGGCCTAAGCCACCACCGAAGACGGGCAGCGCGTATAAAAAATGGGGCCTGGTTACCGACGCGTTGCCAGTCGTCGGCATGTGCGTCTCGATTAGCCTGGATGACTTGGGCAAATGCCGGACCGCACAAGTTGCCGTAGCTGGACTGGCGGACGGTGCTCAAATTGCTGATGCTGGCGGCGCGGCCTTGATCGGTAGCGCCGGAGACGAGGCGTCAATCAGCGCGGCAATGAATGACGTTGCCGACTCAGTTGAGACACATTCCGATCATTGGGCGGACGCTAGCTACCGCGAACAGTTGATCAAGCGGCTTGGTGTCGAAGTGACCCTGCGCGCATTTGCGCGTGCACGACGTTGATCGAGGGGACAAATTAAGTGCAAACAATAAATGTAAAAGTTAACGGAACCACCTACCAAGAAAGCGTTCCGATCCGGATGCTCCTGGTTGATTTTATTCGCGAAGTAGTCGGACTCACCGGCACGCATGTTAGCTGCACCTACGAAGGTGTATGTGGCGCGTGCACGATTCACCTGAACGGCGAAGCGGTGAAAAGTTGCATGCTGTTGGCAGTCCAAGCCGACGGCCATGAAATCACCACTGTCGAAGGACTCGCGAACGATAAGGAGCTGAGCCCGTTACAGAAAGCGTTCAACGAACAACACGGTTTGCAGTGCGGGTTCTGCACTGCTGGCGTGCTCATGAACATGACCGAATTTCTGGCAAAGAATCCGAATCCGAGCGACGACGAAATTCGCCATGGACTGATCGGTAATTTGTGTCGCTGCACGGGCTACGTGCATATCGTTAACGCCGTGCGCGCGGCAGCAAAGTCGATAGCTAACTAGGAGCGACGGCGATGGCAAGTAACCCGCAGAAAACGAATGATTCCTGGATGGGATCGCGCCTCGCGCGCAAAGAAGATCTCCGCCTCGTCACAGGTCAAGGAAAATACATTAGTGATATCGTGCTACCCCGTATGCTGCATGCCGTGTTCGTGCGAAGCGATCGTGCACATGCAAAAATAGTCAGTATCGACACGAGCGCCGCGCTCGCCCTGCCTGGCGTTGTCTGCGTGGTGACAGGCGACGACATCGTCGATGAACTCCGTTCGATGCCACAACCCGTATTGCTACCGAATTTACCAGCTAAGTACCCAACGTTTTATCCGCTATGCGTTGGTAAAGTTAAATTTCACGGCGCGCCTGTTGCGCTCGTGATCGCAAGAGATAAATACGTGGCCGAAGATGCGGCGGAACTCGTTGAGATTGAATACGAAGAGTTGCCGGTCGTTGTCGATCCAGAAGCCGCACTGGAACCGGGCGCGCCGCTGATTAACGAAGATCATGATGATAATGAAATATTCTCCATGACCTTCACTGGCGGAACCACCCAAGCCGAGCACGACGCGAATGACAAGGAAGTAGAGGAAATATTTCAGAACGCGGATGTCACGATCAAAGAACGTTTTAGAGTCCATCGTACGGGTCTGACCCCCATGGAACCACGCGGCGTGCTTTGCGACTGGTCCGACTCAGACGGATTAACGGCCTGGATCACGACCCAACGCCCACATATCGATCGACTGGCGATTATCGATCTGCTGGATATTCCGGCCGATAAAGTACGTGTCATCGCACCACGCGACCAAGGCGGCGGCTTCGGTGTGAAAGCGCCATTTTTCCGCGAAAACGTCATCATCGCGCATATGGCAAGAAAACTTGGACAACCTGTTCGCTGGATCGAATCGCGCTACGAAAGCCTGATGAATGTCGGCCAAGAACGCGATCAGATCAATTATTTGGAAGTCGCGGCAACGCAAGACGGCAAACTACTGGCATTGCGCAATCGCGGCATAGCCGATAACGGTACTGGAGAAACCGGTGTTTATTGGGGTTTCGTGATGCCTTTCCTTGGCGCGGTCGAACTGCCCAATACCTATACGTGGGACAAAGCTGACGTCAAGCTTCGCGTCGCGGTTACCAATAAAGCCTGCCTCACGCCGTCACGCGCGTTTGGCCATTTCCCCACGCGCTTTGCCATCGAACGTGCGGTTGACATGATTGCGCACAAAATTGGCATGGAGCCTTCCGACCTAAGACGCAAAAACCTGATCCCGCATCTGCCCTACACCTCGACCACTGGCGAGTACTACGACAGCGGCGACTTCGTGCAGGTTTGGGACAATTTAATGTCGCATATCGATATGGCGAAGTTCCGCGAAGAACAACAAGCAGCGCGCAGTGAAGGCCGCTATATCGGAATCGGCTTTGGTACCGGCGTTGAATTGTCTGGCATGGCATCCGAAGTGCTTGTGCCGATGGAAAATCAACCCGGTTATGGCGCGGCAAGTGTGCGTCTCGATCCGCGCGGTACAGCGCTGGTATTTGGCGGCGACGCACCCGGCGGGCAAGGTCACGAAACGTCTGTTGCGCAAATCGTTGCAAGTGCGTTTGGAATCGAACCGCAAGACACGGTCACCACGACAGGCGACACGGCGACGACGCCATTTGGCTCCGGCACCATTGGCGCGCGCGGCGCGTCGTACTTTATGAGCGCGGTGCACAATGCGTGCGTCGAGATCAAGGTGAAAATCGCGAGGATTCTCGCCCATGACCTTGGCATTAGCGCGACCTTGGACGATTTCGAATTCGTCGACGGACAGGTCGTATTACGGTCCGATCGGAGCGTCAAGAAATCGTTTCGCGACATTGTCGAGCGCATCATCATGCACCCGATCAATATGCCACCAGGCGAAGTTGGCGGCTTAGAGGCAACCGTATACTTCGAAGCGGCAAAACCAATGATCTGCTTCAATGCGGACTTTTGTACGGTCGAAGTCGACATTCACAGTGGCGAATTTAAAATCACGAAGTGGGTTTCTTCTGAGGATGTGGGCAACGTTATTAATCCCCTTATCGTCGACGGCCAAATGCACGGTGCGATTGTGCAAGGCCTATCAAACACGATGTTCGAAGAATTCATTTACAACGATCAAGGGCAGCAATTAACGGCCGATTTCGAAAACTACAAAATTGCCAACGCAGCCGACATGCCGGATATCGAGGTTACCTATTCCCCCTCGCCTTGCCCGCACACGCCGCTAGGCACGCGTGGAATCGGCGAAGGACGACCGAGTTCCGTACCAGGCGCGTTATCGAATGCGATTTGCGATGCATTGTTACCGTTCGGAATCGAGATCACTGAACTGCCGCTGCGGCCCGGCGCTATCTGGAAAAAAATACAGGAGTCGCAGGCGTGAGTAAGCAACGAGCGCGCCATAACCGAGCAGCGCTTAAGTGGAATTAGCCGAAGAAATTCGCATTAATGCAACGCGCGACATCGTGTTCGCTGCTTTGAACAATGTCGAGATACTTAAGCAGGCAATTCCAGGTTGCGAAGCACTCGAAGCAACTTCGGCTACCGAATTTACCGCGACCGTGGTCTCCAAAATCGGCCCCCTTAAAGCCCGGTTTACGGGTAACGTCACGTTAGTCGATGTCATCGCGCCGCAAAGCTACACAATGGTCGGCGAAGGTAAGGGGGGGCCGGCCGGATTCGCAAAAATGCGTACTTTCGTACATCTCACCGACGAAGGCGAGTCGACGCTGTTGCGCTACGAAGTAAAGGCAGACATTGGCGGCAAACTCGCGCAACTCGGTGGTGCTTTAATTTCCAGTACGTCGAAAAAGTTGGCTGGGATTTTCTTCGGTAACTTTGAGGCGCTACTGAACGGTGAGCGCGCTATTGAGCGATCTAGCGAGTAGCGTTTATTCCTGTGCAGCCAAGCTTTTAGTGGACTCGATGCACCCGCAGCGAACCACACCTATCCTCAAAGCAGACCCTTTCTGAAACACGATGGTAGTTTCACGCGACGTCGTTTCAGTCGATAGATTTTTCGTCGGCCGATGTGTTAACGTTCCTCGACCCCGGAGATTTGGACCCGACAGCGAGCGGGTTCGCTGGAACTCGGCATTTACGCTTGGGACTCAACTAATACGAGGTCGGCTTGTGAATCGAAACGCGTACCCACTTTGGAGGCAAATGCTGCGGGGACTTTTCGTAAGTTCATGGTTATGCGTTTTGCTGACCGCGAACCCGGTAATGGCATCAACCCATGAACCGGACGTTATCGTTCGGAATTTATTTAACGAGTTACTACAAGAACTGACGATGCATCGCGCGGCCAACTCGTTATCTAACGACAAGGTCCGCGAAATATTCGCTGGCATCTTGAATCCGCGCATAGACTACCTCGCTCTATCGCGGTGGATACTTCGCGATTATTGGGTGAACGCATCGAGTGAACAGCAAGAGAAATTCCTGAAGGCGTTCCAGGCTTACATCATCAATACGTACTCCTTGGCGCTCGCATCCGGTGCAAAGATCACAATGGACGTTAGACCTAATCCTATATTGCGCAACAATGCCGCAATTGTGACTGCAGATTTCGCTATAGAGGATGCGGATTCAATTCCAATTAAATTTCGTCTACTCGAACACGAGGACAAATGGTTGCTGTTTGATGTAAGCTTCGAAGGCGTGAGCCTCGCATTGACGTTTCGATCCGATTTTACTTACGTAGCTAAAGAAGGTGGCATTGACGCTATTACGGAACACTTGAGCCGTCGTAGCGGCCTTTCGCAGTAGGCGACATCAAAGTACGCGCGTATGCCCGAAGCTTCACATTCCTGAAGACGCATCTAATGCCCACGAGATGCTGTCCAGATAGACCTTGCCGATCTGGCTCTGGGTAAGACCTGTAAATTCCACCTCGCTCCACCGACACGCCTCGTAGGCGCAAACGCAATCTAACGCCGCCCCTTGTTCGCCAGCCCGCTCAACCAATGCCGCGACTATTGCATCATCAAGTGGCAGAGCTTCTACGATCGACGTCATTGATGCATCCATTAGCGAATCAAGGACGGAGAATAGGCCTACCGTAAAGTAGCTATCGGGATCCGGAAGGTGCTTTAAATTCGCTAAACCTTCGCACATATGCGCCCTTACTAAGGCATTTTGCATTAGAACCTGAGGCTTCCCGGTGATGCTCGCCATAACTAAGAGTGTTGTCCATTGGCGTAACATATCGATGCCGAAATAGACCACCGCTCGGCGAATCGAATCAATCTTCTTCGGTAATGCAAAGAATGCGGAATTCAAATATCGCAATAGGCGATAGCTTAGCGCGACGTCCTCACTAACGAGACGTTCTATTTCCTCAATCGTGATTGCGGAATTATTCAAAGCGGCTAATAGACGAAGTACCGCAAGGTGATTGTCCGGAATCCGATCGCGCACCACGATGTCAGGCTTCGCGTAGTAGTTTCCTTGAAAATAATCGAATCCAATATCTAATCGAGCGGCGTGCTGATCAAAGGTTTCTACTTTCTCCGCTAAAAGTTTTACCGATCGGCCTTTCAGTTGGTGGACGTGTTCTTTGATTTCCTCGATACCAAGCGCCAGGACATCAATTTTGATGACCGAAGCAATCTCAATTAGCGGTTCCCACTTCGCTTCGTAGATGAAGTCGTCTAGGGCAAACACGTAACCTTGTTTTGCGAGCGCACCTACCGCATCGATCAGTTCACCGCTGACCGTCACGTCTTCAAGAATTTCGATAACGACTCGTTCCTTTGGTAGCAGCAGCACCGCATCGCTGAGCAGTAGATCGTCGGTAAAATTGATATAGGCGTAATGCGGACCGACAACGTGATCAAGGCCAATTTCCGTTAGCGCGTTGACAACCACGTTAGCAGTTGCTCGGTTTCCGGCGAACTGCGCTGTCGGTTCGCAGACTCCGGGGCGGAACAGTAATTCGAAGGCAACTACCCTGCTTCGCGATTAAGGATCGGTTGACGGCCGATCATAGTCTGCGAGACGCAGATGTCGTCATCTGCGCCGATTGCGGCTTTCGGACCTGCGATACCCAAAATGTCAGACCTCCTCGGTTAGCGCGTTCGCCTATCCGGTTTAGGATGCGGTCCACGTCACGGAGGACCGCTAAGGAGATAGCGGCGAAATATTAGTCAGCTTATGTGTTCGCAACGTTAAATTTGTGAGCCGTATCCTTTATGCGGCGCCTCAATCCCAGGCAACCTAGTCTAAAAATGTGCGTAGTTGAATTTACTCGTGGGATACTCGGGACGGCGCCCTCCGGATCCGGATATGGGCTGCGTATCCAGGCGCGCATCACCCATAGTGACTAGCTCATCTTGCACTGTCGGCGCAGAAAAAATCTGCGACAATACGCAGCTCATACACACGTGTTGACCATAACGGAACCAGCGAGGACTGACAGTGCAGAACAATTTGGGTCTATTTTTGACGAAGCGCGCAACCCTGAACCCTGATCGAGAAGCCTATGTCGACGGAAATCTTCCGGTTCGACTGAGCTTTCGTGCGTTAAACGATCGATGTAACCGCCTTGCCAATGCGTTCAACTCAGCCGGCGTAAAAAAGGGCGAGCGCATTGGGTTCTTGTTGATGAATAGCGCCGAATTCATGGAAGCGTATTTTGCAGCGGCAAAAATAGGAGCTGTCGTCGTACCATTGAACTGGCGCCTCGTCCCTGACGAATTGGAGTTTATTTTAAAAGATAGTGGAACGAAGCGACTTATATTTGGCGACGAATTTCTCGACACGGTAAAAGAACTCCATTCGCGAGGCGCCAAAACCGACGTAATAGATTGGCTACAAGTCGTCGCTGAAAAAGACCTCCTACCGTTTGCGCACAGCTACGTCGAATTTCGCGACTCGGCCGCGGCACTTGAGCCCACCATTGGCGCCGAAAGCGATGACATGCTCTACATCATGTACACCTCCGGTACGACTGGACTGCCGAAAGGCGTTGTACATACGCATAACACCTCAATTTGGGCCGTCATAACCGTCTCCGCTACGACGTACTTCCACGAAGAAGATCGGTTTCTCGGTGCATTGCCGATGTTCCATGTCGGTGCATTGATGCCGCTGACCCTGAATGTCTATCGCGGTGCAACGAGTGTCGTCATGCGCAGCTTCGACCCTAAACGGGCGTGGGAGCTTATCCAAGACGAGCGTTTAACGAGTGGCTTGGCCGTGCCGGCAATGTTGAATTTCATGCTCCAAGTCGCTGACCTCGAGCGCTACGACATCACTTCACTGCGTTGGATCTTATCCGGCGCAGCACCTGTACCCGTGTCACTTATGCAGCGCTACGCGGATCTTGGAATTGAGATCCACCAAATTTACGGTCTGACCGAAACATGCGGGCCAGCGTGCGTGATTGACGCAGAAAACGCCTTAAAGAAAATCGGCTCGACTGGCAAAGCATTCTTCCATACCGATGTGCGGCTTGCCGATCCTGACGGCGGCGAGTGCGCACCTGGTGTAGCCGGTGAAATTCTAATTCGCGGCCCACACATTATGCGCGAGTATTGGAATAGACCCGAGGCTACGGCCGAGACAATCGTCGACGGCTGGCTGCATACCGGCGATATCGCCATTGTCGACGAAGATGGATTTATTTTTATTCAAGACCGCATCAAAGACATGATCATTTCTGGCGGCGAAAATGTCTACCCGGCGGAAATCGAAGGCGTGTTAATGACGCATCCTGACATCACCGAAGCTGCCGTCATCGGCCAGCCTGATGACACATGGGGCGAGTCACCATTTGCGATCGTGGTCCGCAGCGACCCAAACTTGACCCAAGAGGCAGTGCTGGCCTACTGCGATAAAAAGCTGGCGCGCTTCAAGCAGCCACGTCGGGTCGCTTTCACGGATCTAATTCCGCGTAACCCTAGCGGCAAAATCCTGAAACGGATCTTGCGCGACGAGTACGGAGTCTAGGCTTGCGACGGAAAAGTATTGCCTTATTCATATCTGTCGGGACGGACCGCAGCACTAATTCCAGGAATGCTAGGGAGCGTACCAAAATCGGAGCCGACCAGTAGTTGAGCCTTTAAGCCCTGCTCCATGTGATGTGAAATATCACAGTGAGCGATGTATTTCGTAGGTTTTCGCAGCGCCCGGCATCACCGCGGGCTCGCTGAATAAGGGCACGCCACAGTGGTATATCCAATAAGCCAAGTGATGAATTTGAAGTAGCGTGACAGTTCAACTTCTGGCGTTACGGTCTCGGGCGAACGTTAACGGGTGATCCACAAATAACCCATCGCTCCGATAAATCCCGATACACAGAAAAACGTTTGCAACCAGAACGCCGACGTCCAAAATGTCGCGAACTCGGGCTCGAAATAATCTAGACCTTTTGAATAAGCGAAGGTGTGCATGTAAATACGCACGAATAGATAGACGACTGGGATAGCGTCGATGACTTTTACGTAAGCACCTCATGGCACACCATGATCGTCTTGCGTCTCGACTCGAGTTGACGCTTTGGATAGCGGTTGCTGTCGAACTCATGTGCTTTCTCGTCGATTGCCTTCGTTCTAGATGGGGACTAGTGACAGAGCAGTCATTAGCTATCGACAAGGTTAATGTTCATACTGTTGTGCAACATAATCTTTCCACCGACCGAGCGATCTTTGCTACCCTTTCCGCGCACCAAGAGACTCACTAACAACTGATAATGAAAACGAGATACTCAGCGCCTGAACTGTCGAGTCCCACGTAATTTTTGATCTCATGCCGCAAACTAAACCCACCGCCTCGATGCTAAAAGAACGCGCAGCTCGCATGTCTCCCGCCGCACGGCGTGACCAGCTAATTGCGTGTGCAGTACGTGTTTTCGCAGGCTACGGCATTGGCAACGCGGGCCACGCTCAAGTTACTGACGAGGCTGGCGTCTCAACACCCAGCGTTTTTTTGTACATGCCTAATCTTCAAGCACTCATCGACTGCGTGTTGAGCGAAACCGGCCGATATCTGGAAGCCCTCGTCGCCGAGGCCGCTGCCAGAAGTTCAAGCGCATCAGGAAAACTCCTCGCCATAACGCGTGTTTTCGCACATGCCATCGATACAGACCCTGACTACGTCAAAGTATTTCTTAATTGGGGTCCGGTGGTGCATGAAGAAACCTGGCCTCAGTACGTCGATTTCAAAGATCGCGTTGTGGCACGCTTCGAGTCCATCATTGACGAAGGGATCGAGCGCGGACAAATTCCCGCCAACGTGAATTCTATCTGGGGAGCGCATTTAGTCATTGGCTCCGCGAATATGATCGCGCAAATGAAGTTTCGTGGCCGCGCTCAAAGCGAAATCAACAGTATCCTATCGGCTTTAGTGCGTGGTGCGTTGCCGCGTAATGTTTAGGCCATTGCGTTCCAACCACGAGTCACTTGCGTGAGCCACGATCACGATCACGCGCATCTTACGCCGCATAGCGCCGACGGCGAACGACGACTATTTTTCGCAATGCTGATCACGGGCTGCTTCATGTTGGCGGAAGTCATCGGTGGTGTAATCGCGGGATCTTTAGCGCTACTCGCCGACGCAGCCCATATGCTCGGAGATTTCGTTGCCCTCGCGCTCGCTTGGGCTGCGATTCGCATCGCTAAGAAATCTCCAGATTTGCGCCGCAGTTTCGGTTACCACCGATTCCAAGTACTCGCCGCATTTGTTAATGGAATATCGTTATTGGCAATCGCAGTATGGATATTAATTACCGCGGTCAGCCGGATAATCACACCGCCCCATGTCGCGGCCGAGCCAATGTTGGTCATTGCCAGCATAGGCCTGATCGTCAATCTCATCGTTTTTCGAACACTCACGAGCGGTGAATACCAAAATATGAATATGCGCGGCGCGGCGCTTCACGTCCTCGGCGATCTACTTGGCTCGGTCGCAGCTGTCAGTGCGGCAATATTGATACTGTCATTCGGTTGGATGCGCGCGGACCCGCTGTTGTCGATAGTGGCTGCTGGCCTAATCATTATGGCCGGGCATAGAATTGTGAAACAAGCAGGTCATATACTGCTCGAAGGGACACCCGAAGAAGTTGATCCCGACCAAGTCAGCGCACAGCTCATGATGCGGATTCCTGAAATAATTGACGTCCATCACGTCCATATATGGTCCTTAACAGACGAACGTCCGGTACTAACCTTACACGCACGGATCTCTGCCGAGGTAGAGTACGACAGAATAATGAGCGACATTCACCAGGCGCTAGAATCGTTGTTCGGCGTTCAACACGCAACGGTTCAACTAGAATACGGACCCTGCACGGACGATATGAAAGGGCACTGAGCCGATGTCGAATTTAAAAATTTCGAATTAATTCGGGTTAATCGTGTGCTAATGTTATAAGAACGACAACCGCAGAGGAATACGCGTTATGCCTAGTGTAATTTCTAAACTACTCCTCGCCACCGACGGCTCTGAAGGGGCACTGCATGCAGCAAATTTCGCTGCGACGATCGCACGCGCATTAGGCGCCAAAATTACTATTCTTACCGTCCATGATGATGACGTACTCATGTTACATGCAATGGGGCCCGCCGTTTGGCCTGCCGCTGTACCTGACGCATCACTCAACGTCGAAGAAATAAAAGCTGCAACAGAAAGAAGAGCGCTTGAAACGACACTCGCAGATACTAAAGCCGCACTTGGAGATTTGCCAGACGTTGACGTTGATCAAATTTGGGGACATACCGCAGAGGCGATTTGCGATTACGCAAGCGATAAGTCCTTTGATCTAATTGTCATTGGTTCACGAGGGCGTTCGGCAGTTGCGCGACTACTACTAGGAAGCGTCAGCACCCAAGTGGCTCACCACTCAAAGTGCCCAGTTACAATCGTCCATTAACGGTACTCTGGATAGGCCGTAAGCTTGCGCGACTGGCCTAAGGACCCGATTACTGACGGTACAATCGCGAAGCATCGATCCTGCGATCGATATCCGCAACGACGGATTCGTATGGTTTACCGCCAACGCCACCAAAGCGTCGTCGAAACTCAGCTCCACTCAACATTTCTTCCAGGCCCGCGGGATCGGGAACTAAGCTGACGTCGTCAATCTGTGCGGAGACTAGTTGCTGCAGCTTGCGTGCCGACAATTCAGATTCCACCGCGAGTTGCCCAAACCGTGTTCCTGATTTATCGGCAATTAAATCTTTGAAACTGAATCCGCTTCCTCCGTCCGCGTCATTGATCTCTTTGACCAAGCCTAAGGTATCCGCAAACACACTGCCGCCGGCTATTGCCAATGCTGCCGAAGTCGCGAAATGTTGCGCTAGATCGCGCCGACCATGAATGTGCAGACGAATTCTCCGAGGCTTCGTCCAGGACGAAGCTTGCGGCGCCAAAGCCGCTAAACTTCGACCATTAACGTAAGCACCTAAAACCAATATCACCGCGCGATTCTCTGCGGCCGCCCCGCCACTATTTGACCGTTGGTGTGCCTCAGAAAAGAGCACGCGAACTAGATTCGCGAAAGTCGCGTCGCTTGTCTTACGCTCAATTTCTTGCGCTAGGATTTCGTTGTAATGCCGAAGCTTGTCACGATCATCACTCGAGATTATTCGGTCTCTAACGGCATCGACGATCTCGGTTTCCCAGGCGTAGGTAACGTCCACGTAATATGGCTTAATCGCTATCGCGCGAATTAAATCATGCGTCCTATCGAAATTTGAATCACGATAAACGTAACCGATCGCGAGATGTGCGAGCAGTTGCACGATCGGCCGAGGAAAATTTACTGGGCCAATTTTCAGATGCTCAATACGTGCCCGGGCGTTCGTTGAGGAGATTGTGGATCTGATGTTGAGATAGCCGCCCGCGGCAATTTTTTGTATGTTAATGGCCGCACGCAGGTGCACTAGATTGTCGTCTAGTTCAACGATCGCGCCACCCGGTCCGATACCGCTAATAATATAGTTGATAACGAGGCGTAGATCATCCGCACTCATGCGGACAGTTTTCACCTCGCCGGGTTGTATTTTTCTCGGATCGTATTCACGGACTAGGCGTTTCGCTCGATCGACATTTGCCGCATTCATTAGAATTTGCGTAGGAACTTTCGGTTCCGATTCGAGACACAGGGCTGCGATCGCCGCGATCCCGATCGGAATCAAGAAAATCGAAAACACGAAAAACCGATAAAGCCAACGCAATGCTCGAAGCCCTTATTGCTAGCGAATTAGGATCTAAACACGATATTGACCGTAAGGCGATCGAAATATAATAGCGACGTGCGGCACACGCGAATGCGAGCCATGGTCGCAATGGGATTATTCAGAAGACACCTTCGATGGTCCGCATAATGCGTTCATCATTACGCGTAGTCGCCCGACAACAGCATGCCAGCACCGGGCACCTGAGCCCGAATATCCAATGCGCGTAATATCTGAAACACCGTCGCCGCAGCGGTTGACAACACTGGCACGTCAAATCTAGCTTGAGTCGGCGCCAGTGCAGCAAGAGAAGGCATTTGCACACAGGCAGATAAGACTACAGCGTCCGCGTCGCGAACGCACAATTTGTCTACGATACTCAATAGATCCAGCGGGTCGAGCTCACCTACTTTGAGATTATTCGGCACCTCTAACGATATCGCATCAATGACTTCTATCGATTCGCTTTCTATGTAATCGGTGACCAGCGTCGTCAAGTTCTTCATGTACGGCGTAATGATGGAAATTTTTTTCGCCCCAATCGCGTTCAGACTATCGATCAATGCGCCAGCGCTCGTGACAATTTTCGTATCTGGGGCGTCCTCGCGACAGACGTCACGCAGTGTCTTTTCTGTTTGCCGATGATAACCAGGACCCTGACACATAATGGCAACTAAGCAGGCCGATGCAATGACATCCATCCGCGCATCCGTCAGTTCAAGCGCACAACGCGACATGTGTTCGTTCATCGCGGTCAATTCCGCCTGCGATACATTCTTCATCGGCGCCCGGCTCGAATGAAACGTGAATTTAACATCCTCGTCGATTATCGCCGCTCCGAGCATCGCGGGCACTTCCGTCTCCATTGTTGTGTTGGAGCTCGGCACGATTTGACCGACACGCAATACCCTTGCGGTCACAAATTGATCTCGATGTAAATGATGCCGTCGTCTACTCTGAGATTGTAGGTTTTCAACGGAAACGCACACGGTGCGGAACAAGCTTCCCCAGTGCGAATGTCGAATGTCCCCATATGATAGGGACACACTACTTCGTCTCCATCAATATCTCCTTCAGCTAACGAGGCATCGCCGTGCGTGCACGTGTCGTCGGTCGCAAAATATTCGCCATCCAAATTGTATATCGCGATCGGTGAGTGCCCCTCCACAAGCAATTGACGGATCTTATTAGGCGCGAGCTCACTCGCGTTGAATGCTTTGATTTCTGGCATCGAATTTTTACTACGCTTGGATGAGAGGCAAATCGCGCATCAGATGCTGGCCGAGTGCCAATAATTTTTTATCGTCGTATTGTCTTCCGATTAATTGGATCCCGATCGGCAAGCCATTAGGGCCGAACCCTACCGGCAAGTTCAGACAGGGTACGCCGAGCAACGTCCAAGATACCTGGAAAATCGGATTTCCGGTAGCCCAGCCGTGCGGTGCCTCACCCGGGGCGCTCGGACAAATGATAGCGTCTAGATCACCAAAGCAATCGTTTACTGAAGCACGGCATTGCACCGCCAATGTCATAGCATCGTCAAATTCTTCCACTGTCGTGCGACGACCTTCCTTGAGAAGGTCCAGCAATTGATCGCTCATCTTGTCCGAGTTATTTCGAAAGTCCTCGTCAAGCGACTTTGCGATACCTGAATACAGCACTCGACGATGCACAGCCACGAGGTCCTTATAGGACGGTGGCAAGTGAAACTGTTCGACCGTGTTTCCGCGCTTGGCAAACAATTCTGCGGCTTCGGTCAATATCGACTGCGTCTCGGGCTCGGCAAACTCCCATTGAAACGTTTTGCAAATACCGATTTTAGCTGGCCTCGATTCGCACCACTGCGTCGTTTGATTCTGCTTGCTAACGATCCCGTAAAAGGACTGCAGATCCTCAATGCAACGTGCCATATAGCCTAAGGTGTCGAAATATAACTGTAGTGGCAAGATACCCGTGCCATCGGTAGTGCCATAGGTTGGTTTTAATCCGTAGACGCCGCAATACGCCGCTGGGCGAATTAACGAACCTGCCGTCTGGTTACCGAAAGCGATTGGCACCATTCGGTCACAGACGGCGGCCGCGCTACCGCTCGACGAACCACCTGGCGTGTGCGCTAAATTCATTGGGTGACGAGTTTCGTTTGGCGTAAACATGGCGTATTCGGTGCTCACGACTTTGCCGAGTAACACCGCTCCGGCCTCTCGCATTAACGATACACATGTCGCGTCGACGCTCGGGCGGCGCCCCGCATGGACCTTCGTCCCATACTCGGTGGGAAAATCTTGCGTATCGATGACATCTTTGACTGCGAACGGAATACCGTGCAGAAGCGAGCGTGGTGCTTCGCGGTCCGCACGTGCTGCTTCGGCTAGAGAAAAGTCCGGATCGATATGTCGAAACGCCCCAACGTCACTATTGCGTTCGGCGATCCGCTGAAGACAAGCTCGAGTTAATTCGACGGAGCTAATCGATTTATCGCGAATAAATCGCGCGGCCTCGCACGCCGTGAGTTCGATCAAGTCCATGGATTGTCTAGCTCTAGGATAGGATTTTTTCGATCTCGCAACCGGTGCCCGACGGACAAAGTGACAACCACGTTATTAAGTTGCCAAGAGTTCTTTTAGTTGAGCATCGATGAAGTCAGAGTCCGGTTTATTGCGACCCGAACCTGCCCAGTGGCCCCACTCTGAGTCGATTGGACGCAGTACGGCGTTGTCTAAATAGCGCATTTCGATCTCGCTATCTTCTGGCGGGAAATAAGCATCAGTGAGGCAAGGCATCAGCACGAGCCTTGCGGTGATCGCCCCCAACGCACGTTTAAAGTCACCGTTATAAAGTTCGTTATTGCTAATATCACTAGATCGCCACGTCGCGATTTGGGTAAGAACATTGTTCGCATCCATGGCCGTGTAGGTTGCCTCCCAGTAGCGCGTGAGAAAATCTTCGGCGGACGAAAACCCGAGTGTCTTATAGTGCGCGTTGCGATAAAAATGTGCCGACGGTGGCCACGCAGCCCACGCTCGCGACATCACTCTTAGTCCATCAACAGGTTGTTCGGAGTAATTGCCGTTGGCCCACACCGGATCCGCGGTCAAGATGCCGCGCATGCCTTCAAGAAATACATCGTTATGCGTTGAGGTTTTCGCGGATCCGCAAATCGGCGCAGCGCGCTCGACATACTCTGGAAAAAGCGCGGCCCAATGGTATGCTTGAGCCGCACCCATTGAATGACCAACGACGAGTGCTAATTTCGTCACGCCCAAATTTTCTTCGAGCAATCGCTTCTGTAAACGGACGTTATCCGCCATCGACACTTGTGGAAAATTTGCCCCACCAGAGTTGCTCGGCGAGCTTGAAACGCCGTTGCCAATAAGATTAACGATCACGATGAAATGGATATTCGGATCAAGCGCCCTACCCGGCGCCATAAAATGCGCACTGTGCGCGTGCGTACCGCCGAAGTGGGTCAAAAGCAATACAGCATTATTTTTCGCGGCGTTTAGTGAACCGAATGTTTGGTAGGCTAATCGCGCATCGCCGAGTGTTTCACCCGATTCTAGTTCAACCTCACCTAGTGAATAAGTCTGGTAGTCCAGCTCATTCATACTCGGTTCCTCCGAACTTCGAACAAGTCACCGCAAATTGACCATTTGGGTTCAACCGTAGATTGGCTGCAATTGGCTTGCTGCCGCGGCCAAATCCGCCGGCGCGACGATGGCACCTGCGTCTATGATCTGATCGTCGTCGATCCAAAACGATTGCTCTTGCATCACGCAATCAGGGTGATTTTCGCCGCCGCCGTCAACCCACTGCGGTAATCCTAAACCCACCGCATTGCAGCCGATAGCGCGTTGGTCTTCGATAAACGATTTTCCAGTGACTCTTGCAGACGGATGGTAGCCACACGTGAAGTGCACAATATTTCCGTATTCACCGTTGCCAGCGCGTTTTAGCGCCCGCTCAATGACCTTCAACTCCGTACCACCACCGCTGACTGATTGAATTTTGCCATCGACCTCGAAGCGATACGGTTCTCTCAGCGGGGTGTAGTATTCGTGGAATGTCGAGTCGCAAATGACCGTTCCTTTGACCGAATCGAGTTCCGGGATCACCATCACGGTACCTGGCACAAAGTAGCCACCGGGTTTCGTTGCCCGTTCGATGGCGAGCCCTTCAGGCGCAGCGAGCTTAAATCGGACATCCGTGCCTAGCGGTGTCGTGATGCGACACAGTTTGCCGGCTGATTCTGCCAATAACGCGTTAAACAGATCTGACACGGCGAACACTTGATCGAGATCCGCCTTGCTAAATATTCTGACGATGCCTGCAGCGCCGATATCGGCGCCCAGAAAATAACGCGTGCGCCCATTTTTCATTGCCGAATCGTAGACCGCCGCACCAGCCATATAGGGCATACACAGATCGATCCACGCGTCACAATTTTGCGCGGCCGCGCTAACCGGATCCGGGACGAACGGGTTCGCCAATCCGCCCTGAAATGGCAAGGCAGGTGCCAAACTCATGCTCGCTACTTTTGCGCCGAGGGCATACGCCGCATTGACGATCGCCTCAACTGCCGATTTATCGGTATTCGTGTCACAGGTCACTAGGACATGTTCTCCGTCCACGATGCACATCATGTCACGCACGAGGATCAACGCAGCCTGCGCGAGATCGGGCGGTAGTTGGTTAGTGCTCGTCATCTCAATCCTCCGGCTTGGTAAACGTCACTGTCGACTGCTATTTATGGCCGAGGTCATCGACACTGTGTTTGATTGTGCCCATCACCCCTGCTTCAAACGGCGACACGGGCCCAGGCTCATAGAAGCGCGACTTCATACCCCGTTGCAGCGCATCGATCATTTCTGTGTCCTCTTCCATGAAGGCTTTATAAAAGTCGGCGTATTGCTGTGCTTTCTCAGCGAAATCAGGTTGTGAAAAATGTTCTTCGGGAAATAACTGATAGGTAATCGATAAGCTTTTATCCGCTCCCAGCGGCCAATTCGTATTTACAGAAACGTAATCAAAACGCGGAAACCAGGCGTTATTAGGCGGTAAGTGACTGGAAAATCCGCCGCTGTGCAACGACTCCGGCAGCCACGGGATGGGTCCGAACAAGGATTTTCCTTCAGGGGCTAAAGTGCCGCCGATAAACCGTCCGTGATAGCCGCCGTCGAATACCTCATAGCGATAACCATGAAGCGGTTGGTACGGACCAAACGTATCGCCGTGCAACACGGCGATGTGATAGATGTCGGTTAAATTTTCATTTAGAAATTTCCAATTACAAGCAATGTTCATTTCGAACTTATTTGCGAGGCGCAGGCGTCCCATCTGGTAGGGTTCATAAATGCGCGGGAAGTCCCACTTTTCCAGACTTTCCATTAACGGCCGCGCGTCTGGATCAAAATTGATAAAGATAAACCCTTCCCATTGCTCGGTTTGTAATACGGGTAAGCGACAGTTCTCTTTCTTAAACGTTTTCGATTTATCCAGATATTTTGCATCGACCAGCCGTCCGCTCGTGTCGTACACCCAACCATGATACGGGCACGAAAAATATTTCGTGTTGCCTGCATTCCAGGCGACCTGTACCCCACGATGGCGGCACACATTTGCGAAGGCCTGGATATGTCCGTTTTTCTCTTTAACGACCACAATGGGTTCGTTGCCGATGCGATGCGTGAAGTAGTCTCCCGGTTTCTCGCACTCCTCTGCGCGGCCAACGATCAACCACTCCTTCATGAAGATTTCTTCGATCTCTCGCGATAAGATTTCTTCTGAAAAATACACCTCACCTTTGCGGTGATTTTCGCTGACTTCCGGCGCATCGTTTACGACGCTGTAACCAAACGTTGCAGGGTCGTAGCTGATATTTGCTTTACCTGTGGGGTTCGCCGCCATGGAACATCTCCTAGCCGTTACTACATTTAAATGTGGGACATCGAGCTACCATCCCAAGATCACAGATCCCAAACCGGGAGCGTTAATTGCGCCCTATAGTTACCGATCAAAAGACATATTCCTATTACTCTTTTGGGGAGGCTCGTGCTATTCGGCCTGCCGTTGCGCGAGCCACCTCACACCGAGATAAAGCCGCGCTGGATCGCTATCGTCACAGCATGCGTGCGGTCATTAGCATTTAATTTCGCCATGGTATTTTTGACGTGCATCTTTACGGTGTCTTCACTGATCGACAGTTCCTTCGCGACAGATTTATTACGATGCCCGTTCGCTATTAAGCGCAGAACCTCAATCTCTCTTGTACTGAGCGATTTGTCACCGAGATGCTCGGTAATTTGTGTTGCCACGAGACCTGGAATGGCAATTCTCCCGGCGTGGACCGCGTGAATAATCGCTAGTAAATCGACCCATGCCATTCCTTTAAGTGCGTAGCCGCGAGCCCCCGCGGCAAGCGCACGCTCGATGAGCGCATCGCCCGTTTCTGTCGTTAAAACAACGACCCGCGCATTTGCGTCCATTTGTCGTATCGCGACAATCGTTTCGATGCCACTCAAACCAGGCAAGCGTAGATCCATCAAGGTGACGTCGGGTAGGAATTCGCGAAAACGTGCAACGCCGAGTTCGCCAGTTTCCGCTTCCGCGACCAACTCTAAGCTTGGGTCGCTTGCTAGAACCGCCGCCAAGCCCTGTCGAAATATCGGATGATCGTCGACGCACATCACACGGATCCGCCGCTTGGAAACTTCACCTCTCACGCTGATCGGCCGTTGCGCAAATATGCGACCGTCCCACCGATAGTTAGTTTAACTTCTGTGCCACGGCCGGGCGCCGCCGAAATGAATAACGCACCGCCGATTTTCTCGGCACGTTCGCGCATGCCCGGGATGCCGTAATGTCCAATACGTCCGTGATCGGCAACGTCAGCCGCAATGCCGCGCCCGTCGTCCCTGATTACTAACGCGAAATCATTTTCAAATTTAAGTTCAACAATGATCGTAGAACCGCGCGAGTGCCGTACCACATTGGTTAACGCTTCGCGACAAATCCCATCGATGTCGCCTCTAATATTAAAATCGATATCGCGCTGTTGGCCGCTGACCCGCAGCTCGAAACTAATGTCCGTACCGGCAACCAACTCCTTCCCGAGAGTTGCGATAGACGTTGCCAATTCCTCTGCCGTCGGCGCTGTCGAACGCAATAAGGAAAGTACCGCACGGCCTTCGTCAATGGCAAAAACGGATGCATCTAAGGCCCGTTCAAATAGGTTAATCGCGGTCGCATCCCCGCTTTTAGAACGCTCAATGGCAGCTTCCAACAGATGTCGCATCCCTTGAATGCTTTGCAATACGGTATCGTGCAAATCGCGGGCGATGCGAACCCGTTCGTCTTGCTGAGCCGTGCGCGCGCGCTCGCGCAAGGCATGTAAACGCGCACCTTCCTGTACCCGACTAAACGCTTCCGCGAGTGCGCCAGACACTTGATCGGCAATCATGCGGAAAAAGGACAAATGGCGCGAGTCGAGATGTTTGTACGGATTTACAGCACATAACATGAACGCTTTTGGTGCGCCCTCGCCGTAAGGTTCGAACGGTACAAACAACAACTCCTGTGCTGCGATCGGCCACGCTCCTGATGGAATTGTAATATCCGCTCCAAGGTGTTGCCGGATCGTAAGCGCGCGCATTTCTCGACCGCAAACGAGACTCGACAGTTCACCTGGGTCGTCAGCGTCGATTTCCAATGGGCACAGTGCCGCACCTGCGTCGATACCAGAACTTGCGCATAGTTTTGCACTACGACACCCCTCGTCCCAAAGATAGAGACCGGCAAACGGAATGTCGTAGTTGTTACGCGCGAATACTTCGGCAGAGATTTCGAGAACTTCTCGTGGGCGGCGCGATCCACGAGTTCGTGATCCCAATTGTTGCACCGTCTGTAACCGACGTTCTCCGATCACCCGCGTTGTGGTTTCCGGAAACATCGTGAATACACCTTCGATGTTCCCAAACTCATTGACTAGCGGCGAATAACTGAACGAACAATAGAATTCTTCGACATAGCCTGAGCGGTTCAGAAATATTGCGGCATCGTCAGCGCCGGTCGATTCTCCGGTCTCGCGCGTATGAACCATCAGTGAGCCAATGACATCAAAAACTTCGGACCATACTTGCGCAGCAGGTCGGCCGAGCGCCCACGGGTGTTTTGATCCGAGTAGCGCGCTATACGCGTCGTTATATATAACCAATTGTCTTGGTCCCCAGTAAATCGCGCTGCAGAGCCGCGAACCAAGGCACAAATTGAGGGCGCTACAAAAGCCGAGCGACCATTTCTCAGCTGGGCCGATGTCGGTACCTGCCCAATCGAAAGATCGAATGCGGCCAGCCATTTCAGAAGAATTCGGGAGTGCGGCGGCGGCAAGCATCAAGAATTGCGCAATTAATTCGCGATTAAGCAATTAGGACAAACACACGACACGCCATAATTTTGATCCGGCCCGCAAAATTATCAACGCCGCTAATCTAACACGCGAAAACAATTCGATAGCCGCGCAGTCTGCGCTGACTTACTCTGATCGACATTCCGCAACGATCAGGAGTTCGGTTAAGGGATAATACGAACGCGCATCTAAGTTCGTGATCTCAATAATTCGTTGGAACCGCGCATATATCGTATTCGGATGCACAGCCAAAATCTCTGCCGCCTTCAATACATTCATATTCGCCTCGGCATAAGCACGAATTGTTTTACCAGTGCGCCATTTTGCTTGTCATCCGAAAGAAAAAACGCCTTACTCCAGACGGGTAGAACGCGCTTTAGTTCTTCGCCGGCGAAATGCACCATCAAACGCCGCACTGAAATACATGAATATTGGATCACGCGATTTGTCACGTCGGCAAGATCCAACGCAGTTTGCGCTTGACGATACGCGTTCGGAATTTGTGACGTTGACGGAACGTCATCGCTCACTCCAATGAGTACTGCATTGCCGACTAGCAATAGTTTCGCCGCCAGCTGATTCGCTAATTTCGCATTCGGTGCAGTCCAACCAGATGCGCGCTGTGTGTGAGAAAATATCATCACAACATGGTTATCGCGCAAATCAATGACCCGTCGCGCGCTCGAGTTTTGCAGCGTCTCGCCAATCGATTCGGCAACTCTTCGCGCGCGAGCGGGGTTAAGCATCTCACTCGCGTCGACTGTTCGACCCAAAGCAACGCAGTACGACTGACGACGTTCAAGATAGCCTGCGTTGCGCAGTATTTTGGCCACCCTGCCGTCCGATTCATCGAAGCCCTCCAGTAAAATGTTGAGTAATTCCGTTCGTCGATCTCCGGCTACCTCAGCCAGAAAGCGCGTCTGCGCAACGTAGGCCTGCGCGGCTACGGTTGAAATGACATAGGTGTACTCGATCGTAAAGTCAGCGACTGCTGCCACCAAGTGCTCTCGATCGTCACCGTCAGGTGCAACTGCCAGTATGGCGTCACGAAGCCAACGCAGAAATATCTTGTGACCGCACCGATACGCGTGCAGTGTGGCTTCTAGAGGAAATCGATGTTCCGCACGCCGGCGCACGTGCTCACGCACAAATTCGAAATCGGCGAGCTTGCCGACAGAGAGTAAGCGCAATATCTCATTGGTGTGTTCAGGTCCATGACGGGCAAGGTCTGGCAGGACGTCGGGATTGTGAGACTGTGAGAAAGCCGGGATTTCCGCGAGAACCACGGACTGTAATTCGCGGTTGATTTCGGCGGCTCGCGATTCTAGAAACTTCACCGCAAACGGCAACAAGGGACTCTTACAGAGCGTCGTTAGGGCCTCTTCGAGCGTTTGGGCCGGATAGTCTAGTTTAGTTTTCATTGTGCAGTATCCACATCGTCGAAAAGATTATTACAGTGCTTTGGCCAATGATAAGCCTGATCATTGGCGATAACCTACAAACGACTAGCTCCGACCACTCTAAAACAGCCCTAAGCTAATTCGGCCGACGGAGCGACCCGGGGGTGCTCAATTGAAGTTTTCTAATGCAATTTACTGGAGGAATTGAAATGGCTAAATATTTATACGTTTACCACGGCGGACGCCCGCCGGCCTCAAAAGAAGAAGGCGCGAAATTAATGGACGCATGGGGCAAATGGTTCGGCTCGCTTGGCAGCGCGGTCATCGACGGCGGCAATCCAGTCGGTGCTTCATCAACCGTAAATAGTAACGGGTCAGTCGCGAGCGACGGCGGGGCAAATCCCGCGAGCGGCTATAGCCTGATCGAGGCCGCGAGTTTGAACGAAGCCTTGGAGAAAGCTAAAGGGTGCCCTGTGCTAGCGAGTGGTGGTTCAGTGGAAGTGGCTGAAGCATTCGATATGTAGGGCGATTCAAATCAGTCGCACTCACACTGGTCCAGCGATGTAAGAACTCGGTTCTTCTTGCCGCCGCAAACCAGGGTGGGTGCGGTTAATTAGTCGCGCCGCGCGATCAGCGTATCCGTCTTATCGGCAATGTCTAAAGTCCTGAAATAGGTCATGCGCGAACCTGATCGTCGCAACGCTCATGCGAGCGCATTTGCGCGGTCTCGGAATTCCTTCGGCGACATTTTGAATCGCTGGCTGAAGCGACGGCTGAAATGCGCTGCATCTTTAAAGCCTGAGGCGAATGCGATGTCTGTAATGGTTTGATTCACACACGCCGGATCGCGGAGTGAGGCCCTACAATAATCGAGCCGGCAGTCAATAATCCGCTGCTGAATGCTGATATTGAGTTTGCGTGCTATAACGAAAAGATAACTTTTCGAGATGCTAAGTCGCTCTGCAATAAGCCGTGGACCCAATTCGACATTGCGCAATTCATCGTCAATAACGTGCTGAATCAAGTTGCGAAACAAGGATAGTTTTGCTGAATTCGCGCTCGCCACCTGTAGATGGTCCGCTTCGACAAACACGCAATAGATCAAACTAGCGAATAGTTGCGGCATCACGAGCGCCTGCTCGCGACCCATCGCAAGGCTTTCGTACCAACTGCTTTTAATGAGATCGCGCAGTACAGCCGGAGCCCCTGATTTCGACGACACGGAGATAGCGCACACCCGTTCGAGATCTGAAATTCGCGAGACTAAGAAGTTGCGCGGTAGAACGACGGACAGCAATTCAACGGGACCATGCTGCTCGGCGGTGAGCGGTTGGGCAGTGTCTAGTAGAACAAGGCTTTGCGGTCCACAAACCGCATGGCGCCCAGCTTGTTCGCATTCGAACATCCCTTCTGCAACGAACCCAAGTATGACCTTTTTGCCGACGCTGCTCTGCTCAGTTGGGATAACCGCTCGGATCGGGCCGACTGCGTAGATGTGTGATAAATCCAACACGCCGCATTTTTTACCGCTAACGGACCACGCATAACTCTTGCCGGGGGCAGGCGGCGCCACATCCATTGGCGCGAACGCACTTCTTATTGCCGATTGATATCCTTGCAAGCCCTTCCTAAGTCGGACAGGACTTGCAAATTCCTGAGTCGTTAATCCATTCACCGATCACACCTCACCGCACTAGCTGGCGATAGTTAAGTAGCAGCCGAATCTGCTTTAACCACCGCAGTTTATCCGCCAACGTTGCTGCAGGTTAACATTGCGCAACATGGACGTACAACATGGTACTTACCCGGCCAATAGCCATCCAACTTGATGCAGAGCAACAATTGTTCCGGGCACTGCGCGCCAGAATGATTCCTAATGCGACGCGACTGTGTGCGAGTACGCATCCCCTAGCCCGAATTGAATGGTTACTTATCGTTTTTCGCGACCGTCGCAAGGCGCGAACACAGATCCTAATTTCGCATCAAGCTCACGAGCCAGATCGTTCATCTTGTCGGTTTCTCTAAGCGGTTAAATATGCGAATGTCAGCGCTCGTCAAAACAATAAATATTGCAACCAGCGGAGGATGACAATGGAATTCGGGATTACGATTGCGCCACATATTCACCTTTGGAAATCAGCCCAATTCTGCTTTATTTGGTGTACTCCCAATATTGGAATTTGACAGCTGGC
>JAQCEL010000011.1 GCA_027618655.1 Pseudomonadota bacterium | reverse complement strand
TCACGATATCGAATTTCATCCGCGACTACGTCACACACAATTATCCGACAGTGCGTGCCGAACGGATCACCGTGATCGCGAGAGGCATCGATCGCGAAATCTATCCTTACGGTTACCGACCGACTGACGCCTGGCGCTCAAGTTGGCAATTGAACTATCCCCAGTTCGAAGGCCGGCGTTTGCTCGTACTTCCGGGTCGAATAACACGCTGGAAAGGACACAGCGATTTTATTGGCATGATCGCAGAACTGATCCAGCGCGGGTACCTAGTACACGGGCTCATTGCTGGCGGGGCGTCCGGCCCACGTGTTTCATTCGAGCGCGAATTGAGAAAACTCGTTGTCGAAAAGGCGCTTCACGAGCACATTACTTTCCTCGGCGACCGTGACGATATGCGTGAAGTACTGGCGAGTGCGGATATCGCCTATTCGTTAACGCTTGAACCGGAAGCTTTCGGGCGCACCACCATCGAAGCGTTGAGTCTTGGCATTCCAGTCATCGGTTACGATCACGGTGGCACGGGAGAGATCCTGCGCGAAGTGCTACCTGACGGCTTAGTCCCGTCTGGTGACATTTCCCGCGCTGTCGAAACGTCGGCCAGATTCTTAGAAAACAGGATCGAGGTGCCGAAAAGCCATCGATTCACGCTTGCGAAAATGCAGGAAGAGACCCTCTCTGTTTACGAGAATTTCTACCGCGAGAGCCGTTCTCATTAACGCTCGGAAATTCCTTGTCTCAAAAGCCCGCTTAGGTATTCCATCGTTGGTAGTCGTAGCCAAGCGAGTCGCGCAAATAGTATTCACAGCGTGAACTAAAAAAACGTCGGTCGGATGCACTAAAGGCGCTGAGTGGGTCGTCGTTTGAGTGATTTATTTCACCAGGCGGACGGGCTGGATCGGCGCGTTTCAGCATGGCTGATTTGGTCGCGCGCTCAATTCCAAGCGTAATACTTGAGTTCGCTAACGGGATGGCGAGATGGCGCGCTACCTCGGTCAAAACTTGCTCGGGGTCGTCCCGAAGTGTTTCATAACGAACGAGATAAACATTGGATTCGCACAGTATTTTTATCGTCGACCAACTATTCAGAAATCGAAAACACCACCAAATATCACTATTGTAGCGACGCCCAGACGGGTCGCCGCGCAAATAGTCAGAGAAGGAGACCGCGTAGCGCGTCTGCCATTTAATGTAATTTGAAACGAGCGATGCGCGAATATCCCGAACCAATAAGATCGACGGTGGCAGCTTAAGCCAATGGAGCGCCAGTCGATTCCTTAGCAGTAGTGGCGCAACCGTATGGCTACTGCGTAATAACGGAATTCGTGGATAGATGACCGGATCTTTTGCACCGCCGATGATGTCATTCGCATGATTAAATTCCGGACCCGGGATATCGAAATGATCGGCCATTGCACTGGCAAGCATAAATTTAAGCCAGTGGGTGCCGGACTGATGCATGCTGAGAAGCAGGCCATCACAAGTGCGTAAGCGCAGGAGAGAATAGTTACTAAGTTCGTGTCTTAGGCGGTGAAATTGATAGCGGTGTGACTCGAACGTCGGCATCCATCGGATCCTCGTAGCAAGGGTCGCGATAATATCGTGTCTACCTGCCGTCGTCGCCTGCCTTGCCCAAGTTATACTTCCACCGACGATGAACGTTTTGATTATAAAACTCGGCGCACTGGGCGATGTCGTTATGGCGACTTCGCTGATCAGTGCAATCCAACGTGCACATCCTACGGCCGAGGTCACCCTGTTAACGTCGCCGCCTTTCGCGACGCTGTTCCGTCATTGGCCGGGATTGACGATAAAGACGACGCAACGGCGTGGACTAAGTAATACGATCGCGACCATTCAGTGGATACGCAGCCTTAATTGTGATCGAATCTATGATTTGCAGAGCAGCGATCGGAGCGCAATGATGTGCGCACTATCAGCTTGCCGTGAACGAGTTGGTAATCATCCGCGCTATCCTTACTCGCATCACCCAGCAACGAGATGGCGGGGCCAATCGCATATATACGCACGAATGATCGAAGTATTAAGTGCCGCTGGTGTGACGAACGTCGATGCTGTTCCGACCTTACCAGCAGCACCTGAAGAACGCGATTCAGTCGATCAATGGCTTAGCAGAAATTCTTTGATGGAAAATAGTTTTGTCGTGTTACACGCTGGCGCGAGCGCGACGCGACCTGAAAAGCGTTGGCCCTATTTCGCCGCTCTCGGATCACGCTTAAGCGCAGTGGGCTTACGACCCGTGTGGATCGGTGCTGCGGCAGACGCGAAAATAAATCGCGAGCTATGCGCCACAACGGGCGGGCTCGATGCGAGTGATTGCTTCAGCATTATTGAGTTAGCTGAGTTGGGCCGACACGCGCGCTTCGCAGTGACGAACGATTCTGGACCTATGCACGTTTTATCAGCGTCACACATCCCAGTCGTCGGTCTGTTTGGGCCGAGTGATTGGCGGCGCAATTACGCTCTCGGTCAAGAGCGTTACGTGATCGCTGGAGTGGAATGCATTGAACGATATCGCGGCGCTCGTTACGCCGACTGCTTGCCGGAAATATCGTGTGATCTGGTTTGGACGAAGCTAGCCGAGAACGGTCTGGTCTAGTGTGAAATTACAGGACGAGACGCTGATAGAGCGCTAAGTATTGCTGCACAACAATTTCTTCACTGTAGTGGGCATGAAACTTTGCATGGGCCGCAGCGGCACGATCCTCAGCTTGAACTTGATCGCTCAGCACATCCCCAAGCGCCTGGGATAAACCGGAGATATCTTCGATGTCAACAAGTAGTGCTGTATCACTATCCAATATTTCCATGGGGCCGTCAGTGCGAGTGGTAATGATGGGAACGCCCATAGCCATTGCTTCAAGGCACACAATTCCGAATGGCTCATCACGCGAGGGCAAAACGAAGACATCGGCGCGTGCTAAACAACTTTCTACTGAGGCTTGCCAACCAAGAAACGTAAGCTTGCTACCCAAGTTCAGTTCCGCTGCTTGTTTTCTTAGCGCCGTTAATTCCGGTCCGTCTCCGGCAATCTCTAAGCGCAGATTTAAACCGCGCTCGAGCGCCGCCGCGAGCGTTTTCAGCAAAAAATCGAAACCCTTTTTGTGGACTAACCTGCCAATCGCGACGACTCTCAATGCGTCGCCGCGGGTTACTTGTGCGCGTGGTTTTACTGCGATTGATGAAAAATTAGGGATTTGAGATAAGTCGTTTGGGGAGATACCGTTGGCGAGTAGATACGCCTTTTGTTTAGCCGTCGTAGGAACCAGATGATTGATATGTCTGTAGTATTTTAAATTTACATAATTGTGCGTTTTCGCGATGCTCGGGATGCCAAGTGATTGCGCGGCCCGACCGCCTAAACTTGCGGCGCGCGCCAAATGCGCTTGGACGACCGCGGGCTTAAATGCTTTGATATGCGATTTTAATGACCACGCCGCCAGATAGTCCCACGGGCCGAAGACAGTAATTGAACGGACTGTGAGCCCTTCAATGCGCTCGAGGTATTCGCGCACGCGCGCTCTGCGCTCACAAATGGCGAGGACTTCATGGCCGCGGGCGGTGAGCGCTGAACACAAATCGATATACGAACGCTCAGCACCACCGAATTCTTTACCGAGCATTATTTGCGCAATTCTCATGCGCGTTATTAGGCGCCGACCCCAGCTACGGTGGTTGAAATACGGGCGAGATGGCTTAGTAGATTATTTGCAACTGACTCTGCTAGCAACGCTCGGAGATTTTGATTCGGCGCCAACACAACTGATGCAAGCGGCCCCCATGGTTTGTACCGATCGGGTTGGCCCGGACCGAATACCGTGACAGTGGGCACTCGCAATGCAGCAGCCATGTGGCCGAGGCCTGAGTCGTTGCCGACGAACGCGGTACTTTCCGAGAGACAGGCAGCCGCCTCTAACAAACTCGTTGAACCTGCGATATTTATCGTAGGGAGTGGCGAGAGCGAGCGAAGTCGTTCGCCTAGTGAAATATCTTCTTTTGATCCGACGATGACAACGCTGTCGAAATCGTTCCTTATTTGATTTAGCAATTCAGCGTAACGTTCGACAGGCCAGATCTTTCCAGGCCAATTAGCGCCGGGCGCGACGGTCAGCCGACGGCCGTGCGGCAAGTGGCTTAGGATTTCCTTGGCGCGTGCGCGTCCTGGTTTGTCCAGCCACAATCGCGCATCAGGAATTTGCGTATTCGCCCCGACTATCGAACGCAACGCGGTGAAGTGATGCTGGACGGCGTGCGAACCCGCCGACCTAGCGCGCCGCTTAATACCACGCTGGCGGCTGCGGATAAACAAGGTTAAGACGGCGGATCGCAGATCGACTGCCGCGTCGTAGGCTTGTTCGCGGAGCTTTAGGATCAATTCGCAAGCACCCGGGATGCCAGCGCCTTTGTCTTTGTGTAACAGTCGCCCCAGATAAGGACAAGGCAACAAGAGTTCAGACGAACGGGCATCCGCAACAATATCAATCAGGTGATTTGGATAGCGCAAGTGCAAGGCCTCCAGCAGCGGCGTTGTCATAATCAAATCGCCAACGTTGCTTAAGGTTATAAACAATAAACGTCGCTTTGCTAGCATGAAGCTGTCATCTGAAGTAATAAATTTATTTCTACGGCTACCCGATCGACCGGGATGAGCGACATGTCAGTACCGCCATAGTCGCGTGCGTTGATCGCAATCCGCCTACCGTAAGGGGGCTTAAATTTCTGTTCACTCGTATGTCCGAACAAAGTAATCAAGGGTCTACAACCGGCGGCGAGCAAGTGCCCACCGCCTGCATCATTTGCGACGCCGACCGCGATTCGTTGTGCAAGCGCGATGCTAAACAGTGCCCCGCCCAAATTCCTAGAACCTGCTACTTGCTCAGGGAATAGCGCCTGCGGCACGGCGCGTGCAATTTCCTCGTACATGGATATCTCCTCGGGCCCGAGAAAAAACACCGGCGTGAGGTCATTAGAACCATGGGCTTTTGCCAAATCTATATAGCGCCGTAACGGCCATCGCTTCGATTCTCCGGCGGAGCCAGGGGCGAGGCCTAAATAACGCTTTCCATCTGGGAGTAGCTGTTTAGCCAAGCGCTCATTCGCTGCGCCGACGTCAATGACCGGCTTTATTTGTAGCTTACGACCTGCCGCTAGTTCCCCTAGACAGCGTAGCTGTTCATAGACTGAGTCCGGGTAGGGCATATCAGCACGCGGTTGTCGGTCTGAGAAACGAAAATTCGCGGCAGGCGAGATAAACAAGCGATGGCTGATCCGCTTCAATAATAGTGCGTTACGAACTTTCGGTTCGGTTGCCACGACAATGTCGTAATGGCCGGATCTTGGGGGCTTCAGCAACTCTCGCCAGCTGACGCCGAGATCTGCGCATTCAACAACCTCATCAATGACATTCGCGGCCAATGTCGACAACGCGCCTTTAAACACGCTGGTACGTCGTCCCGCAACCCAAACGAGGCGATGATTCGGTAAGGCGCGTTTTAAGGCCTCGATGACGGGCCACTTAATTAACGCATCGCCAATCCGGTCGCCGGTTACGTGTACGAGTAGCGAGGGAGCGTCAGTAGGACTGATAGGACTTCTCTTCTTTCAAACTTGAACCTAATTTCTCGTTAATGACTCGCTTTAACCGCGCGCGCTCGTCGTTAGTCTTATAAACGCGGCGCGCTAGGACGATAAATTCTTGGTCGAACAATTTCTGCGCTTCCTTTTCGCGGATATCATCTTCGATCGCCCATAACGTCTCGTTAATTGTTTGTAGGATCAGGCGCTCATTTTCAACTGCGCAACGATCGACACCGGAATTCATCCAGGCGTGAGTGAGAATAGCCAATTCTTGAGAAACGTTTGCCAGCTTTTCCGGATCTATCATGCGCTCAAGCTTAATTTCCAGAATCGAAATTTTATCGAGCAGTTCGCCATAAGAGACATCAATTTGTACGGTCATTGAAACAGCTTCAGTGTGCTCATTTCGGTTCGGTTAGTGTGCAATCCGCAGTCATATTTTAGGTTCACTTGATTAGGATCGGGACAGTTTAACGCGTTTATTAAACTTGCTTGGGTTCGCTAAAGGAAGAGTTCCAAGTTAAACTGCGCGCCGCGAGCAGTACTAAGCTTCGTTTAGCTCGTCCTAAGACGCGGTTGCCGTTCGGATCCGATAGGGAATACGTCTGGCGGGACGGTGAATTTTACAAGGATTGTGATTTAAGAGCTACGCGGTGACAGGTGCTCTTTGGTGCCTAGCTGGTTGCCGCGCGACGAAAAGGTGCACCACCGCTGGCGTGGCGCGTAGCGTACTGACTGGGCGTGATGAGTTGCCCTTTCGGTGACTAATTTTGTTCGCTCATGCTGTCCTAGGTATTTGATCTGGCTTAAGTACTTTGTTCAAAGATTTTCCGAACACCATATTACTGTTCACTGTTGCACTTCTGCACAGCGCGCTAGGCACGACGGCCTGGGCGCAAGACGCAAAGTCATTGTTTAGCGAATACGGCAACCGGATATATCAGATCCGGATTATTGATCGAAACTCAGGTAAGCAAGCTGGTCTCGGATCGGGATTTCTAGTGGACGCAGACGGCCACGTCGTCACTAACTACCACGTTGTTTCCGCTTATACCCATCACCCAGACCGTTTCGATATTGAGTTCGTTAGTCACGCCGGTGATAAAGGCGCATTGGCACTCGTAAATCTAGATGTCATCAATGACTTAGCGTTATTACAGCTAAACGACCCGCCGGATTATTTTATAGAACTTGCCGATCAGCTTCCTGAACACGGCGAAGCCATCTATTCCATTGGCAACCCGCACGACCTGGGTTGGACCGTGATACCAGGCACGTATAACGGGATAGCCGCGCACAGCGTCTACGAACGCATACACTTTTCGGGATCGGTCAACCCAGGCATGAGCGGTGGACCGGTGCTAAATAACAAGGGCGAAGTGATCGGTGTCAATGTCGCGACGGCTGGGAACCAGCTGAGCTTTCTAGTACCGCTTAATCGGCTGACAGCGTTTATTGGACGATCAGAAACATCGACATTCGATATCGCGATGGGCGATCAAACCGTGGCCGATCAATTGCGTAAGAACCAACGATCGATGATCAATAAATTGTTGGAAGATTCGTGGGACACAGCCGAATTGGGACACGCCGTCGTACCAAGCGAAATTTCTCCCCAAGTGCGCTGTTGGGGTTATTCAGAAGACGATCCGGAAATTCTTTATTCTCATTCAGCGACGACGTGCGGTAGTGAGGAGCAGATCTACTTGTCGAGCGAATTCACCACGGGCAACGTTGCCTACCAGTTTAATTGGCTAGACTCTAAGGAGTTAAACAGCATCCGCTTCTACAACATGTACGCCGAGAAATTCGCTAAAGCATACGCGGATAACGAAGCGGGCAAAGAAGATGTGACCGAGTTTGCGTGCCATGAAGACTTTATTCGCTCAGATTCCTTATCAGGTCGAGACGTCGTAACGAAAACAACGTTTTGCGTCCGCGAATATAAGAAATATCGTGGACTATTTGACGTCTTGTTTTTCGGTGCGTCAGTTCACGAACGAACGGCCGGTTTAATCAGTCACTTTACTATTGCTGGCATTGAACGCGAACTAGCGATGGCGTTTATGCGTAAGTTTATTTCTAGCATTCAATGGAACTAGTTTTCGACGTCGTCAATCGTGCAGGACGGACGCTTGAGCGTCATCGTGCTTGCGGTCTGCGATTAACGATCGGACGAGCATTAGACAATGACATCATTTTGTCAGATGAAACCGTATCCCCACATCATGCCGTTATACGATGCTGCGCGAACGGTGACGTCGTCGTTGAAGATCTGGAAAGCTTGAATGGAACGCGAGCAGAGTTTGCGGTTGAACCAGGCAGCGAGGTCATACTTCGCTCGGGCACAGAATATAGTTTCGGGCGGCAAGGAGTCCGGATCTTCAACACGGATCATTATGTCCCGCCTGCTGTCAAAATTGGCAGCGCCGACGGGATTGTTAACCGGCTCAGTAGTGGGCGTTACCTAGCATCAAGTCTTAGCATCGCGCTGGCGCTAGCAATTGGCGAACAGTGGCTAAACACTTATAAACGAATAATTTTGTGGGCGGGGCGGAATTTGCGGTTGGCGTATTCGGTGTCTTAGCGATTGCGGTCGCGTTAGCAACGTTTTGGGCGATCGTTGGGCGAGTGATAAAACATGAGGGGCATTTTCAGACGCAACTCACCCTGATACTAGTCTATCTTTTGATCCAAAGCGCCATTGTGTCGTGTTATGAATTAGTCCTGTTCAATTCGCTGAATGAGATTATCAGTGCTTGTGTTTTCTCTGCCCTTAGCTTCAGCGTACTTGCGGGAGTTTTTTGGTTTAATTTACTTATTGCGACACACTTAAATAGCCGGCAACGGTGGCGATTTGCAACCGTTCTGTCCGCCGTCTTGTTAGCTTTATCGCTGTTCCCGGAAATTCTCAAACAAACCGAATTTTCCGACTCACCACGATATATAAAGGACATCATGCCGCCTTTCTTAAGAATAACCGACGGCAACGATGTTGAGCGATTCATTGAAGAATCGTCCGCCTTATTTGACGAAACGAACCAAGATGACGATCCGTAGTCGCAGTGCTGCAGATCACGTGCTTTTTTTGTAACCACGGTTTGGAGATCAGTGATATGAAGAAGTTTTTTTATGTGGTCGCGTTGCTGCTCGCACCGTTGATTGCGAACGCACAAGCGACAGGTTTTCAAGCGGATGAAGAGTTAGACACAAATGCACGGAAATGGGCTGAGGAATTTGTTGTGTTCGCTGGAAAGCAATACTCAGTGAATTTGGACTGGTCGCATACGAGTATTAAATATCTAGACGATATTCTCGATGATTTGCACGCGACGTTTGTCAGAGAAAACCCGCCTGAAGAGCAATTAATACCGGTGGCAAGAGCTGTTGGAAGTTATGTGGCTGAGGTGTCTCGGATTTTAAATGGTGGTTCCTGGGGTTGGGTTGAAATGCCAGATGGATCGTTTCCTGGGGTTGAAACACCTAACGGCACCCGATTTCTGCCTTTTGCTAAGGTGCTCGATCGGATTAAGTCTGGTGAGGACCCTGATATTTGGGAGTACTACCAGATGCTTTCTGTGCGTTGAGAGGCTTATTTTCCAACACAGAAGGTAGAGAAGATATCGCCGAGTAATTCCTCGTTTGTATATTCGCCCGTGAGCTCACCGAGCGCACGACCCGCCACGCGTAGTTGTTCCGCTCCCAATTCGGGTTCACTTTGAAATAGTTTTTCAGCGTCAAAGTCGAGCGCGTCTAAAGCCATCTTCAAAGCGATGAGGTGACGCTCACGCGCCAACACCACATTATCGCTGTGATCGGCAAGGTTAAAGTGATCTAAGATTTCACGGCGCAGTAGACCAATACCGTCTAAGTTTTTTGCGGACAATTTTACGTTAACCCCAACTGAGGTTTTCTGACTGGCAGGTGCAAACCCGTCGACATCTATTTTATTGCGTACAGTAAATACTGGAATATTGATGGTACTGATGAATTCCATTAGTTCGTCCGTCTCGGCATCGGTGACGTACAACACAAGATCGGATTGCTCAATTTTTTGTTTCGCGCGACGTACGCCTTCTTGTTCTATCAAATCCGAAGAATCACGTATTCCTGCCGTATCGTGAACGCGAATAGCTAAGCCGTCTATGCTGAGATCAACTGTTAAGACGTCTCTCGTGGTACCAGGGACGTTCGTTACGATTGCTCGTTGCTCGTCTGCTAATGCGTTTAGCAGGGTTGATTTCCCTGCATTAGGGCGCCCAATTATCACGACGTCGACCCCAGAATTGAGGCGCGCACCTCGATGGGCATTGGCGAGTAGGGCTCGAAGATCGTCGCGCACCTCGGTTGTAGCGACGACTAAAGTGGTTAGCGCCGCTGGTGAGATATCTTCGTCGGGGAAGTCGATATAAGCTTCTAGTTGGATTCTAATGAATTTTAGTTTGTCAGCGAAGGCTAGAACGTGTTTCGAGAATTCGCCAACCAACGAACTAAGCGCTAAACGCGCTGCACGCGTCGAACTACTTTCAATGAGGTCAGCAATGGCTTCTGCCTGAATAAGATCGACTTTTCCATTCAGGTAAGCACGTTCGGTGAACTCGCCGGCTGCTGCCATGCGCGCACCCGCGTCGATCGCGGCTTTTAAGACGTCGTGCGTTTGGACAACACCACCGTGAGTTTGAATCTCTAGTACGTCTTCGCCAGTGAATGATCTCGGTGCTGCGAAATAGATAACGAGGGCTTGATCGATTGTTTGCGCATCCCCTGCGCGAACGCTCCGTAGCGTCGCGATTCGATCGGGCGGTAAGGGTCCGATCAACTTATGCGCTATTGCGTCTAACTTAGTTCCAGAGATCCTAACGATGCCGACCGCACCGCGACCCATTGGGGTCGCAATTGCTGCGATTGGATCGTGAAACTGCACCAGTAAACCTTGCGTTTTAAGACTCTATTTCTTCGTTGCGTTCTCAATACTACGAGTGATGCTCCACTGTTGCGCGATCGATAATACGTTGTTAACTACCCAATACAACACGAGTCCCGAAGGAAAGAACATGAAAAAAATCGTAAATGCGAATGGCAGAATTTGCATTACTTTTTGTTGGACAGGGTCGATAGGAGCGGGGTTCAGCTTTTGTTGGAACCACATGCTTACGCCCATGATGAGCGGTAAGACATACATTGGATCTTTAGACGATAAGTCCTGCAGCCATAATGCAAATGGTGCTTGGCGTAGCTCCACGCTTTCTAAGAGCACCCAATATAAGGAGATAAACACGGGGATTTGCACAATGATCGGCAAACAGCCACCAAGTGGGTTGATTTTTTCTTCCTTGTAGAGCTCCATCATGGCTTGATTCATTCGCGTACGATCGCCGCCGTGACGTTCTTTTATTGCAAGCATTTTCGGTTGAACTTTTCTCATGTTAGCCATCGATCGATAGCCTGCTGCGGATAACGGATAAAAACCGAGTTTAAGCAGCATTGTTAGGAGAATAATCGCCCAGCCCCAATTTCCCGTGAGGTCTTTGATAAACTGAAGCGTGACGAACAGTGGTTTCGCGATGAACCAAAGCACGCCAAAATCGACGGTGAGTTCCAGCCCTGGCGTTACGTCGTGCAGAACTTCTTGGAGTTTCGGTCCGATATATATCGACGATTTGAAGTTTGCAGTGTCACCGATTGCGACGGCTTGGCTGGGTCCCCAATAGCCCACGGCGTAGCGATCCTTATCGATGATCAGCGAATAGAAATGGCTTAAATTTTCTTGAGGTGGAATCAATGCGCTGACGAAATAATGTTCGAGTATTCCGACCCAACCCGTTACGACCTCAGTGTTAAGCGGGGCGTCTTCGAGATCATCGAAGTCGAATTTTTCATAGCGTTTTTCTGGAGTCGATAACGCAGCACCAGTAAACGTGTAGACGAGGCTTCTTTTAGAAAGTGGTTTCGTTCGTTGTAGTTGTTCGTAAATTCGTCCGTTCCATTGCTCGTCAGATGCGTTTTTTACGATGTACTCAATGTTTATTAGGTAACTTGAGCGCTTAAATATATAGCGTTTCGTTACATGAAGATTAGACGTCGAGGTCCAATCTAAATCGACTATTAAATCGTCGCTGCCATCGGCTAAACGGAATTCTGCTCTGCTTGCAGAAAAGTTAGAACGATGATCTGGCGATTCGGAACTTCCCTTAATGCCACCCTGATGGATAAAAAATCTTGATTCCGATTGATCGAGAAGCGCAAAATGGTCCTCCGGCGCTTTCACAGTTACTGGGTAATTCTTAAGCGAAGCTTGAGAGATGCCACCGCCTAGTAAGTTAATTTTAATGTCGTAAATATCCGTAGACACGGATACCGTTTTTAGAGAATCTGCTGACGGCTCAAACGCTAAAGAAGTTGGTGAAGGAAGTGATGGTCTAGCTGGATCGACACTCTCTGTGATAGGCGGGGATTCGGAAAAATTTGCAGGGTTGTTGCCGAGTGCTTGTTGCTCTGTATTGGTCACGTTGTAATCGCGCTGCCACGCTTCCCATAGCATCATCGCGGTTAGAGATAGCGCGATGACCAGGAATAAACGAATATTGTCCATTTTTTAACGTTCCGCTATTGGAGTTGGTGGTCGTCGTTGATTAGGAGCCTTAGGTCAACTTAACCCATAAATCGGATAGTTCGAGAGACAGAGATTGCGACGATTGCGTGCTTGTGGCTAGAGTTGCTTGAACCACGATGTCAATTGATCTGAGCGTGCTCGCGTTACACCGGAAGCTTTCTCTAACTATTCTTTTAATTCGGTTTCGATCAACGGCTTTGGCGGCTGCTCTTCTACTTATTGCAAGACCTAAACGAGGATGTGTTAACTGGTTTGCTGTGACCGTGATCGTGAAAGCACGACTTCGGTACTTTTTTCCGGACGCGAAAGCGTTTGTGAATTCTACCGGTTTTTTCAGCCGAAGTGTTTTGGGGAAAAATTGCCGAGTATGAGGCAACGGACCGCGTTAGTCTGGCGTGAGGCGTGCTCTTCCTTTTGCGCGTCTTGCTTTTAAAACTCGACGTCCCGCTTTGGTCGCCATCCGTGCACGGAACCCGTGTGCGCGCGCGCGTTTTAGTCTGCTGGGTTGAAATGTTCTTTTCATGACTTGAACCGAGTGATTTTTTGCTTTTGCGTTTAAGGGGTCTGGGGTACCCGAGGGGGAGCGATTGTACGCTTAGGGTTTCGGTGCTGTCAATTTAAGAAGGCGCGGATGGGACTGTGGATAACGTGGGTCAGGAAGCGTAGACTCGCGGGTCCTCGCGTTATCAAGCTTAAGCCAAAGGTATCTTCACTTGAACCCGGTAGTTTGGCAAAGATGCCTAAAACAACTCGAAGCAGAGTTGACCTCGCAACAATACAACACGTGGATTCGACCACTTCACGTTGTCGAAAATCTGAACAAACTCGAGCTTTTTGCGCCGAACCGATTCGTTTTAGATTGGATCAGGGATAAATATTCCGTTCGGATCGAAAGTCTCTTAAAGGAAATCTCCCCTGATCAGGCGATTCTCATATCGTTTTCGGTGGGGGCGGAAGCAACATTGGGCGCTGAAAAACTGGAGCTTAGCAAACCAGAGTTAACAACACCCGTCGAGCGTCCTGTGCGGAGCTCGAAGATGGTAAATCGCCTGAAAAGCGATTTTACTTTTAATAATTTTGTCGAAGGAAAGTCGAACCAGCTAGCTCGCGCTGCTTCTTTGCAAATCGCTGAAAATCCCGGTAAAGCCTATAATCCGTTGTTTATCTGTGGTGGCGTTGGCTTAGGGAAAACCCATTTGATGCACGCGGTGGGAAACATGGTTCTTGAAGGTCGTCCAAACGCTAACGTTGTGTATTTACATTCGGAACGGTTTGTTGCGGATATGGTAAAAGGCCTGCAGCACAACACTATCAATGAATTCAAGCGATTTTATCGGTCAGTGGACGCTTTGCTCATCGACGACATTCAATTCTTCGCCGGGAAGGAGAGATCTCAAGAGGAGTTTTTCCATACCTTTAACGCCTTGCTTGAAGGTCAACAGCAAATCATTCTGACCTGTGATCGATACCCGAAAGAAGTTTCTGGCGTGGAAGAGCGTCTTAAATCACGGTTTGGATGGGGACTCACGGTCGCAATTGAACCCCCTGAACTGGAGACGAGGGTCGCCATTTTAAAAAGCAAAGCCATTCAAGCAGGGATTTCAATACCTGACGAGGTGGCATTTTTTGTCGCTAAACGCTTTAAGTCGAACGTCCGTGAATTAGAAGGAGCCTTGCATAGACTGGTAGCGAACGCTCACTTTACAGGAGAATCGATATCTCTCGACTTTGCGAAACATGCGTTAAAAGATCTCGTAGCACTACAGGACAAGATGGTGAGTATGGAGAATATACAGAAGACAGTTGCTGAGTATTACAAAATGCGAGTGGCCGACTTATTGTCCAAGCGACGGACTCGATCGATCGCAAGACCCCGACAGATTGCAATGGCTTTAGCGAAGGAATTAACTAACCATAGCTTGCCAGAAATCGGTGATGCGTTTGGCGGACGCGATCATACAACCGTGATCCATGCATGCAGGAAGATTACAGACTTAAGGCGGAGTGAGCCGCGTATCAACGAAGATTTTGTAAATCTAGAACGGATACTAACAACTTAGTACCTTGTGGATAACTGGTTCGAGAAATAGTGGCGCTACTTTACCCACAATCTATACACAGGCAAGAAGACCAATGATTCCTCTAGTATACCGAAGTTGTAGTTGCTGCAACAGATTGAAAAATAAATCAATATTTGTAGTTCCCACCAGATCTGCCGAGTCTAATAACAACAACTATTGGTAATAACCATATGAAACTTACTATTAATAGAGATGAGCTTTTAGCACCACTCCAAGCCATCAATAACGTAGTTGAACGTCGCCAAACGTTACCAATCTTAGGCAATGTTCTGATTAATGCTGAGGAAGGCGGGGAGGTAACGCTAACTGCGACTGATATGGAAGTCGAGATCGTCGTAAAGCTTCAGGCGACAACAGAGCAAGCGGGTACGGTCACAGTTCCTGCTAGGAAATTTCTAGATATTTGCCGAGCACTTCCGGGACAGGCAGTTGTTAACTTTGCGATCCAAGAAGAGAAAGTAAAAATTCAGTCTGGCCGCAGTCGTTTTTTACTGACGTCCCAGCCATCAGCCGAGTTCCCCAGTATCGGTTCATTTGAACCATTTGCGGAAATAGAATTGCGGAGCAGTACCTTAAGTGCACTAGTTGAAGGCACGCAATTTGCGATGGCCCATCAAGACGTCCGATATTACTTAAACGGTTTACTGTTTGAATTAAATGCCGGAATGATTAGGACTGTCGCAACCGACGGTCACCGTTTAGCGTTGTGTGATAGAAGTGTTGAAACAAAGGAACTAGAAGCGCGTCAAATTATTGTTCCGCGTAAGGGCGTCGTCGAAATCATGCGCATGCTTGGCAGTCCAGATGATCCTATGAAAATAACAATTGGTGCCAACCACTTAAAAATGACGGCGCCGAAGCATGTGTTGACGACGAAACTGGTCGACGGAAGATTCCCTGATTATGAACGGGTTATACCAAGAGCTGGTGAAAAAAAGGTGTTTGCTGACAGAGAAACTTTGAAAGCCGGGTTAGCGAGAGCATCCATTTTATCTAATGAAAAGTTTCGTGGCGTTCGGATAGTACTGAGCAAAGATCAATTAAAAGCGATTGCACATAATCCTGAACAGGAGGAAGCGGAAGAGGAAATAGAAGTGGAATACAGCGGGGATGAGCTAGAGATTGGCTTTAATGTCTCCTACTTACTCGATGTCCTATCAGTTTTAAAATGTCCGAAAGTTAGAGTGGATTTTATCGATTCGAATAGTAGTTGCCTAATTCAAGATCCAGATGATGAAATGGCGCGATATGTCATTATGCCTATGAGGCTCTAGCAGACGGGATTTTTAACGTGCAATTGACCGCACTATCTGTCCAAAGAGTTAGGAAGGTCCGCAGCTTAAAGATTTACCCATCTACGTCGGTAAACTGCATATGTGGCCCAAATGGGAGTGGCAAAACGAGTTTACTAGAAGCCATCCATTTTCTTGCTACTGCCCGATCATTTAGAACAACGAAGGTGCGAGATGTCATTACGCACGGGGAGCAGTCGTTGTTGGTTAATGGGGAATTTATTGATTCATCCGGACAATTGAACCGCATCGGGATAGAGAAGACTTTCGATCAAACTAGGTTGCGGTTAAATGGTGATGCGGTTGTAGTTGCCTCCCGGTTGGCCAGAGTCCTGCCCGTTCTAAATTTCAATTCGGAATCGTTTTTACTATTAAGTGGGGGTCCTTCTATAAGAAGGTCTTTAGTTGATCGCCTGATGTTCCACGTGGAACATCGATACCTAGACACATTAAAAAGATATTACCGTGCGCTAAAACAAAGAAATATGCTATTGCGCGCGCGAAGCGCGCCTCGAGAAATAACGGCTTGGGATGAGCAAATGCTGCCGGAAGTCACCCAATTAGATCTGTGGCGACGTAACTGCGTTGCCGCGATTAACGAATACTTGTCTGTTTCTCCTGTCAGCGAGCTCATCGGTAAATTGCAGTTGGAGTATTATAGAGGTTGGAACCGCGACACAGACTTCTCCATAGTTCTATCAATGAACTTAGATCGGGACCGCGAATCAGGAACGACGACCCTCGGGCCGCACCGGGCAGAGCTGCGCGTTAAGATTGACGAAAAGATGGCGAAATCAGTCGTCTCAAGAGGCCAAGGAAAGCTTATAATAGCGGCGATTGTTGGTGCTCAAGCGAAATACCTTTCCGAAAATAGCAGCGAAAAGCCCATATTACTGATAGATGATCTTGCCGCAGAACTAGACCGCAACGCGCGTCTGATTGCTGTAGATTCTTTGTTAGGAACAGACTCTCAGATTTTTTTTACCGCGATAGATTTTAAAGACCTTCCAAACCATATATTGGAGTCTGCAAAAGTGTTCCACGTGGAACAAGGACAGACCCAGCCCGTTGTCATCGCTCAGTAGCGACCAGGAGTTAAGCATGGCTGACGAACGAAAATACGACTCATCAAACATCAAAGTTCTAAAGGGTCTAGACGCGGTCCGAAAGCGCCCCGGTATGTATATCGGAGATACAGACGACGGCTCCGGTTTACACCATATGGTATTCGAAGTTGTTGACAACAGCGTTGACGAAGCACTTGCAGGATACTGTACCGTGGTAGACGTCAAAATAAATGCCGATAACGCCGTGACAATCACCGACAACGGCCGCGGCATACCAGTAGATTTCCATCATGAAGAAAACGCTTCAGCCGCTGAAGTGATCATGACGACATTACACGCAGGCGGTAAATTCGACGACGACTCCTACAAAGTCTCTGGGGGCTTACATGGTGTAGGGGTATCCGTCGTTAACGCACTATCTGACCAACTCCACTTGAAGATTTGCCGAGATGGTTCAGTCTGGGAACAACATTATCGAAACGGCGTTCCCGAAGCCAAGCTCCAGGTAACCGGCACAAGCGACAAAACAGGAACGGAAATAACCTTTGTCCCGAGTGAAGCCGTTTTCAAGAATATCGAATTTCATTACGATATTCTCGTTAGTAGGTTACGAGAATTATCGTTTTTGAATTCCGGACTACGAATAAATCTTTCCGACGAGCGAACCCAAAAATCCGATATTTTTGAATATGAGGGTGGTATAGCCGCTTTTGTTCGATATCTTAATACGGCGAAGTCTCCACTCCACGAGTCAGTCATCCATCTCACCGACGAGCGGGACGGAGTCGGAGTAGAGCTAGCCCTGCAATGGAACGACTCTTACAAAGAGAACGTATTTTGCTATACGAACAATATCCCGCAGCGTGACGGCGGCACCCATCTCGCAGGATTTCGGTCTGCTCTAACGAGAACCTTAAATACATTCATCGACAAACAAGGTCTTGCCGCTAAAAACAAAGTAACTGTGACAGGTGAGGATGTGAGAGAAGGGCTCACCGGCGTCCTTTCCGTAAAAGTTCCCGATCCAAAATTCTCATCTCAAACAAAGGAAAAACTCGTATCCAGCGAAGTTAAAGGAGTCGTCGAATCTGTGTTAGCAGAGCATTTAAACTCTTTCCTACTGGAACGTCCTCAGGACGCGAAAGTCGTTATGGCGAAAGTGATCGACGCTGCGCGGGCCCGTGAAGCCGCGCGTAAAGCTCGCGAATTAACTCGACGCAAGACAGCGCTTGATATCGCAGGCCTACCTGGAAAACTTGCAGATTGCCAAGAACGAGATCCTGCAAAATGCGAATTGTTCATCGTGGAAGGAGACTCCGCAGGCGGCTCAGCAAAACAAGGTCGCCATCGGCGTTATCAGGCGGTATTACCTTTGAAAGGTAAGATATTAAACGTTGAAAAATCTCGATTCGACAAAATGTTGTCGTCTACAGAAGTCGCTACGCTCATCACGGCCTTAGGTTGCGGGATTGGCGCAGATGAATATGATCCAGCGCGATTACGGTATCACCGGATTATTATCATGACAGATGCCGACGTCGACGGTTCCCATATTCGCACTTTATTACTGACTTTTTTCTTCCGTCAAATGCCAGAATTAATCGAGCGTGGCCATGTGTATATCGCTCAGCCGCCATTATATAAAGTAAAAAAGGGTAAACAGGAGCGCTACCTAAAGGACGAATTAGAGCTAGACCAATATGTAATGGAGCTCACCATACAAGATGTTACTTTCGAAATAGACGGTAACCTGTTGGAAGAAAATAAGTTAAAAGAACTGTCAGAGCAATTTCTCGCGCTAGGTGAGACCATGGTTCGTCTAAGTCGCCGCTATGACCCGTTGATTCTCCAGGTAATGCGCAGGCTAAAGCCAATAACTCAACCGGAAACGCGCACAACGGAGTATCTAGAAGCCTGGGCTAAGGAATTGTGCGACCTTTTAGTGTCGCGCTCTGAGAAGACGGTGGGTTTCAAAACTAAAGTTGTGTATCAGCAGCCCAATGTTTGGTTAATTCGTGTGACAGTTTCGTTGCACGGATTGGATACAGAGCACGTGTTCAGTCGCGAATTCTTTTCCTCCAACGAATACCGACGCTTATCGTCGATCGGTGAAATCCTAGATTCTCGTCAATCCACCCTGGTTGTGCACAGAGGTGAGCATACGCACCGCGCCAACTCGCTGCGCGATGGATTCGACTGGTTACTTCAGGACACTAAGAAAACAGTCCATGTTCAACGTTACAAAGGCCTCGGTGAAATGAATCCAGAACAACTTTGGGACACGACGATGGACGCAGAAACGCGGAATCTAATGCAAGTACAAATCGAAGATGGGATAAAAGCGGACTTAATGTTCTCTACCTTGATGGGCGATCAGGTCGAACCGCGGCGGTTATTTATCGAAGAACACGCCTTATCAGTAACGAATCTCGATACTTAACAATCTACGCCGCAGCGATCGACCAAACAACTACCCGCTTTGCACCGGCCAAGCGGAGCGTATGCGCCATTGCTGACGCGGTCGCGCCGGTTGTGATCACGTCGTCTACGATAACCGCGGTATGGATCTTTAGACGCTCGCGAAACGCAAATGAACCTTGAATGTTCGTCCTGCGCTGCGCCGCGTTCAGGGTTGGTTGTGCGGGCCCGGATTTTAGTTTGTAAATACTAACTACATCTATAGGCAAGGAAAATTGACGTGCTAGGAGTAGCGCGATTTCAACAGCGTGATTAAATCCGCGTCGCATGATGCGACGACGGGTCTGTGGAACAGGGAAGATCGTTGAATCGTCTGGCACACTATTACGCTCGAACAAGCGCTGCGCCGCGAGCCGGCCAAGCAAAGCCGCGCACGCAATATCTCGTCCATATTTAACTCGATGAATCAGTTGTCGGATCGGATAAGCGAAATTGAAACAAGCGAAAACTTCATCAACGTAAGGAAGGCGTTTATTCCACGGGATCCTTCGCCACGGCAAATCAGCCTCACAGGCAGCGCAGATACCGTGCTCGGCGCCACTTGACGCGCAAAACAGGCATCGGGTCTCGAGCGTAACAGTTCGAACCAAGGACTGCTGGGTATTAACTAACCAGTTGTCGCGTTTAATAGGGTCGACTAGACTCGACAGGAGCAAACTAATTTTCCGCATTCGATTTCCTTATCGAATATTCCACCATTTCTGGAGATTTACCGTATGGCATCGGCCGTAAGTACGCAAGCAACGAATGACAGGACCGCGCCAGGCGTTAAGAAAATCTGGGATCGCCGCGAAGTCATAGGTTTACTCGAACAACCGCTAAGCGATCTGCTTTTTACTGCGCATAGTGTCCACCGCAGCAATTTCGATCCCAACGAAGTCCAACTTAGCACCCTTTTAAACATTAAATCCGGAGGCTGCCCGGAAGATTGCGCTTATTGCCCTCAAAGTGCCCGCTACGACACCGCCGTCGAATCAGAACCGTTACTAGATATCGAAGTAGTTCGTAACGCAGCCAAAACTGCAAAGGCGAAAGGGGCGACGCGTTTCTGCATGGGCGCTGCCTGGCGCTCACCAAAAGATCGAGACCTCGATAAAGTAATCGCGCTAATCGAAGTTGTGAAAGAACTCGGACTGGAATCATGCGTCACATTAGGTATGTTGAAATCCGAGCAAGCAACCCGTCTAAAAGAAGCCGGATTGGACTACTACAACCATAATTTAGATACGTCTCCAGAATTCTACGGCGAAATTATCACGACACGGACGTACGAGGACCGGCTAGATACCATAGACCATGTTCGTGCGGCCGGGATCAACGTCTGTTGTGGAGGAATTATCGGTTTAGGCGAGACGCTGAGCGATCGCGCGGGCCTCTTAATGAGCCTCGCTAACCTTCCGCAAGCACCGGAAAGCGTGCCTATCAACTTACTCGTAAAAGTTGCAGGAACCCCGTTAGAAGAATCGTCAAGTGTCGACCCATTGGATATGGTGCGAATGGTCGCCGCCGCGCGGATCATGATGCCAAAGTCTTATGTGCGTCTGTCAGCCGGGCGTGAGGGGTTGGACGAAGCAGCGCAAGCGCTATGCTTTTTCGCAGGCGCAAACTCAATTTTTTACGGCGAACAACTCCTTACAACACCTAATCCAGCAGCCGACCTCGATCGCGCACTATTCAAAAAACTTGGTATCAACGCGACCTCGTTTTAGCGCTCATCGAAGACTACCATGAGCGCGTTAGAGCAACGGATAACGTCCATCATAGAGGAGACAAAAAGCAACGATCGCCATAGAACCTTAGAGTCGACGACAAGCGGTCAGGGCCGGCTGATCACCATCAACGACACGGAGTATCTCAATTTCACGAGCAACGACTACCTCGGATTGAGTTCTCATCCAAATCTCACGGAAGCTGCCTACGCTGCCGCACTAACCCACGGCGTCGGAAGTGGCGCCTCCGCGTTACTGTCAGGCCGCAGTTCCGTGCACGAAGCGTTAGAACAGCGATTGGCTTCGTTCATGAAGCGCGAGCGCGCGTTACTGTTCTCATCCGGATATTTAGCGAATCTCGGTGTCGCTAGCGCGCTCATCAAGCGAACCGATCATGTTTTCTCTGACGAACTCAACCACGCGTCACTCATTGATGCTATCAGCCTTACAAAAGCTAGCTACACACGCTATCGCCACGTCGATACCAAGGATTTAGAAGACGGTCTAAAGGCTTGCGAAAATCCATGTCCCTGGATTATCACCGATACCTTATTTAGCATGGACGGCGATCTAGCGCCCCTCCAAGAGATCGCAGCACTAGCAAGTAAATACAACGCGACCGTAATCGGAGACGACGCCCACGGCTTTGGCGTACTCGCCGGAGGTCGCGGCGCTGCCGCAGCATGTAGCCTTAGCCAGGCAGAGTTGCCGATTCAAATCGTTACATTCGGCAAAGCACTCGGAACCTCGGGTGCGGCGGTGGTTGGTTCGGGATCTTTAATCGACGCGCTTATTCAAAGAGGACGAACGTTTATCTACGATACCGCACCGCCTCCAATGATAGCCGCTGCAACCTTAGCCTCGCTTGAACTGCTGGAAACCGATAAATCAATCCATCAGAGATTGTTCACGAACGTCACCAAGTTCCGTGCGTTGTCGAAAAACTTGCCACTCTTAAACTCCAATTCTCCGATCCAACCAGTCATTATCGGTTCCGATTCGAACGCTTTATTCGTCGCCGAGCAACTGCGAGCAAACGGCTTTTACGTTCGCGCAATTAGACCGCCGACAGTCCCGCCCGGAACTTCCCGCTTGCGCTTATGTATCTCCGCCGCACACAAACCCGAAGACATTGAAGGACTAGTCGATACTTTGGTATCGACCATGAACCGACTTTGACGGCAATGCTCGGCGAAAATTATTTAATCAACGTTAGGCACGCGCTCCGCGCATCCAACCTCGCCGTTGCAACCTACGATGAGCACGCAACCCTACAACGAGCCGTGGCCGATAATTTACTCGAATCATTGGACGTTATAAAAATCACTCCGCAAATCATCCTTGAGATAGGTGCAGCTACTGGCTATTGCGCTAACGCTTTAGCGCAACGTTACCCACGCGCACCGATATTGTTGCTCGATTACTCGCCGGCGATGCTCGGCTATGCGCGCCGCAAACTACGCCGCTGGCGTTCTCGGGAACGCTACGTTGGCGGCAGTGCGGAAAAATTACCGCTAGCGAACGCGTCAATCGACTTTATCTTCTCGAGTCTCACGTTCCACTGGTGTAACGACTTAGATGCTGTGTTCGCGGAGTGTCTTCGCGTGCTCAAGCCGAACGGTCTCCTGCTATTTTCTAGTCTCGGTCCTGATACGTTGCGAGAATTACGCGATGCGTGGTCGTCAGTGGATTCGTCGCCGCATGTCAACATGTTCATCGACATGCACGATGTTGGGGACGCGTTAATCCGAGCCGGCTTCGCGAGCCCTATTCTTGAGTGCGATAAAATTACCGTTAACTATGAGCGTGTCGACACGTTAATGCGCGACCTACGGCGTACCGGCTCCGCTAATTCAATTAGTGGTAGGAAAAAAAACTTCTCAACGCGAAGAGATTTTGCCCAAATGGTGAAGACCTACGAAAGCTTCCGGGTCGATTCGAAGCTACCCGCGACCTTCGAAGTGGTCTATGCCCACGGTTGGAAACCCGAGCGCGGGAGCCGCGCTCAAGACGGAAGCACCGTCGCTACTTTTCCATTCGCCGAGCTGAAACGTCGATGATCAATAACGCGATTTTCATAACGGGTACTGACACCGAAGTTGGTAAAACAGCGACCACAGTGGGATTGCTAAAAAGTATCGCGCGCTTAAACCGTACCGCAATCGGGATGAAACCCGTCGCTAGCGGTGCGCAAGCGACCCGGGACGGATTACGTAACGACGATGCATTGCAACTGCTAAAATTTTCGAATCCACAATTGGACTATTCGATCATCAATCCGTACGTCTTCAAAGATCCAACTTCGCCGCACATCGCAGCGTCGGCGGCTAACGAAGAAATTACCTTGGACAATATCGTCCGAGCATTTGAGATTTGCCAACGGAGTGCGGACATCGTAATAGTCGAAGGTATCGGTGGTTGGCGGGTTCCTTTGAGCAACAGTCTACAAACAGTTGACTTGGTTAGGGCGCTGAAACTCCCAACTATCTTGGTATGCGGCTTACGTTTAGGATGTATCAATCACACGTTGCTCACCGTTGCAGCGATACAGAGCGACGCGATCCCACTGCTTGGCTGGATCGGCAACGTAATAGATCGAGACTACGCATATCGTCAGGAGACGATTTCTACTTTAAAACAACGCATCGACGCGCCCTTGCTAGGCATCATAGAGTGGCGCGAGCCAATTGATACCAATCGGATTGGCGAAGATCTGGATCCATTGGTCAGGAAATTTTGGGGATGAGTAACCACCTAGTTCGTGTGGGGTTACGTCGCCTAGATGATTAGTACATATCAGGCAGAAGCAGGCTGCGACGGCAAGTGGGTAATCAAACCCACGCGTTCGATGTCTTGGCGTGAAGCGAAATTATTCATTGCTCTAGTGAGTGCCGTCAGTCTAGGAATCGGTTTGTGGTTTTTATCCAGAGGCTACCCGTTTGTTCTCCCCTTCTCGGGTCTGGAAGCGTTAGCGGTCGGCATCGCTTTCTATGTCGTCCTGCGAGACGGAGAAAACCGCGAGGTGATAACGATATTTGCGCACACCGTTGTGGTGGAAAAAGGTCGCAGGGAACCGAACTTTCATGTTGAGTTCGACCGCACATGGGTAAAAGTTGTACTCACCCGATCGCTGCGTCAGTGGTATCCAAGCCGTTTGTCGATCACGTCGCATGGGCGCTCCACGGAGTTAGGTAGTTTCCTTACCAACGGTGAGCGTGAAGCATTAGCGACAGCACTGATTAACGCGATTGAGAAAAACCGCTAGAATACCCCCGCCATGAGGAGTGCCCATGGTCTTTTGCACGCGGATCCGGTCCACAAAAGAGTGGTCGCTGCGTACGCAAGCAGGTTTAATAAGCTCAATAACTTAAGACGAATCGTGAAACGCTAATCCGACGCCAATGCGTGCGGCGGGAAGCAGGAGGCAAGATGATTTCAAAACTTAGAAAGTACCGCGCAGGCTACACCTTAGGGTGGTTGCTGGCTGCGTTGCCTGCCACGGTGCTCGCAGATTGGAAACTCAATCTGATGAAAGGCGTCACCCCGTTTAGCCGTGAAATCTACGACCTCCACATGCTCATTTTAGGAATTTGCACCGTCATCGGTATATTCGTGTTTGGCGCAATCTTTTATTCCTTATGGGCGTTTCGTAAATCGCGTGGCGCGGTAGCGGCGAATTGGCACGAAAGTACGACGGTTGAAATCATCTGGACAATTCTACCCTTGGCGATTTTAGTCGGCATGGCAGTTCCAGCGACTAAAGCGTTAATCATGATGGAAGACGTTGCTAATGCCGACATGACCATCAAAGTCACGGGTTACCAGTGGAGGTGGCACTACGAATACATCGAGGACGGTATTGATTTCTACAGCACCCTGGCAGAGAACAGCAACGAAGCTCGAACGCTAAATTCTGGGATCGACCCCGCAACCGTCGAGCACTATCTATTAGATGTCGATAAGCGCGTGGTTGTGCCCGTCAACAAGAAAATTCGGTTTTTGACGACCGCGGGTGATGTGATCCACGCTTGGTGGGTCCCCGATCTCGGCTGGAAGCGTGACGCAGTCCCAGGCTTCATCAACGAATCTTGGGCGACAGTGCTCGAAGAAGGCGTTTATCGTGGCCAATGCGCCGAGCTGTGCGGCAAAGACCACGGCTTTATGCCGATCGTCGTGGAGGCGGTCTCGGAAGAAGCGTACGTCGCTTGGGTCGAAAAAACCAAGAAAGCGGCGTCTGAATAAACTAGGTTATGGCTTATTTAGAACTGAACATCCAAAACACACCGCTAACAGCATTAACTTTTGAAGTGAGGATCAGTCAATGAGTGACGCAGCAGCCCACGGCGAACACGACGAGCATCACGGCTATCACCCAGGTGGGATGAAACGATGGTTGTTTACGACTAATCACAAAGACATCGGCACGATGTATCTCATTTTTGCGCTGATCATGTTCTTTATCGGCGGCGCGATGGCAATGGTCATCCGGCTGGAACTTTTCCAACCAGGCCTCCAATTCGTCGAGCCTCAATTTTTTAACTCGATGACGACCATGCACGCCTTGGTGATGATTTTCGGCGCGGTGATGCCGGCCTGGACTGGTTTCGCGAACTGGTTGATCCCAATGATGATTGGTGCCCCTGATATGGCGCTACCCCGTTTGAATAATTGGAGTTTCTGGATCCTCCCTTTTGCGTTTACATTGCTACTCGGAACGTTTTTCATGCCGGGTGGTGCACCCGCTGGCGGTTGGACAATGTATCCACCGCTGGTACTTCAAACCGGGGACGCGTTTCCGTTTTTAATCTTTGCGGTCCACTTTATGGGGGCCTCTTCAATCGCCGGAGCCATTAACATCATCGCCACGGTGTTCAACATGCGCGCACCTGGCATGACCTTAATGAAGTTACCGTTATTTGTTTGGACTTGGATCATTACGGCGTTCCTACTCATCGCCTCGATCCCAGTTTTAGCTGGCGCGGTGACAATGTTGCTGACCGACAAGTTTTTCGGCACAGCTTTCTTCGCGGCTTCTGGTGGCGGCGACCCCGTGATGTTCCAACACATTTTTTGGTTTTTTGGACATCCCGAAGTCTACATACTGATCCTCCCTGCGTTCGGTATTGCCTCGGCGATTATCCCGACATTTGCGCGTAAACCATTATTTGGTTACGCCTCAATGGTGTACGCGACAGGCGCGATCGCGTTTTTATCGTTTATCGTCTGGGCGCATCATATGTTCACGGTCGGTATGCCGTTAGCAGGTGAGCTGTTCTTCATGTACACCACGGTACTGATTGCGGTACCGACCGGCGTGAAAGTATTCAACTGGTGCGCCACATTATGGCAAAGCTCAATTACTTTCGAAGTCCCGATGTTGTTTTCGTTGGCGTTTGTCATCTTGTTCACGATTGGTGGATTTTCCGGCTTGATGCTGGGCATCACGCCGGTTGATTTCCAGTATCACGATACGTATTTTGTTGTCGCGCATTTCCACTACGTACTCGTAACCGGGGCAATTTTCTCAATCATCTCGGCAACCTATTTCTGGTTACCAAAGTGGACCGGCCATATGTACGATGAGACGCTCGGCAAATGGCATTTCTGGTTATCAACGATTTCCGTCAACGTGCTGTTCTTCCCGCAACATTTCCTCGGTTTAGCGGGGATGCCGCGTCGCATTCCCGACTATGCAGTGCAATTCGCCGATTTCAATATGGTCTCTAGTATCGGCGGCTTCGTATTTGGCTTTTCGCAGATCCTCTTTGTCATGGTGATCTGGAAATGTGTCAAGGGTGGTGAGAAAGCCACGGATCGGGTTTGGGAAGGTGCTCACGGCTTGGAATGGACCTTGCCATCACCGCCGCCCTATCACAGCTTCACCACGCCCCCGGCGCCTGCGTCGATAGAAGGCGGTATGAGATGAGCAACGGATGAACGATACGGATCACAAAGTCGTTGAGGAAAATCGGCGCAAGGCGGTGAAAACCGCAACGATTCTCGGCATCTTTGTGGCCGTATTTTACATCGGATTTATTCTCAGTCACTTGTAGGGTGCGAGGATCAATTGACCAAGCGAATAAACGCCTAGGCTACAAGCTGCTGGCAGTGACGCTTGCTATGTTCGGATTTGGATACGCATTGGTGCCGCTATACAGTGTTTTCTGTGAACTAACCGGTTTGAATGGTAAAACCGGCCGAATCTCCGCGGAAACTGCGGCGTCCGAGACCATCGATCAAAACCGTTCTGTCACGGTGGAGTTTGTGACGAGTATCGGTGGTTCGCTGCCCTGGAAGTTCAAAGCGAAGGTCGCGAAAATTTCGGTGCATCCAGGCGCGGCGACGGAGGCGACGTTTGTGGCCGTGAACGAAGCGTCTTTTCCGATCGTTGGGCGCGCCGTTCCGAGCGTTGCGCCAAACTCGGCTGCCCGATATTTTAATAAAACGGAGTGTTTTTGCTTCACTGAACAAAAACTAGCTGCCGGCGAGACTAAGGATATGGTGGTGCGATTTGTCGTCGACCCACGCTTGCCCGCCGATGTTCGCACGTTGACGTTAGCGTATACCTTCTTCGAGGCCCCTGAGTTGAGCGCCAATAATTAGTGGCTACGGGTCTAAACCTAATTTTGTTATCGAAAGTTATTTATAAGAGAGAAAATGAACATGTCTGACGCACATGCAGATTATTACGTACCGGAACCTAGTCATTATCCAGTAAGCCTGTCCCTGTCTTTGTTCCTGATGTTCGTCGGTGGTGCCACATCGCTAAATGGGATCGGCGTTGGTCCGGTCATTTTGGGTCTCGGCTTTCTAGGCTTTGTTTTGGTCTTGTTTGGTTGGTTCGGTACGGTCATCGGTGAAAGCGAAGCGGGCAAATACAACGAGCAGGAAGATGTCAGTTTCCGCATGGGGATGATGTGGTTCATCTTCTCGGAGGTCATGTTTTTTGCGGCGTTTTTTGGTGCGCTCTACTACGCCCGGATGTACTCCGTCCCCTGGCTATCGGGTGAAGGTTCTGGTGCCGCGACGAATCAATTCCTGTGGCCCCAATTTGTCGCCAATTGGCCGCTTCTACAAACCCCCTCTGCATACGGATTTAGTGAAGCGAAAGCCGTGATCGGCGCGTGGGGCATTCCGGCGTACAACACGGCGATTTTATTGACGAGCGGATTTACCGTTACGATGGCGCATTGGGCCTTAAAGGCGGGTAATCGAAGCAGTCTAATCGGATGGTTAGCGGCGACAGTTGCCCTAGGTGTCGTGTTTGTTTATCTGCAAGCAGGTGAATACGGTCACGCTTACCATGAACTCGGTCTCACGATGAACGCTGGGATTTATGGTGCGACGTTTTTTATGCTGACGGGCTTCCACGGTTTCCACGTTTCAATGGGAACGTTCATGTTGTTCGTGATCTTAATGCGCTCAACGAAAGGGCATTTCACCCCGAAGCATCATTTCGCCTTTGAAGCAGTCGCATGGTACTGGCACTTTGTCGACGTCGTGTGGGTTGGTTTGTTTATATTTGTCTACTGGATCTGATAAGTCGCGGCGAACTTTAAGTCGGTTCCGAGGCGCCTGAGAAAGGCGCCTTTCGTGTTTACGAATTCGGCGTGATAATCCCGAGCGCCGAGAGGATCATAAGAATCGCAAATAACGCGATCGAAAGCCCAACTCGGATGGTGAGCGCTTTTACCATCGTTGTATCGTTTTCGCCTTGACGGTTCGTTGCCATTTGATAAAGCGCGTATCCGAGCGAGGCGACGATCATAATTAACATCGCAATCACGACGTATTTAACGACTGGCGGCATGGCCGATCCTCACAAAAGACTGTCGTGCCAGTATAACCCGCATCGCTTTCAGACCGCGATCTCAACGCACATCAGCCCCGATAAAGGCTGCTAGACAATGCGATGGCAAAACGTTGGGCGACATTATCGATTGTTGATAGTCGTCTTTGCGTGTGTCGTTGTTTTAGTTAGATTGGGATTCTGGCAACTCAGTCGAGCAGAGGAAAAGCGCGTTAGATCCGAATCTTTTAGCGCACGCCTAAGCGAGGATCCGCTGCCGCTGGCCGAATTGCACGATGCCAATTTCGATTCAATTCAGTGGCGACGAGCGACTGGTCACGGTCGGTTTACCGGGGCGGTTATTTTACTAGACAATCGGACGGATCACGGGCAGATCGGTACCGAGGTGCTGTCGCCATTTCAATTCGCTAGCGGGTTTACCGTGATCGTCAATCGAGGTTGGATACGAACGTCCCTTGATCGACGTACGCTGCCGAAGATCACAACTGTCACTACCCCGCTTCCGATCTCTGGGCATATTGGTCCGCCGCCGGTCACTGGACTGAAATTGAATTCAGCCGCAGATGATGTAGAAGACCTCGCTGCCAATCTGATGCGAATTCAAAGCGTCGACTTAACTACACTCGGAAACCGACTGAATCTCAAACTAGCGCCGTTTGTGGTGTATTTAGACGCGCAGTCTAAAGAGGGGTTCGAGCGCTCGTGGCCTGAGCCTGGTGACGGCGCGGCGAAACATCGAGCGTATGCCGTGCAGTGGTTTGCTATGGCTTTCGTGCTGATGGTTATCACGATCGTTCTGATTATCCAACGAAATAAGGGGACTGAGTCACGCAATGGAATCAGCTAAAAACACCCAAGGCGAGCCCTCGAAAGCGAAATCCCGAATCGTCTTGGTCGGCATAGCTATGATATTTGTCGGCCCGATCCTCATTGCTGGGTTATATACGTCGGGATACTTGCACATGGATTCGCTCGCGCGGACCAATCGTGGCCTGTTAATTTCGCCACCCGTAGACCTGCGCGAATTACCCGCGTTGCAACCGTTGTTCGATCGGGCCGCCCTCGGTATCGGGGACTGGCTATTACTCTACCTAGCGCCAACGGAATGTACCGCTTCTTGCGAAGCCAGCATTGAGCGACTATCCACAATTCGCTCCGTGCTGGGCTACTCCGGGCAAAGAGTTCATATTCTCGGCTTATTAAATATCCCCGCACCTGCGGAACGTTCGAAGTCGCCTCACGCTGCTAAGTTGATGCCTGACCCCGTCGTACATGGCGCGTTAATGGACGCCTTTCGCCCGCACGTGCCCGACGCAAGCCTGCCACAAATTGTATTTATCGATTGGCGTAAACAAATGGTCTTGCGATTTGACTCTGAAGCCGCGGCAGCGGATATAAAAAAAGATCTGAAAAAACTGCTTAGCGCCTCGAAAATTCGCTAGTTAATAATTTACCCTAGGTAGCTTCGTCGACTTAAAGCGGACAAATTAGTTGGTGTATACTCCCGCGACTGACGCTCGGGTTTGGCACTTAATGCGTTATTCGACCTGCCAACTCGTCGTTTCTGGCAACCAATCATCCATCGGCAATGCGAACCATGACTGACGCAACAATACGAGCGAGCGGATTTCACGCTTGGCGAGAGTACCTCGCATTGTGTAAGCCGCGGGTCGTCATGCTGATCGTATTTACGGCAATCGTTGGCATGCTCCTCGCGACTCCAGACGCGGTGCCGCTCGAGATTTTCTTTTTTGCCACGCTTGGAATTGCCTTAGCGGCAGGTTCCGCTGCTGCGATCAACCACGTCGCTGAATTCCGTATCGATGCGTTAATGCAGAGAACGGAAAATAGACCATTACCGCAAGGCGAGTTAGCGCGATCTCACGCATTAATGTTCGCGTTAATCATCGGCGCGCTCGCAATGTATCTGCTCATTGTGTTTGTGAATGTCCTAACGGCAGTTCTTACATTCGCATCCCTTATCGGCTATGCGGTGATTTACACCATGTTTTTGAAGCACGCGACGCCGCAAAACATCGTCATCGGTGGGGCGGCCGGGGCGGCGCCACCCGTCCTGGGTTGGACGGCCGTCACAGGTTCTGTCGACCCGCATTCCTTGCTACTTTTTCTAATTATTTTCGCTTGGACGCCGCCGCATTTTTGGGCGCTCGCGATTTATCGTCGCGAAGAGTACGCGAAAGCACGTGTTCCGATGCTGCCAATCACGCATGGCGTCGATTTTACTCGCGTGCAGATCTTGCTCTATACGATCGTTTTAACCATAGCGACCGTCCTGCCTTACGTCACTTATATGTGTGGGACGTTCTACCTAATTTCAGCACTCATCCTCGATGCAATTTTTCTTTATTACGTCATCCGCATGATGTTCGACCATCGCGACGAACTTGCGAAAAAAACGTTCACGTATTCAATTATTTATCTGACCTTATTGTTTATCGTGCTATTCATTGACCATTATTTACCTCACCTAACTGACCTAGTACACGGCACTTAGTGCAAATCCGATGACCGAATTCCCGCGTGTCGCAACGGATCGATTACCGCGCTGGCTGTGGTTGTGGTTCCCACCTATTTTGCTCCTCGTCATTATTCCAATAAAAATAATGGCGCCAGAGTTTTATCGCAGCTTCATCGACGGCGAACTCGGCCTTATTGAGCTGGCCACACCCGTGATCTCGATCATTGGTGCGATTATCGGTTTTAAATTAATGCGCATAGCAAGCGCACTTCCGAGCGTACGCATCCGGATCTGGATGTTACTAACAACGCTAGGATGCGTGTACCTCGCCGGTGAGGAGTTGTCTTGGGGACAACATTTGGTCGGTTGGAGGACTCCGGTCTACTTAGAAGCGCTAAATGACCAGGAAGAAACGAACCTACACAACATAAGCAGCTGGTTTGATCAAAAACCGCGTCTGCTGCTCGAAATTTGGGTTTTAGTCGGCGGGGTTGTCTGGCCGCTGCGCGAGCTGATCGGGAAATCTCATAGGGCGGCAATCGGCACGGAGTCTTACTGGTTTTGGCCCAGCATCGAGTTGCTTCCCACAGCACTGCTCGCCATACTGATTCGGCTACCCGAACGGATAAAGTCATTATTCGATATCGCGCAGCTTCCGCTGGAGCTACGCTTCAGCGAGCCCCAGGAATACTACTTCGCGCTTTTTTTAGCTATCTATCTTGGTTCTGTTTATAAGCGGATGAAATCCCATAACAACTGACGTTTAAACGCCCGTATTTGTGTCGGATAACAGCAGCGGATCGGCTAATTCTCCGCGTAAGCACGCAAAAGCACTTTTTTCGATTTGACGGATCCGCTCCGCAGACACGGAGTATTTTTCAGCAAGTGTCTGAAGCGTATCTTTTGGTTCCGATAACCAACGCCTCGTGACTATGTCCCGGCTACGTTCATCGAGTTTACCAATCGCCTTGAGTAATTGATCTTTCTCGTCAGCACCGGTTTCCAACGCCTCCAGTTGTTGAGACGGCTCGAATCTCGAATCGGCAAAATACGCGACAGGGGCAACGTGTTCATCGTCGTCAGCTGGATTGATATCGAATGAAGCATCGCGGGCGCTTAAACGTTCCTCCATGAGCAGAACTTCTTTTGGATCGACATTAAGGTCGCTTGCGATGGCGTTAACTTCCTCGAGATTCATCCAGCCTAGACGTTTCTTTGAACTGCGAAGATTGAAGAATAACTTGCGTTGCGATTTGGTTGTTGCGACTTTGACGATGCGCCAGTTTCGCAGAATGAACTCGTGCATTTCGGCGCGTACCCAATGAACCGCGAACGAGACTAATCTAACCCCGACGGTCGGGTCGAAGCGCTTCACTGCTTTCATCAGGCCAATGTTGCCTTCTTGAATGAGGTCACCTTGTGCAAGACCGTAGCCGGAGTAGCCCCGTGCGACTCTTACTACAAAGCGTAAATGCGACATGACTAAGCGCCGCGCAGCATCAAGATCGCCGCTTTCACGAAATTGATTCGCGAGTGCTTGTTCTTCTTCCAAAGTCAGCATCGGTACGAGATTTACGGCCCCGATGTATGCCTCCAAAGATCCGATTGGCTGTGGGATTTGCAGTCCGAGCGCAGTTGTCATGAGTTTGGTGCTCCTTTCAAATTCCGGTTATGAGCCAATATTAGCACTCGACAAGTGAGAGTGCTAATAACGAATTAAGTTCAGGAAGCGTGAGGGTGGCTTTAATGCGGTTTTCAGCACAGCCATCCAGGACCGTCGGACTTATAACTCAAGCACGTCTAATCGGCGCATATGTAATGACACCGCGTGCCACGCCCCCGCCCAGCCGAGAGCGGCGCCAAGGAATAACGCTGACACAATGGAAAAGCTTGGCAGATTCAACAGTTGCAATTCAGAGTCGTAAATATTTCGAAGGGTTTCGGCTGGAAACTTGAGCACCGCAATCGCGCAAAAGACAACGATAATGGCGACTAAAGCTCCGGCCAGACCTTGAAGTGCGCCGCGATATAAAAGCGGTCGCCGTACAAACCCATCCGTTGCGCCGCATAATCTGAATACTTCGATTTCTGCTCGCCTACTGAAAATGCTCTCTTTAATCGTGTTCGCTGTGATCAGTACAATCCCAAGGCCGAGAATGAACGTAAAAACTGCAACGCAACGTGACACTAGTACGGAAATTGCCTTCAATTTCCGTACCCAATATCACCAAGCTATGCGGCAGTGGGTTTGTCGGGAGTGACCCGATCGCTGTCTGCAAACCGGATATTTCCGAGAACTCTGCAAGCGCAGATGCCTTATCAATTAGCGTGATCTCACCAAGCCGCTGATCCGAACGCAACCGGTTTGCGAGTTTGTTCGCCTCCTCAAGTGTCGCGTCGCGATCCATAAACAGTGTTGCTTGCGAACTAGAACCTAATTGTCCAAGCACTGCAGTCACATTGTGATGCGCGACGTGAAGTAGCAGTGGCATAGCGAACGTTACACTAATCACTAATATGCTCACCAAGTTCGCCGCGCGGTCAGCACTAAAATTAACCCAGGCCTCGACTACGGAAGCTTGATGCTGACGCAGCCAGCTAGCTAGCGATAGCGCTCCCATTTTGTCGCCTATTGTTGTTCTGGATCGCTTGCGCCATGACGACAAACTTAAATTCAGATCACGCCGAGGCGCGCAGCTCACCGGACACGAGCGCCAGCCGACGATGTTTCCGCTGTTGGAGCAAGTCCAGATTGTGCGTTGCTATTAACACGGTGACACCAACGTCGTTGAATTGGGTAAACAAATTCAAGATATCTAACGACAAGCCAATATCTAAATTTCCTGTGGGTTCGTCCGCGAGCAAGATTTGCGGTCGGTTGACTACGGCGCGAGCGATTCCGACCCGCTGCTGCTCTCCAGCCGACAATGTTCGTGGAGAACTCGCCTCTTTGCCTAATAGTCCAACCTTATCTAACGCCGCGCGGACTCTTTTCTGAGTCTCTGAGGTGCGATAGCCGGCGACCATTAACGGCAACGAGACATTTTCGAACACCGACCTATCAGGCAATAAACGATGCTCTTGAAATATTAAACCGACTTGGCGCCGGTAATAGGGGATCTCCCGACGCGGAAGTCGTTGTAGATTTCGCCCACCAACAAGCACTTCACCGCGCGACGCATGTTCCATTAAAGCGATTAAACGCAGCAAGGTGCTCTTCCCCGCACCTGAGCGCCCGGTTAGAAACACGAATTCGCCTTTGTCAATGTCGAATGAAACGTTCCTTAGCGCTTCATGTCGATTTCGGTAGGTTTTATAAACGCCATCAAAGCGAATCATTGCTCGGCTGCTTTCGTTTCCAGCGAAGAGTCGCTAAGCATTGCTCGAGCAAATTCCTCTGCCGAAAAAGCCTGTAAATCTTCGAATGCTTCACCGACGCCTATAAACCGAATCGGTAATTTCAAGGCACTAACGAGAGCGAATAAAATTCCACCCTTCGCCGTACCATCGAGTTTCGTTAACGAAATCGAATCAAGCTCAATTTGTTCGTGAAATAGTTTCGCTTGCGAAAGCGCATTTTGTCCCATCGTCGCGTCGACAATGAGCATCGTCTCGTGCGGGGCGTTGGCATCGAATTTTCTTACCACACGCTTTACCTTTTCGAGTTCCGCCATCAGATTCGTTTGGGTCTGCAACCTGCCCGCTGTATCAGCAATGAGGACATCGACACCTCTCGAGGTCGCGGCCGTACATGCATCGAAGATCACTGATGCAGGATCAGCGCCGCTGCCTTGCTTAATAACAGGAATGTCTAGACGTTCGCCCCAAATGCACAATTGCTCCACTGCAGCGGCGCGAAACGTGTCTCCAGCGGCAAACATGACACTGAGACCCGCAGTTTTAAAACGCCTACCCATCTTTGCAATCGTAGTCGTCTTGCCTGCGCCGTTTACGCCAACAACGAGAATAATAAAGGGCCCAGCTGTTTGCCTACTCGGTACCAACGGTGCTTCAACCTCGCGCAACAGTTCAGTCATCTCGTTGGTAACAAGACTGAGCAACGATTGATCATTGTCCAGCCCGCGTGATTTTATCAAATGAACAATTCGTGCCGTCGTTTCAACGCCACAATCCGCGGTTAGCAAGGTTGATTCCAGTGTCTCTAACGTTGTGTCATCGATGCGGGTTTTCTTTCCGAGCACGGCTTTCAGTCCACCGAGGAGACTGTCGCGCGTGCGCGAAATTCCTTCTGCTAAACGTTTGAACATTCGCGAATCTTGTTCCTAACTAACTAGTTAAAACTTCCAATGGTGTTGCGTCACTGGCGAATGAGATATCCTACCACCCCCATGAAGCTGTGCCATTATCGGGAACCGAAGTGCGGTGTCTACGGTCAAGTGTCACACGCACGAACATTAATTGTGGAGTACAACATTTGCGCTTTTCTGATAGTCCGATTCTCCTGTTCTTTCTGACGCTTGCCGCGCCCGCTTTAGCAAACGATAGAACCCACGAATTCATGCTCGACAATGGCCTTAAACTCATTGTCCAAGAAGATCACCGCGCACCCGTCGCGGTCGTACAAGTCTGGTACAAAATTGGATCGAGTTTCGAATACGATGGAATAACCGGCGTCTCACACGCGTTGGAGCATATGATGTTCAAAGGCACGGAAAAAATCGCACCTGGAGCCTTCTCGGAAATAGTCGCGGCTAAAGGTGGTGATGAGAATGCTTTTACGAGCACCGACTATACGGCGTACTTCCAAACGTGGGCAGCGGAGAATGTCGGCCTTAGCTTCGAATTAGAAGCGGACCGGATGCGTAACTTGTTGTTGTCAGAGTCGGAATTCAAAAGCGAAATCAAAGTGGTATTAGAGGAACGCCGGTTAAGAACGGACGACAACCCACAAGCTTTACTCGGTGAATCAGCACATGCTGTCGCATTCCAAACGAGTCCTTACCGGCAACCGGTTATCGGATGGGCCGCAGATATTCAAGCGATGGACGTAGCCGATTTAAAGAAATGGTATCAGCGATGGTATGCACCGGATAACGCAACCGTAGTCGTTGTTGGCGATGTCGACCCGGCGGCGGTCAATGCGTTGGCGATAAAGCACTTTGGTTCGCTAAAGCGCGAAAGTGTGAAACCGACGCGCTTGCGCCCCGAGGTCGAACAACACGGCAAGAAAACAGTCACGGTCACGAGCGATAAAACGCGCGTTCCTTACTTATATATGGGCTATAAAACGCCGGTCCTCAACAGTGTGTCTGAGGAGGGAGGAGTCGCTGAGTGGGAGATCTACGCCCTGGACGTGCTGTCCGAGACCCTTGATGGTGGGCCGAGCGCACGTCTTACGCAGCGCCTCATTCGCGATTCACGAATAGCGGCACAAGTATCCGCAAGTTACTCCTCAACGTCGCGATTACCCGATTTATTTAGTTTCAGTGCAGCGCCTGCAGGTAAGCACACGCTTGAAGCAGTAGAGCAGGCGATAATTGATGAGATCGAGAAATTGCAAAAAGACCCACCGTCGAACGCAGAATTAGAGCGCATAAAAACTCAAGTGGTAGCAGATAGCATCTACGAGCGTGATTCAATATTTTACCAAGGCCTAATCATCGGAACCTTGGAATCCGTCGGACTCGATTGGCGTTTGAACGATGAATACGTAGCAAACATCAAACGCGTGACCCCTGATCAAGTACGCGAGGTAGCGAAAAAATATCTCGTCCCGTCGCAATTAACCGTCGCTAAGTTGTTGCCTGGTGCGGGGGAATAGCCGAATGAAATTTACCCGGCTAACCAGCTTTTTTTGCACCTTACTTCTTTTCGCGCAAACCGCTAGTGCGATTCCAGAAATCCAGCACTGGGTTACCAATAATGGCGCACGCGTGTATTTTGTTCCTGCACCCGAAATCCCAATGGTCGACGTACGCTTCGTGTTTTCGGCGGGGAGCGCGCGCGACGACGGAAAAGCGGGTTTGGCTCAGTTGGTCGGACAGTTGATCAGCGAAGGTGCAGGAGAATATGACGCCAATGCTTTTAGCGAGCAGCTTGCCGGAACCGGCGCCATGCTCTCGACTGGCGCGATGCGCGACATGTCGTGGATCTCATTGCGCACTTTAAGCGACGACGAATATGCACGTCCGGCTCTAGCTTTAATGGAATTGGCATTGAGTAAGCCTCGATTTGATAAGGACGCATTCGAACGCGAACGGGCGAATCAACTGATTGGAATCAAACGCGAGCAGCAATCGCCGGCGGCGATTGCGAACAACGCGTTTTTCAAACAAATCTATGGCGCACACCCGTATGGATCGCCGGTGTCCGGCACGGAATTGTCCGTTGCAGCGATCAGCATCGAAAACGTGCACGCCTTTCACCGCCGATACTATGTCGCAAAAAATGTCACGGTGGCTATCGTGGGAGCACTCACACGCGCGCAAGCTGAAGACCTTGTGTCACGATTAACCGCAAACCTCGAAGCGGGTGACAAAGCTCCCGCAACTAAATCCGTTATGACGCTCACCGAATCGAGCGAGCAACGAATCGACTTTCCGTCAATTCAGAGCCACGTAATACTGGGACAACCCGGACTAAAGCGTGGTGACGAGGACTATTTCGCCTTGTTAGTTGGCAATCACGTACTTGGCGGCAGCGGATTAGTTTCCATTTTGTTTGACGAAGTCAGGGAGAAACGCGGATTGTCATACAGTGTCGGGAGCAATTTTTCGCCGATGGCGGAACTCGGGCCCTTCACAGCCTCTCTCCAGACTGATAACTCGCAATCAGACGAGGCGATAAGCGTAATGCGCGAAGAAATTAGAAAATTCATCGCGACCGGTCCAAGCGCCGAAGCGTTGAAGGCGGCGAAACAAAATTTAATCGGTAGCTTTCCATTGCGCATATCCGGTAACTCAAAAACACTTGAGTACGTGTCCATGATCGGATTTTACGAATTGCCGCTGGATTATTTGAACACGTTTGAAAGTTTCGTGGATGCAGTCACGATCAAAGACGTCCGGTCTGCGTTCAACCGCCGGCTCGCCTTGGAAAAAATGGTCCTGGTTGTTGTTGGTAAATCAAAAGCCGACGAGAACTGAATGTGAGACTAGATTGGAAGCCGCGCTCAATGCGTGAACTCCCATCAACTAATGGCTAGACGAAAGCAAAGTTCGTCGCGACTTAGTACGCTCGGACAAATTAGAATCATCAGTGGCAAGTGGCGCGGCCGCAAATTGTTGGTCGCGAACAACGACACCTTACGCCCCAGTCCGGATCGAGTGCGCGAGACGCTGTTCAATTGGCTTAGCCCTTATTTGCCCGGGGCCCGCTGTCTCGATTTATTCAGTGGCACCGGTGTCCTCGGCATTGAAGCGCTTTCGCGCGGCGCCGAAGCGGCGACCTTCATCGATAATCACAGCCCAACAATCGATTTATTACGTCACCAAATCGTTCGACTGGCTGCCGAAAATGCGCAGATCTTGAATGTAGACGCGCTAAGTTGGCTGAGAACCAATACGCCGAGCGCCTTCAACGTGATTTTTCTCGATCCTCCGTTTCGCCAGGGATTGATCGAATCGTCCCTCGATGAGCTCCGCCGCGTTTG
>JAQCEL010000214.1 GCA_027618655.1 Pseudomonadota bacterium | reverse complement strand
ACCTTGCAAAACGACATCCTCAAAGAGTTCATGGTGCGCAATACCTACATCTATCCACCTGAACCCTCGATGCGAATCGTCGCTGACATCATTGAGTACACGGCGAAGGAAATGCCGCGCTACAACCCGATCTCAATATCCGGCTACCACATGCAAGAAGCTGGTGCGACTTGCGTGCAAGAATTGGCGTTTACTATCGCTGACGGTCTTGAGTACGTACGGGCGGCGAAGTCCAAAGGGCTAGTGGTCGATGCATTCGCGCCGCGCCTTTCATTTTTCTTCGCCATCGGCATGAACTTTTTCATGGAAATTGCGAAACTGCGCGCTGCGCGATTGTTGTGGGCAACGCGGATGAAAAAACATTTCAACTGTGAAGACGAGCGTTCGCTCATGCTACGCACTCATTGCCAGACTTCGGGCGTGAGTTTGACGGCGCTCGATCCGTACAACAACATCATACGAACGACGATCGAGGCGATGGCTGCAGTGCTTGGTGGGACGCAATCCTTGCATACGAATTCATTCGATGAAGCGCTTGCATTACCGACTGACACATCAGCGCGTATCGCGCGCAACACACAGCTCATCCTGCAAGAAGAAACCGGCATTACTAAGGTTGTCGATCCACTGGGCGGATCGTTTTATATCGAACACCTGACGAACAGTCTGTTTGTCGAAGCCAATAAACTGATCGACGAAGTTGAGGCCTTGGGAGGAATGACGAAGGCGGTTGCTTCAGGCATGCCTAAGTTACGCATCGAGGAAGCTGCAGCGACGCGCCAAGCGCAGATCGATCGGGGCGAAGAGGTGATTGTCGGCGTTAATAAATATCGGGCAAGCGAAGAAACGGAAGTCGATATTCGAAACATTGATAATTCCGCCGTCAGAGCAGGGCAGGTAGCACGCTTAGAAAAAGTTCGAGCCGAACGAGACGCTGGTCAATGCACGGCGGCGCTTGCCGTTCTCAGCCGTGCGGCGGAGAACGGTAGTGGCAACTTACTTGAACTCGCGATCGTCGCGGCGCGAGCGCGAGCCACGGTCGGTGAAATTTCAGATGCCTTAGAGAAAACCTACGGTCGGCATCGCGCTGAGACACTGTCGATTTCTGGCGTCTATGGCGCTTCGTGGGCCGGTGACGATGGATTTAGAAAAATCCAGGAGGACGTCGCAAAGTTTGCGGGCAGGCATGGCCGACGACCGCGTCTATTAGTAGTGAAACTGGGTCAAGACGGACACGATAGAGGCGCGAAGGTTATTGCGACCGCATTCGCTGACATTGGTTTCGATGTCGATATTGGTCCTTTGTTTCAAACACCCGATGAAGCCGTCCGGCAGGGTGTTGAGAACGATGTTCACGTGATCGGTGTATCGAGCCAGGCCGCGGGTCATAAAACGCTAGTGCCGCAGCTTATTGAAGAATTGAAAAGCGCCGGGGCCAGCGACATTTTGGTTATTTGCGGTGGCGTTATCCCGCCGCAGGACTATGCGGAGTTACGTGCAGCAGGTGTTGCTGCAGTGTATGGGCCGGGGACTAACATCCCGATTGCAGCTGCGGAAGTGTTAAAACTAATCGACGAACGGCAAACTAGCGGCACCACGAAATCGTCGGCTTCACGGTAAGGATCGCAACGTAGCTTAGGCAGTAAATCGGAGAATTAGTCGCGCTCGGATGGTGGTCGCCATCGTCGTATTGGAGACGTCCGGGCCATTTAGTTAGCTGCTCGTCGGCTTCGCGCCGTTCCTTAGTGAACAGCGCGACCCGTCAAAAAATAATTTAGAAGTTCGAAGAGGGGACGATATGCAAGACATTATCCGCCGAGTGGAAGAAAAGCGACGCGCCGCGCGCGCTGGTGGCGGCCAGAAACGGATCGACGCTCAGCACGCGAAAGGGAAGCTGAGCGCACGCGAACGTTTGGAATTGTTGTTTGATCCCGATAGCTTCGAAGAGTGGGACACGTTCGTCGAGCACGATTGCAACGACTTCGGAATGGCGGATACGAAGATCCCAGGTGACGGTGTGGTTACGGGCTACGGAACAGTCGACGGTCGTATCGTGTTTGCATTTTCGCAGGACTTTACCGTTTTCGGCGGGGCGCTTTCCGCCGCTCACGCACGTAAAATTTGCAAAGTCATGGAGCAGGCGATGAAAGTTGGGGCGCCGATTATCGGGCTCAACGACTCCGGCGGCGCGAGAATTCAAGAAGGTGTGGCGTCACTTGGTGGTTATGCCGACGTGTTCCAACTCAACGTTCTGGCGAGCGGCGTGGTGCCACAGATATCGATGGTCATGGGACCTTGTGCCGGCGGCGCAGTTTATTCGCCCGCTATAACGGATTTCATCTTCATGGTGCGCGATAGTTCCTACTTGTTTGTTACCGGGCCAGAGGTCGTCAAGACGGTGACTCACGAAGAAGTCACGGCCGAGGAGCTTGGCGGGGCAAGGACTCATACGTCGCGTTCTGGAGTCGCGGATTTAGCGTTTGATAACGATATCGACGCGCTCATCATGCTGCGTCAATTCATTGGTTTTCTACCGCTCAACAACAACGAACTACCACCGCGACAAGCGTGCAGTGATCCGCCGGATCGAATCGAAGTCGCACTCGATAGCTTGGTTCCTGAAAATCCCAATTTGCCGTACGACATAAAGGAAGTCATCGTTAAAATAGTTGACGACCGTAATTTTTTCGAGTTACAGCCGGATTTCGCACAGAACATTGTGATTGGGTTTGGACGTCTTGAGGGCGCGCCGGTTGGTATCGTCGCTAATCAACCAATGGTGCTCGCCGGTTGCTTAGACATCGACTCGAGTTGCAAGGCGGCACGATTCGTGCGTTTTTGCGATGCGTTTAGTATCCCTATCGTGACCTTGGTGGACGTCCCTGGCTTTCTGCCCGGCACGGCTCAGGAGTATGGTGGCATCATCCGGCACGGGGCAAAGTTGCTCTACGCCTATGCTGAAGCTACGGTGCCGAAATTGACGGTGATTACGCGCAAAGCTTACGGTGGTGCATACGATGTAATGTCATCGAAACACCTTCGTGGTGACGCGAACTACGCGTGGCCCTCCGCAGAGATTGCCGTAATGGGTGCCAAGGGTGCGGTTGAAATTATCTTCCGCCAAGATCGCGACGATGCAAACAAAATTCAGCAACGTACTGATGAATACAAAGAAAAGTTCGCCAATCCTTTCATCGCAGGTTCGAAAGGTTTCATTGACGACGTGATCATGCCGCATGATACGCGGCGACGTTTATGCCGTGATCTGCGCATGCTGAAAACTAAAACACTTGAGAATCCCCGCCGCAAACACGGCAACATTCCCCTCTAATTAGGCGCTTGGAACTAAACGAATAATGACCACTGCAGCACCACCATTTAAGAAAATTCTGATCGCCAATCGTGGCGAAATTGCCTGTCGGATTATCAAGACAGCGAAACGTATGGGGATTGCTACGGTCGCCGTCTATTCGGATGCGGACCAAAACGCTCGCCACGTAAAAATGGCTGACGAGGCAGTCTACATCGGTGGCTCACCTGCTGCCGAGAGCTACCTGCGCATCGACGCGCTGATCGAAGCGGCGCGGCAGACGGGCGCGCAAGCCGTTCACCCAGGATTCGGCTTCGTATCGGAAAATTCGGCTTTTGCCGAAGGTCTTGAGAAGGCCGGGATCTGTTTCATCGGACCGCCGGTTCAAGCCATGGCTTCGATGGGTGATAAGTTACGTTCTAAAGAAATTGCCGCAGCTGCTGGTGTGAACACAATTCCTGGTGATGGACGGATCATGCCGAACGCAGAGCGGGCGTTAATTGCGGCGAAAGCCATTGGTTTCCCGGTGATGCTGAAAGCGTCGGCGGGTGGTGGTGGTAAAGGCATGCGTATCGCCCGTAACGACGCTGAGGTTATCGAGGGATTCGAAAGCGCGTCGAACGAGGCACGCAAAAGTTTCGGCGATGACCGCATGCTGGTCGAGAAATTTATTGAGAACCCGCGCCACATCGAAATTCAGATCATGGCTGACAAGCATGGCAATACGCTATATCTGGGCGAGCGGGAGTGCTCGATTCAGCGTCGCCACCAAAAAGTCATCGAAGAAGCGCCGTCGCCGTTCGTCACCCCGGCAGTTAGAAAGGCGATGGGCGAGCAGTCTGTGGCTTTAGCGCAGGCCGTTGGTTACGTCTCCGCCGGCACGGTCGAATTCGTCGTAGATCCGAATCGCAATTTTTATTTTCTGGAGATGAACACCCGTCTACAAGTCGAACATCCTGTTACGGAATTCATTACGGGACTAGACATTGTCGAATTAATGATAAGAGTCGCCGCTAACGAACCCTTGGCGCTCAAGCAAGAAGACGTGAAGCTCACCGGATGGGCGATGGAAGCGCGCATCTACGCAGAAGACCCAGATAAAAACTTTATGCCATCGACCGGTCGACTCCAGACCTATAGGCCGCCCGTCGAATCCAGCTATTTGCGCAACGATACAGGTGTCGAAGAGGGCAGCGAAATATCGATGTTCTACGATCCGATGATCGCGAAGCTCATTGCTGGTGGTGAATCGCGTGACGTCGCACGAAAAAGATTAAGCACCGCATTAGATAGTTTTTGTATCCGCGGCATTCGCGACAACATTTCATTTTTGAATGCCTTGGCAACGCACCCGAAATTTGCCGCTGGCGATATGTCAACGGGATTCATTGATGAACACTTTCTCGATGGGTTTAACAGCGCGGAAGTTAATCTAGCAGATAACAATATCCTGCCTGTTGTGGCTGGCGTGCTGCAACACGTTTTGGATGAGCGAAATGGGCGGGTGCCGCAGCCGACTCGCGAATACGTCGCGCGGAGCGCTAAGGAAGAGCTACCCTTGACCGTGAATTTAGCGGGCCAAGGTTACCAAGTCAGTGCGGGTGGTAAGGATTATGCCGTTACGACAGATTGGCAACTTCACGACTATGTCTTTCATGCAAGCATCAATAATGAGGACTTCGCAGTGCAGGTTGACCGCAAGCAGTTAAGCTGGCGTGTCGCGAACGGCGGTCGAGTTGCCGATATTCGCGTGCTAACCGCGCGCGCTGCCGAGCTGATCCATTTGATCCCTGAAAAGCAGCCGCCCGACTTATCGAAGTTTTTACTGTCGCCGATGCCCGGCTTACTCGTCAGATTGCAAGTGAGCGAAGGCGATGAAGTCAAAGCCGGACAAGAACTCGCGGTTGTCGAAGCGATGAAAATGGAAAATAGCCTGCGCGCAACACAAGACGCTGTAATTAGCGTATTGCGCGCAGCGGCGGGTGATCTGTTAGTTGCCGGACAATCGATCTTAGAGTTCGAGTGACCGAGTGGCCGGTGGAATAAGGACGGATGAACTTGCGGCCGGCGTCGTCGCTGGCGAACGTCGCGCGCTAGCTCGCGCGATTACCTTAGTTGAATCGACGCTTCCCGAGCATCGCACCCAGGCACTCAGTTTACTGGAAGTCTTAGCGCCAAAAGCCGGTCGAGCGATGCGTGTCGCGATTAGTGGCACGCCAGGTGTCGGCAAGTCGACGTTCATCGAGAGGTTCGGAACGCATGTGATCGACGACGGTAATCGCATTGCCGTGCTGGCCATTGACCCGTCATCCACACTGAGCGGGGGCTCGATTCTGGGCGATAAAACCCGCATGGAATTACTCACCCGAAACGAAGCCGCCTTTATCAGACCCACGCCCTCTGGTGGGACCTTGGGTGGGGTCGCGGCGCGTACGCGTGAAGCGATATTGTTGTGTGAAGCCGCCGGATTCGACGTGGTTGTCGTCGAAACTGTGGGTGTCGGCCAATCCGAAACGATGGCAGCGCAGATGACGGACATGTTTGTCTTATTGTTAGCGCCGGCAGGTGGCGATGAGCTACAAGGTATTAAGCGCGGCATTATCGAACTTGCGGATCTCATATTAGTCAACAAGGCTGACGGCGATCTCGTGCCTATTGCTGCGAAAGCCGTCGGTGAATACCGTTTAGCCCTGCAACTGATCAGACCGCGATCTGAACATTGGTCGGTGCCCGTCTCAACGTGTTCGGCATTGAATGACGTTGGCATTTCCGATTGCTGGCAGACGATCTGCGAGTACCGCACCGTGATGCACACACACGGGGAAATTGCTCATCGTCGGGCAAGCCAGGCGCAAGCGTGGCTGAAATCTGAAATAAACGATGCGCTCGAACGACGGTTTCGAGCCGATCCACGAGTACGTGCGCGATTGAAAGACATCGAAGCGGCTGTTGCGAAGGGGACTTTGCCGCCAACAACAGCGGCTCAACGCCTAATCGACGAATTTCTAAACGAGTGACAATTTAAAGGAAATCATCATGATCGGACGATTGAATCACCTGGCTATCGTGGTTCCAGATTTGGCTGCGGCCGCGGCGAATTATTCAGACATCTTAGGCGCTACAGTGACTGCTCCGATCGAACTCCCCGACCATGGCGTTACGACGATATTTGTTGAATTACCGAATACCAAGATCGAGTTACTACACCCGTTGGGTGAGAATTCGCCCGTCGCTAAGTTCTTGGAGAAGAACCCGGATGGTGGAATGCACCATGTGTGTTACGAAGTAGACGAGATCTACTCGGCGCGCGATAAGTTAGTTGCTAGTGGCGCCCGTATTCTGGGCGATGGAGAACCGCGAACCGGCGCTCACGGTAAGCCCGTATTATTTCTGCACCCGAAAGATTTTTGTGGAACGTTGCTAGAAATAGAGCAGGTTTAAACGCAAGCTACGGGAACCTCTGTGCTAAATTTCAAGGCCTCGATGAGGAGGCCCAGAATACTAGACTAGGTAGTAGCGAAATTGCCGATATTTGAACGGCGTCGAAAACCGAACATCGCGCCCACAGCGCTACCAAGCATCCACACTGCCGCCGGGACAGGAACAACTTGGGCGACCGCAAAATTCGATCCCCGCGCGGTCTCAATCTGGGCGGCGGTTAGGCGCCCGCCGTCTAGCGTGCCCCCCGTAGTTGAAGCTGGGTCGGGCGGACACTCTGCTCCGCCACCACACATTAAGTTTTCCAAAATGCCGATATGAGGCAAGCCCAAATTATGTCCAATTTCGTGAGCGACAACGCCGGCGATAACTTCGCGCCCGCCAAGGAAATCCAACAAATTCATTCCAATAGACACCGCGCTGGTTTTCCCTGGTTGGAAGGCGAGGCCATTTGCGGAGTTTTCAGTGAGTAAGGAA
>JAQCEL010000213.1 GCA_027618655.1 Pseudomonadota bacterium | reverse complement strand
CGGAGGCCCGATCACAGCCATCACCCCCTCGAAGCATCGGTTGACGGCTGTTTGATGCCCCCGGAATACTTTGTGGAATTGGTGAATGCGGCGTTTATACTCCTTATACTTGCCGCGATGGTCGCACAGGTGCCGTGATCCGTGATTCGAAGCGTCTCCTCTAAGCGGGCATTCATAGAAGGGACGTGCTTGTCCTGGATTATGATATGCAGCCCGGTACGCGGTAAGATTGTCGGATGCGGGTCAAAAGTATACAAAATGCGGATCCATAGATCCGAAAACCTTCTACCTAATCCTTTTAGGGTAGATTCTATGTTTCCCGGTAAACATAGATTCTGTCTATACAACTGTTAGATGCCGCAAGAACTCATGGACACTGCTAATACAACAGCGATAATTCTGCCTTTGGTCGGCATGGCCGCACTGACAGCATTAGTGCAGTTACTCATCCCCGTCGCCAGAGTCGGATCAGTTCGGCGAGGCGAAGTCACGATTGATGATTTCATACTCGGAGAGTCAGGAAGGGTGCCGCCTCGAGTCAGCATACCGAACCGGAATTACATGAACTTGCTCGAGTTTCCGGTTCTGCTTTATCCCGCTTGTCTAATTGCCTACATAGCGACGGACGTTTCGGGAATCATGGTCGCGGTCGCCTGGGCCTTTGTGGCGCTAAGAACGGTGCACAGCGCGATCCACCTCACCTACAATCGCGTGTCGCATCGAGTGGTCGCTTTCGGCTTAAGTAACGTCGCCATGGTTACGCTTTGGGTGTTGGTAACCCAACAGCTTGTAAACAAAAGCGGCATTTTTTAGATCGTTTGGCTACGTTCCCGAACAATGGGAAGTGTTATCGAAAGACATTCGGTTGCTCCTCGCAAATCAAGCCGATGTGCTTGAATCGACAGATTATGGGACTAAATATCGGATCCGCGGTTCTATTTCGTCACCGAACGGTGATGTGTTAGAAATATTAACCGTGTGGATTATACTCACGGATGAGAACACCCCACGATTAGTAACGGCTTATCCGGAGGATTAGATCATGAGCATAAAAGAACTGGACACTGTGGTGCTAGAAACGGATTTGCCGAGCCATGATCTTAAGCGAGGCGATATTGGTGCTGTCGTTCAGCTATATTCATCAAACGCGATAGAAGTCGAATTTGTAACGGCTTCCGGTCACACGCAAGCTTTGATAACGCTAACACCGACACAGGTGAGGCCAGTAGCTCCGAACGACATTCCTGCCGTGCGTCAACTCGACGCTGCTTGAAATAGCAAAAATTGCCAGCTAACGAATAAGGATAGGTCGTGATCGCGCAGCGAGCCACGACCTTATCCGGTAGTTGGACGAGCCCGGGGAGTCGGTGAGACACACTATAAGGAAATAAATATTCTCAGGCGGTGATGTTCGGAAGTGTGTTTACTTCGTTGACATTTTTGCAGTCGAGTGCGGACCTCGGCGTGTGATCTGGCCGCTGCGATTGCGTACGCCTAGTCATGAAGTCTGGCGTTTCTCCTGTAGCGAATGGCTTGAGGGTGAGGGTTGGTGGACGCCGTTAGCCTGAGGGCCGTACCGGTTTAATAAACGCGAGTATGCGCAACGGTGCCTGGCACTTTGGACAAGTAAACGAGGGCCGTGGTCTGGATATCAGCACGTCAACGACGACGCGCAACACATAGCGCACGAGCGCGAGTTTGGATTTAGCATTGCCGTGCAAGAACCCATAGTCGCGCACGCGCCTGAAGCCTTTAGGCAAGACATGCTGCAGGACAAGCCAAAGGAAGTCGGCGCCGGGGATGGTGCGTGTTCGCAGGGTGCCGGTAGCCGCTTCGAGATATTTAAAAGTCACCCGGCCGTTTTGATTGGCGAGGATGTTTTTCTCGCTGATGACGCCGCGATAGAGGTGAGTTCCGGGGACTTCTAACGCTTTTCCAACTAGATTGAACGAGTTCAATTTCCTTTGCTTCCATCTTTTCTTTCCTTTGCTCATTAAGCTGACGTATATCTCTGATCCGCGAATCGTGCGTAAATTTCTGATTTGCCCACCGCATCTGGGATCTGGATAACGTAGTCGGTCTACCGCGACGCTTTTCCCAATGTTTAGCAGACTTCGCGACGTCGTCAATCCATGTCCTGTAATTTCAAACGCAAATAATTTAGCAAACTGATCACGCTATATTGTCGAATGCGTTCGCGGTCACCAGGCAAACGAACTTGCTCGACATCGGTCGAATTCGGCGTTGAAATCCCGAGGAAAGTCGTGCCGGGCGGGAGCTCACTGCGGGTCGACACATCATGCAGCCCGGTGGTAGAAATCCCGATATCCGCGCCGAACACAATCCTGACAGCGTTAGCCAGTTTTGATGCCGCAGCCGCTGTGCCTATTTCGTCTGGCGGCACGTCTAACAAAGATTGACGAACAGAGCCGGCGACCGGAATGATGCTGCCACGAAAAACTTCGCCGGACGCATCGATCGCACTCAAACGCGTGCCAATCAGTCCCCCGCTTGTCACTTCAGCGACGGCTAAGGTTAAACCTTTTCGACGTAACTCATCTAAAACGACAGATTCCATACTTTCGTCGTCCGTTGCAAAAATGTAGGTGCCGAGAATCTTTCGGACCTCGTCCTCTTCCGCAGCGATCAACGCCAGCGCGCCGGCTTGCGTATCAGACTTCGCGGTCACTCTAACCTTGATTCCTTCGATACCACTTGCTTGAAACGCGATCGTCGGATTGCCCGCCGCATCTAATATATTAATGCGATCGCCGAGTAACTCGGCGAGGCCAGATTCCGAATGCCCCCAGGTTTTGAGAACCCGACTTTTGATGATCCCGGTAAAACCCGAACGTCGCTGCAAGTCCGGCAAAATCGTGCCTTGCATCATCGTTTCCATCTCATGTGGCACACCCGGTACGGCATAGATCACTTTTTCACCCACCGGGCAAATGAGACCCGGAGCCGTGCCTGGTTGTTGCGGGATCGTGCTTGCCCCTTCCGGTACGTCGGCTTGGCGCAGATTGTTTTCCGGCATCGTGCGACCGCGCGATTCGAACATTTTGCGGATGCGGTCACCGATTTCAGGATGCCGAACCAGCGGCACCCCCATCACCTCGGCGATTGCTTCGCGCGTTATGTCGTCCTGGGTTGGACCGAGGCCACCACAAGTGATCACGGCATCGGCCCTCTCTAAGGAGTGTCGAATGCATTCGACCATGCGATCGAAGTTATCCCCAACTTTGATTTGATACAGCGAATCGATCCCGGCTAAGGCGAGTTGTTCGCCAATCCAAGATGAATTCGTGTCCGTAATCTGGCCGAGCAAAAGCTCCGTGCCAATCGCAACGACCTCACAACGCATAATTTTTAACTCTTAGTTGGGCGACGTTCTATAACCCTAAGCAACGATCCATCGCTCGGTCCGATGGAGACGCCGCGCCGCACAGGGCGAGATACTGCTCCATCGCGCCGTTCGAGACGCAGGGTTGAGAACAACGTCGCAAGGACGACTTTCATTTCGTATATCGCGAACGCCTGACCTAGACACGCTCGGTTGCCACCGCCGAACGGTATCCATTCGTAAGGCGCGAATTTACGTTCAAGAAAACGCTCCGGTCGAAATAACTTCGGTTCCGGATAGAGATCTCCACGCATGTGGAGTAAGTGGATCGACGGGCACAGAACAATATCCTTTGGATAAGAGAACCCGCCAACGGAGATCTCTTTCTTCACTAGTCTTGCGACCATTGGGATGACGTTGCGTACTCTCAGACTTTCGCGAATGACGGCGTCTAAGTATGGCAATTTCTCGATGTCTTCAAGGCTCGGTAAGTGACCGTCTGTAACTGAGTCTAATTCCTCAACAATCTTTGCCACGACATCGGCGCGCGGCAAAATTAATTCGAATGCCCAAGCGAGCGCCAGCGCCGTTGTGTCATGGCCCGCGGCAAGCACGGTGACGATCGCGTCGCGCAGTTCATGATTGCTCATTCGCGAACCATCATCGTACTGCGTCGCAAGCAAATCTTTCAGCAAGCATTCGGGACGCTGCTCCTCGGGCAACGCGCGTTGGCGATCGAAACACGCGTTCAAAATCGTATCGAACTTACGGCGCATGCGAAAAAACGGCAGTATTTTTGAGTTCTCGAAGCGCGCCAGGGGGAATAGCTTCCACATGACCAACGCGAGTGGATGGCGAACATGGGCTAATAGTTTTGCCATAGCGCTTTGCATGACATCGAATTCTGGCCCGGACTCGAGCCCAAGCGACGCTCGAATAATGACGCGCAGCGTAATCGACTGCATGGCCTTATCCGCGCGAACCACACCCGCACCGGTCCATTGATCAGCGATCGCGAGCGTCTCCGAGCGCATGGCATCAAAAAAAGTCCGCATGCGTTCGCCTTTCAGTGGTGGCAGCATGGCTTTGCGCTGGCGCACGTGTGGCTTTTCATCGAGAACCAAAACGGAACTCGTTCCGACCACGCTCGATAAAAGAACGTTTACCTCGCCTGCGTGCAATGTCGTTTCATCCGCCTTAAAGACGTCTCGGATATCGTCGGGGCGGGTTAATTGCACAAACGTCCCCAGTCCTGCGAGTTCGATCGAGAAGGTCTCACCAAGACGTGCTGCGCAATCCTCGAGAAACTCGATCGGCCAAAACGAATAGCGCAAGAGTTGCCGTACGCCGCTTTGCGGGAGACTGGGAGGAAGTACCAATGGACCTGTCATAGCGGTAACTTCGCGCGATCTTAGTTGTGGGTCAAGTGTTTCAGGCAACTCGGCACTGATTGCGGGTCGGATTCGCCGCTCATGTATCATGGCGCGCCTACCCGTCTGGTAACCCCGCCGATCGATCCGGGCTCCTAGCAACTCAGAGAGTGCAATTTTGAACGCTGAAAAAATTCACGCGCCGATGCTGCTCGCCATCTACTTGCCCGGTATGCTGATTGGCATCGCCGGACAGGCAGTTCTGATCCTGTTACCGCTGTACGTGATTGAAATTGGCGGCAGTTTGGCAGCCGCAGCAACAGCCGTCGGTTTTCGCGGCCTTGGCATGATGGCCTTCGACATCCCAGCTGGCATGTTAGCTGCGAGGGTCGGCGATAAGGTCGTCATGATGCTTGCCGTCGCCGTCGTCGGCAGCGCGCACTACGCATACACGCTAACGAGCGATGTACATCTCATTTATATCATTGCGTTTCTGAATGGCGCAGGAGGAAGTTCTTTTTTGCTCGGACGGATGTCTTATGTGACATCCGTCACCCGCCCGCAAACGCGCGGCCGAGTGATCGCGATGATGGCCGGCATCATGCGCGTGGCGGCACTGTTGGGGCCGCTCGCAGGCGCATCTCTTGCCAGCAGCGCTGGCTACCACGTGGCGTTTTCGAGCGCCGCGTGCAGCACCTTAATTGCCTTTGCGGCGGTCAGCCTATTCCTCGAACATGAACGTCCGATGTTGCGCGAATTGCGGATGCAGACGGTAATCGACATTTGCGTTCGCTATCGAACCGTATTCTCGACTGCTGGCGTTGCTGCAATTACCTTCATGCTAATGCGCTCGGCGCGCACGGTGTTGCTGCCCTTACTAGGAACCTCGGTGGGTCTAGACGTCGCGACGATTGGGATTCTCGTGTCAATTTCCGCACTCGTCGATGTCGCATTGTTCTATCCGGCCGGGTTAATCATGGATAAGTACGGCCGCCGCGCGACTGCCGTCCCGAGTTCGGCCTTACTCGCCGTCTCGATGGCCGCCATGGCTTGTGTTGTCGGACTTAAATCGCTGCTGGCAGCGGCAGTGCTTGTCGGCATCGCGAATGGTTTATCGACCGGCATCGTGATGACCTTGGGCACGGATCTTGCGCCGGCCGACCGACGCAGTGAATTTCTTGGCCTGTGGCGGTTGCTAACCGACGTCGGCACGGCCGCTGGCCCGCTGGCGATCGGCATGGTAGCCGCAGTCGCGCCAATCAGTATCGCGTGCCTTAGCATTGCAGGCCTCGGCGCGGTTGGTAGCTTCATCGTGTATCGATTTGTTGACGAGACACTCGTAAAGCACATCGATCCCACAACGTGAAACATGCGATTTAGGCGCTTAAGTGCGCCGCGCCCGATTCTCGAATGCGTCTCGCTCACCACAGGGTTTGCAAGAAGTTACAATACCAATTTCCAACGTGCAATTTCGACGTGAGATTTCTCAATGGCAATTAGAACAGGCAAGCAATATCTCGCGGGTTTAAGCGATGGCCGCGAAGTTTGGTACGGCGGCAAGCGGGTCGAAGACGTCACCCAATTCGGGGAATTTCAAGCCTCGATTCAATCAATCGCTGCGCTCTACGATAAACAACACGATCCCTCACTCAGCGCAGTGATGACTGTCCACTGTGCCGAACTCGGTGATGTGATCGCACGACCTTTTGAGATCCCACGAAGCCTTGACGACCTTAGGCTTAAACGCGAATGTTATATCGCTTCAGCGCAAGCAAGCTGCGGCATGATGGGTCGCAGTCCTGATTTTCTAAACGTCATGCTAGCGGCTTTAGCGGCGAAACGCAGTTTCTTCCACGAATGCTCGCCGGCACGTGCCGAGGCGATGGTCAATTACTATGAATACATTGCGCGCCACGATCTGTTTCTAACGCATGCGCTATTGGACCCGCAGCTCGATAAGGGGAAGTTGCGCCACGAACAAGCTGATCCGAATACCCCGCTGCGCGTGGTCGATCGCACGGCCGACGGCATTGTCGTGCACGGCATTAAGCGCATCGCAACCGCGGCGCCGTATGCGGACGAAATTCTAGTTTGGCCATTCCCTCCCACGTTTCAAGCCGGCGAAGAATCCTACGCCAACGTATTCGCCATCCCGATGAATACCACGGGCTTAAAAACGCTATGTCGCCGCTCGTTTGCCAATCACGGCCTGCGTGCCGATTTTCCTCTGTCGAGTCGCTTCGACGAGATGGACGCGACCGTCGTGTTTGATAACGTGCTGGTGCCGTGGGATCGCGTGTTTCTGCACGAAGATCCGGCGTTCCTAAACCGTATGTATAAAGACACTCGCATGCGCGAACTCACTGCGCACCAAACGAACACGCGCTTGGAAGTGAAGCTCGGTTTCGTTTACGCCGTGCTGATCCGATTAGCGCAAGCGATCGGGGTCGATAAGAAACCTGATGTTGTCGAAATGCTCGGCGAAGCGGCGATAAAGCTTGAGCTGATCCGCAATACGA